>JAKASX010000055.1 GCA_021818865.1 Acidobacteriota bacterium
ACCGCGCCACCTTGGCGCTCGAGGACGGGCGGATCTTTAACGGCCGCGCGGCGGGCGCTTGCGTCCGTCGTGGCGGCGAAGTCGTTTTTAATACCAGCCTCACCGGCTACCAGGAAGTTTTCACCGATCCGAGCTACGCCGGGCAGATCGTCTGCCTCACCTATCCACACATCGGCAATATCGGCGCCAATCCCGAGGATGAAGAGGCGAACCATCCCTACATCGAGGCGCTCGTGGTCCGCGAATTTTCGGGGCTCGCTTCGAATTGGCGCTCGGAGGAAACCGCACAGGCGTACCTGGAGCGAAACGGCGTCCCGGTCATCTGGGACGTGGATACGCGTGCGCTGGTTCGCCATATCCGCCGCGTGGGCGCGCTGCGCGGCGTGCTGGCGACCGACGGAACGCCGGCGGAACGGCTGATTGAAGAAGCGCGAGCGCTGCCGGCGATGGCCGGGCTCGACCTCGCGAGCCGCGTGAGCGTGGCGAAGCCCTACGCGTGGAGCGACGGCTCGATTCCGCTGGCCCGCGGCGCGGAAACGCCGGAAGCGCCTGCGAGCGAGCGCCGCCTGCGCGTGGTTGCTTACGATTTCGGCATAAAGCGCAACATTCTGCGCCTGCTCGTGGATTTCGGTTGCGGCGTAACGGTTGTTCCCGCGGCGACTTCGTCCGAAGATGCGCTCGCGTTCAAGCCCGACGGCGTCTTTCTCTCGAATGGCCCGGGCGATCCCGAGCCGGTCGGCTACGCCGTGGAAGCGATTCGCAAGATGGCCGGCCGCGTGCCGATTTTCGGCATCTGCCTGGGGCATCAGTTGTGCGGCCTGGCCCTCGGCGGCCGCACCTTCAAGCTGAAATTCGGCCATCACGGCTCGAACCATCCGGTGAAGGATTTGCAGACGGGAAAAGTGGAAATCACCGCGCAGAATCACGGTTTCGCGGTGGATCCCGATTCGCTTCCTTCGGGCGATGTCGAAGTGACGCACGTGAATTTGAACGACGGCACGAACGAAGGCATTCGCCACCGTTCGTTGCCGCTCTTCAGCGTGCAATACCATCCCGAAGCGTCGCCGGGTCCGCATGATGCCCGGTATCTCTTCGGCCGTTTCGTCGAAATGATGCGCGAGGCCCGCGCGGGATGAAGACATGGGGCCAGGGAGCGGGCTTTCAGCGGCTAAAGCCTCTGGAAGGTGGCAGTCGCAATCGGCACGACTGAAGTCGTGCCCTTACGCTGAGCCGCCGACGAAGCAAGATCGCGCCGGGGGGGTTGTGCAAGGGCACGGCTTCAGCCGTGCCGTCTGGCAGGGAGGAGAAGCGGCTTTAGCCGCTGAGGGATGGATGGCCATTCCGAAACGACACGTGGGGCCGCCAGGGACGCATTTCATCACGTCTCGTACCTGGCAGAGCCGGCGTGTCTTTCAGCAGCCAGAGGCGTGCCGCGCTTTCGTGGACGCCCTCGCGCGATACCGCAAAGAGGGAAAATACCTGCTTCATGGGTTCGTCCTGATGCCGGACCATTTTCACGCTCTGCTGACGCCATCCGGGATGCTGTCTCTGGAGCGCGCCGTCCAATTCATAAAGGGAGGGTCTTCCCGGGTTATTGGCGAGTCCTGTGGTCGCTCACTCCCCGTCTGGCAGCGCGGATTCACGGACCATCGGGTTCGCGATGCTGCCGATTACGAGGAGCATCTACGCTACATTCACATGAATCCCGTGAGAGCAGGACTGGCGAGCGACGCCTCGAAACATGCTTGGTCCTCCGCGTCTGGCCTGTGGAAATTGGACGAATGCCCTCAGCGGCTAAAGCCGCTGGAGGAGGCGTGACTCGTCGGCACGGCTTAAGCCGTGCCCTTACGCCGAGCAGCCGACGAAGGAAGATTGCGCCGCGGGAGTTTGTGCAAGGGCACGGCTTCAGCCGTGCCGTCCGGCAAGGAGGAGAAGCGGCTTTAGCCGCTGAGGTATGCGAAATTGGATCGAGAAGTAGCAAACATGGTCATCCCGAACCCGGAGGCTTTGGGGCTCGGGATGACTAGTTGCGCAAGAGCGTGGGAGTTGCTGGGCGGATTTGCGAACGGGAGAAAGGCGAGCGAGAACAACCTAGATGCCGAAACGTGACGACATCCGGAAAATCCTGATCATCGGCTCCGGGCCGATCGTGATCGGGCAGGCTTGCGAATTCGATTATTCGGGAACGCAGGCGTGCAAGGCGCTACGCGGAGAAGGCTACAGCGTGGTGCTGGTGAATTCGAACCCCGCCACGATCATGACCGATCCCGAAATCGCCGACCGCACCTACATCGAGCCGCTAACCCCGCCGAGCCTTGAAAAAATCATCGCCGCCGAACGCCCCGACGCCATTCTGCCGACCGTCGGAGGGCAAACCGGCCTCAACGTGGCCGTCGAACTCGCCGAGCGCGGCATCCTCGACAAATACGGCGTGAAGCTGATCGGCGCGTCGCTGCGCGCGATCAAAGTTGCCGAAGACCGTTTGTGGTTCAAGCATGCCTGCCGCAGGGTCGGCCTCGAAGTCCCGGCCTCGGTGCTCGTCAATAACGTTCGGGACGCCCTCCCCGTCGCCGAACAGCTCGGCTATCCGATCGTGATTCGGCCGTCGTTCACCCTGGGCGGCACCGGCGGCTCGATCGCCTACAACCGCGAGGAATTCGCCGAGGCGATTTCCCGCGCCCTCGATTCGAGTCCCGTCCACGAGGCGCTCGTCGAGGAATCCGTTCTCGGGTGGAAGGAATACGAACTCGAAGTGATGCGCGACGCCCGCGACAATTTCGTCGTCATCTGCTCGATCGAAAATTTCGATCCCATGGGCGTGCACACCGGCGATTCCATCACCGTCGCTCCGGCCCAGACCCTGACCGACAAGGAATATCAGCGCATGCGCGACGCCGCCGCGGCCATCATCCGCGAGGTCGGCGTCGAAACCGGCGGCTCGAACATCCAGTTCGCCGTGGACCCCGAAACCGGCCGGATGGTCGTAATCGAGATGAATCCGCGCGTTTCGCGCAGCTCCGCGCTGGCGAGCAAGGCGACTGGTTTCCCGATCGCCAAAATCGCGGCCAAACTCGCGGTTGGCCTGCTGCTCGACGAGATTCCGAACGACATCACGCGGAAAACGCCGTCGTGCTTCGAGCCGACGATCGATTACGTCGTCGTGAAAATTCCGAAATGGCAGTTCGAAAAATTCCCCGGCGCCGAACCGACGCTCGGCACGCAGATGAAGTCGGTGGGCGAAGTCATGGCCATCGGCAGGACGTTCAAGGAGGCGCTGGGCAAGGGAATTCGCTCGCTCGAAGCCGGCCGTTGGCGCGCACCGGCCGACGCGACCGAAGCGAAGCTGCGCGAGCGCCTGCTCGTGCCGAATCCCGAGCGCATCCACTGGATCTGGACGGCGCTGCGCGGCGGCATGAGCGCCCAGGAAATCTGCTCGATCACGAAAATCGATCCGTGGTTCCTCGGCCAGATGGTCGAAGTGGTTTCGCTCGAAAAGGAAATCGCAGCCGCCGGTATCAGCAGCGCGACGCGCGACCAATGGCTCGAAGCCAAGCGCTCGGGGCTCTCCGACGAATGGCTCGCCGCGCTCTGGGGCGTGGATGGCGAGCGCGTCACCGAGCGCCGCGCCGAACTGGGCTTGCGCCCCGTTTTCAAGCGCGTCGACACCTGCGCGGCGGAATTCGAGTCCTACACGCCGTACCTCTACTCGACCTACGAGGATGAGGACGAAGCCGATTCCGTCGAGCGGCCCAAAATCGTGATTCTCGGCAGCGGCCCAAACCGTATCGGGCAGGGAATTGAGTTCGATTCCTGCTGCTGCCACGCCGCGTTTGCGCTCAAGGAAGAGGGATACGAAACGGTGATGGTGAATTGCAATCCGGAAACCGTTTCCACCGATTACGACACGAGCGACCGCCTCTATTTCGAACCGCTCACCCTCGAAGACGTAATGGAAGTGATTCGCCGCGAACGGCCGACGGGTGTGATCGTTCAGTTCGGCGGCCAGACGCCGCTGAATCTGGCGCTCTCGCTCAAGGCGCGCGGCGCGCCGATCATTGGCACCGCTCCCGAATCCATCGATCTCGCCGAGGACCGGGAACGTTTCAGCCACCTGCTCGATGGCCTGGGCATTCCTCAGCCGCGCCACGGCATCGCGCACGAGCCGGAAGAAGCCGTTCGCGTGGCCGCTGAAATCGGTTTGCCAGTGCTCGTGCGGCCCAGCTACGTTCTCGGAGGGCGCGCGATGGTGATCGCCTACGATCTGGAAACGGTGCGCAATTACGTGGCGCGGGCCGCGGAAATGGTGCCGCCCAAGCCGGTTCTGATCGATAAATTCCTCGAACGCGCCACCGAAGTGGACGTGGACGCTCTCGCCGACGGCACAAGCGTCGTCATCGGCGGCATCATGGAACACATCGAGGAAGCCGGCATCCATTCCGGCGATTCCTCCTGCGTCATGCCGCCCGTCACGCTGAAGCCGGAGGTGCTCAACCGCATTCGCGAGTGCACCGCGCAACTGGCCTGCGCGCTTGGCGTCGTTGGCTTGATGAACGTGCAATACGCCATTCAGCGCGACGTCGTCTATGTACTCGAAGTGAATCCCCGCGCCTCGCGCACCGTGCCCTACGTAAGCAAGGCGACCGGAGTGCCGCTGGCGAAAGTTGCCGCGCGCCTGATGGCCGGGCGAAAGCTCGCCGAAATCGATCTGCCCCTCACGCGGCCCAACGGCGTGCCGGAACTTCCGGTGCGCGACTATTCCGCGGTGAAATCGCCCGTTTTCCCCTTCAATAAATTCCGCGGCGTCGACGTGATTCTGGGCCCGGAGATGCGTTCCACCGGCGAGGTAATGGGCATCGCGCGCACATTTCCGCAGGCCTTCGCAAAAGCGCAGGCGGGCGCCGGCGCGGCGCTGCCAAACGAAGGCACAGTGTTCCTCAGCGTCAACGACCGCGATAAGCAAAGCATTGCTCCCATCGGCCGCGCCCTCGAAGCCGCCGGATTCCATCTGGTCGCGACGCGCGGCACCGCCGCGGCCCTCCGCGCCGGCGGCGTCGAAGTGGAAACCGTCTTCAAGGTGAACGAAGGCCGGCCGAACATCATCGACTGGATCAAGACGGGCAAGGTGCACCTGGTCATCAATACGCCGCTCGGCCGGGAATCCTTTTACGACGAAATTTCGATCCGGCGCGCCGCCATCCGCTACAACCTGCCGTGCATCACCACGCTCGCCGCGGCCCACGCCGCCGCGCTGGCGATTCGCGAGCAGCAAACGCACGCGATCGAGGTCGCCGCGCTGCAGGATTTACATCGCGGCGAACACGTACGCGCGGCGCGCGCGCCCGAGCGCGTGCCGGAATCTTCCGAACGCAGGAGCAACGCCGATGGCTGAGACGCCGATTCTCGATGGGGTCTTCGCGCCGATCGCGACGCCATTTGACTCCGAGGGCCGACTTTCAATCGCGCATCTGCGCGAAAATCTGACGCGCTACAATCGCACGCCGCTCGCCGGCTACGTTGTCGCGGGTTCGACCGGCGAAGCGATTCTGCTTAGCTGGGCCGAAACCGAGACGCTTTGGGCCGCCACGGCCGAAGCCGCCGACTCGCGCAAGCTGCTGATTGCGGGCACCGCGGCCGAATCCACGGCGGAAACCATCGCCCGCACCGAGCGCGCGGCGCAACTCGGCTATCAGGTGGCTCTGGTGCGCACGCCGCACTACTACAAGCCGCAAATGACCGTCGATGCGCTCGAACATTTCTTCCGCCGCGTCGCCGATGCTTCCCCCATTCCGATCCTCATCTATTCGATCCCGCAATATACCGGCGTCGCCGTGGAAGCGGACTTGGTGGCGCGCCTTTCGAGCCATCCGAATATCGCCGGAATCAAGGACAGTTCCGGCTCGGTAGAGCGCGTGGCCGAGATGAAGCACGTTTCTGCCGGCGACTTCCGCATCCTGGTGGGCTCGGCAAGCTCGTTGCTGTGGTCCGTGTTGCTGGGTGCGTCGGGCGGAATTCTGGCGCTCGCGGACGTGCTGCCCGAGGCTTGCGCCGAGCTTTACGAACTCGCCGTTGCGGGAAAATTGGCGGAAGGCCGCTCGTTGCAGGATAAACTTTTGCCCGCGTCCAAAACAGTCGTTTCGAAACATGGCGTCGCCGGCGCGAAATACGCTCTCGACCGGCTGGGATATTACGGCGGACCGGTGCGCGAGCCGCTGCGCCCGCTTTCCGACGCGGCGAAGCAGGAAATTGACCGCGTTCTCGCCGGCGTGGGAACGGCGGTTTCGGCGGGACGAAGCTGAAGGTTCGCTGCGGCCGTTAAGTCCTCCGGCGCCGCGAGTATACGGATGCCGAAAGGTGCCGAGCCGTCGCGGGCTTTCGGTTCGGAGCGCCATTCGGGCAAAATCGTGCCAAGGGACGAATCCCGGGCGATTGCCCGCTCATCTTTCTCCGTGTGACAATGACCGAACCCATGGAGTGTACACGTTTCGCTTTCGCCCGGCTGCCGCACTCGACGCGGCTGCTCGCCGACTACCTCGACGACTTCCAGAATCTTTCCGCGTTCTATTCCCATCCGCCACGCCGCGACGGCGTTCTTGCCGCCGCGCGCGCCGTCAATCTTGCTCCGGAAACGCGCGCGCAAGTGGCGAAGATCATGGCCGACGAAAACCGGCGCTTTGGTCTCGATCCGGCCGCCGAGCAAAATATCGAGCGCTTCCGCAAAGGCGCCGTCGCAATCGTCACCGGCCAGCAGGTCGGTCTTTTCAGCGGACCCGCGTACACGTTTTACAAGGCGCTCGGCGCATTGCGCTTGGCCCGCGAGTTGACGGAAAGCGGCGTGGACGCCGTCCCGATTTTCTGGATGGCCACCGAAGACCACGACCTGACGGAAGTGAATCAATGTTTCTGGCCCACGCGCGCCGGTTTCGAGCGGCACGAATTGCCGTTTGCGCCGGAAACCGCCGGCGGACCGGTGGGGCGCCTCGCGCTGCCCGAGGAAGTGAGGTCGGCCGTCGAATCGGTTTGCGCGAAACTCGAAGGGCCGTCCACGCCTTCGATCACCGCCGCGCTCGAAAATGCGTATCGCCTCGGCGAAACCCTGGGATCGGCGTTCGGGCGTTTGCTTGCACGCCTTCTCGGTCCGCGCGGGTTGATTCTGCTGGACCCTCTCGACGCTCGGCTGCACCAATTGGCCAAGCCTCTCTACCTCGCCGCGATGGACGCGAAGGAGGAACTCGACGCCGCACTGCTCGAACGCGCCGAGCGCCTGGTAAACGGCGGCTATCATGCGCAGGTGCGCGTGACCGAGGAAAGCACGCTGCTCTTCTGGGAAAAGGATGGGAAGCGGTTCCCGGTGGAATCGCGCGGCGGCAAACTCCGCGTGGGCGACCAGGATCTTACGGCTTCGGAATTCCGCGCCGCGGTCGAGCAGCATCCCGAGCGCACGAGCGCCAACGTATTGTTGCGCCCGGTGGTGCAGGACGCGCTGTTGGGCACGGCCGCGTACATCGGCGGAGCAGCGGAAATCGCCTATCTCGCCCAGGCGCAGGTGGTTTATCGGCGGCTGGGCGTGCCGATGCCCGCTGTCTTGGCGCGCCCCGGTTTCACCATCGTCGAGCGCCCGATCGCGCGTCTTCTTTCGAAATATCGCCTGGAAATGACGGACGTGTTTCAGGGACGCCAGCATCTGCGGGTCCTGATGGAACGCGAATCGCTGCCGGAGGATCTACTCGAGGATTTCGCCGAGCGCGAAGCGAAATTGAAGGAATTGCTCGCCGGCCTGCGCGAGCCGCTCATTCGGCTCGATGCCACGCTCGCCGGCGCGCTCGATACGGCCGAGCGGAAGATGCTCTATCAATTCGGCAAATTGCACGAAAAGGCCGGCCGCGCCCTCGGCATGCGCTCCGGCATTCTGGATCGCCACGAGCAGTTGCTGACCGATCTTCTCTATCCACATCACGGACTTCAGGAACGCACGCTCTGTTTCCTCCCGATGCTCGCCTGGCAGGGACTTTCGCTGCTCGAAGCGCTCGAAGCGGAGGCGAACGCCGATTCGGCGCACCACGCCGTCGTTCTGCTCGACTAGCGCCTGCGCGCATCGCCGTTCTCGGTCCGCCCGTGGCGGCTCTTGCTGACGCGGATGCTTTGCGGTACTTTGAAAGGGTTGATTATGAACGTGCGAATCTCTCCCGGAAAACTTCGAAAACTCGACGCCGTCGCCAATTCGCGCGGCGTGATTGCGGCCGCGGCCATGGACCAGCGCGGCTCGTTGCACTCGGCGATTGCCAAGGCAAAAGGCGTCGATAAGAGCGCCGTCACTCCCGGGATGATGGCGGAATTCAAGCAGACGGTGACGGAAGTATTGACTCCGCACGCCAGCGCGATCCTGCTCGATCCGGAATTCGGCCTCGAAGCGGCGCGCCATCGGGCCAAATCCTGTGGCCTTCTGCTCGCCTACGAGCGCAGCGGCTACGACAACACCCGTCCGGGCCGTTTGCCGGATCTGCTCGACCACTGGTCGGTGCACCGTCTCGCCGCGGCCGGAGCCGATTGCGTCAAAGCGCTGCTGTATTACAGCCCGTACGACAGCGCCGAAATCAACGACGTAAAGCATGCCTGGGTCGAACGCCTGGGCGCCGAATGCGTCGCTGCCGACATTCCGTTTTTCCTCGAATTCGTCGGCTACGACGACGCCATGGACGTCAAGGGTCTCGACTACGCGAAGCGCAAGCCGGAACTCGTCCGGCGTAGCATCGAGGAATTTTCGAAGCCGGAATACGCCGTCGACGTCCTCAAAGTGGAAATCCCGGTCAATCTCGCCTTCGTCAAGGGAACCAGCGCCTGCCGCGGCGAATCGGCCTATACGCGCGAGGAAGCCAAGGAACATTTCCGCGCCTCCGCCGCTGCCGCGCGCAAACCCTTCATCTATCTTTCCGCCGGCGTCGCGAACGAGGTCTTCATCGAAAGCCTCGAACTCGCCGCGGAATCCGGCGTTGCCTTTTCCGGCGTTCTCTGCGGCCGCGCGACGTGGCAGGAAGGGATTCCGGTCTACGCCAAGCAGGGTCGCGCGGCGCTCGCCGAGTGGCTGCGTGGCGAGGGCGTGAAGAATATCGAACGGGTCAATCGCGCGATCGAAGCGGCCAAGCCGTGGTACGGATTTTACGGCGCGGCCACGTCCAAGGCGCTCGCCGCTTCGTCCTGATGCCGGAATCGGGTCCAGCGAAACGCTCGTTCGCATCCGAATTCGCGGTGCGAACGCCGCGGCGCGTGGCGCTCGTCGAAATCACCGCGGAAGTCGAACGCGCCGTCGAGACCTCGGCGGTTCGCGAGGGCGTTTGCCATCTCTTCGTGCCGCACACGACCGCTGGAATCCTGGTCAATGAAAACGACGACCCCGCCGTCGCCCGCGACATCTCGGCCGCCCTCGATCGCCTCGTCCCGCCTGGCGCGGGCTACGAGCACCTCGAAGGCAACGCCGACGCCCACATCAAATCGGCGCTGGTGGGTGTTTCCGCCACGATCCTCGTCGAGCGCGGGCGTCTCGCCTTGGGGCGCTGGCAGAGAGTTTTCTTTTGCGAATTCGACGGGCCGCGCGAGCGGCGCGTGCGAGTGAAAGTAGTTCCCGATCCATGAACCAGCCTTCCACGCAAAGTTCTCCCGCTCCACGCACCGGGCTCGGCGTGTACGTTCAGGTGCCGTTCTGCCAGGCGAAGTGCAGTTATTGCAATTTCTCGACTGGAGTTTTCCGTTCCGAACTCTACGGTTCCTACGCCGAGGCGGTTCGCCAGGAAATTCTTCGCCACGCCACGCTGTATCGTTCCACCGGTCTGCGTCGCTGGCAAAACGAAACGCCGCAATTCGCCGCGGAAACGCTCTATATCGGCGGAGGCACTCCCAGTCTGCTCGATCCTGCCGCTCTTGCGCGCATGGTTCAGGCCGTGCGCGACGCTTTCCCCGGCCCGCTCGCGGAAGTCACGCTCGAAGCCGATCCCGAAACGATCACCGAGGAAAAAGCCCGCGCCTGGCGCGATGCCGGTTTCAATCGCATCAGCCTCGGCGCGCAGTCTTTCGACGACCGCGAACTCAAAGCCGTCGGCCGTCGCCATCGCCGCGCCGATATCTATGCGGCCGCACAGGCGCTCGGCGCAGCGGGATTCGATAATCTCAGTTTCGATTTGATCGCCGGGCTTCCGCACCAGACGGCGGAAAGCTGGCAGGCGTCGCTCGATGCGCTGCTGGATCTCGCGCCCGCGCACATCTCGATCTATATGCTCGAACTCGACGAAGGCAGCCGCCTGGGCCGCGAATCGCTCGCTGGCGGCGCGCGGTACGGCGTTCCCGCGCTTCCCGACGACGATGCCGCGGCGGATTTTTACGAACGGGCGTGCGAGCAACTCGCCCGGCGCGGCTACGAGCATTACGAAATCTCGAATTGGGCGCTGCCGGGCCGGCGTTCGCTCCACAACATCAAATACTGGCGCCGCGAACCCTATCTCGGCTTCGGTTCGGGCGCGCACTCCTTCGACGGCGTCGAGCGATTTTCCAACCTGCACGTGCCCACCGATTACGTGGCGGCGATTCGCGACGGCCGCGCGGCTCTTGACCATCGCGAGACGCTCGATTCGCGGCAATCGCTCGAAGAGGAACTCTTCCTCGGCCTGCGCCAGCTCGAAGGGATCGATCTCGCCCGGATCGAAAACCGGTATCGCGTGGCGCTCGGCGACCTGGTTCGCCCGCTTGCCGAGGAGGGTCTGGTGGAGATGGTGGACGGGCGCCTGCGCCTGGTTCCGTCGCGTCTCACGGTCTCGAGCGAGGTATTCGTGCGTCTTCTTGCCTGAAGGGTTCACGGCGTCGATCGCGTTTCTTATGGTCAAACGGTCGGCACGGAGTCCGGAAATTCGAATCGGGGGAAAGTCCTGATGAGCGAAACCGTCGTGGATTTGCGCAGCGATACCGTCACCCGGCCGACGCCGGCCATGCGCCGGGCCATGGCGGAAGCCGAAGTCGGGGACGACGTCTACGGCGAAGACCCCACGGTGAATCGGCTCGAACGGCGCGCCGCTGAAATTTTCGGCCGCGAAAAGGCGATCTTCGTCCCCTCCGGCTCGATGGGAAACCTGATTGCCGTTAAGCTGTGGACGCGGCCGGGAACCGAAGTGATTTGCGAGCGCAAAGCGCATGTGAATCAATACGAAATGGCTTCGATGGCCGCCATCGCCGGCGCTTTTCCGCGGCCCATCCCTACGGCTGACGGCATTCTTTCCTGGTCCGCGATCGAAGCCGAAATCCGGCCGAAAACGTACTATTTTTCGCAAACGGCGCTCGTCACCCTGGAGAACACGCACAACATGGCCGGAGGAACGCTTTATTCGCCCGAATTGACCGCGGAAATCTGCGAAGGCGCCCACGCTGCCGGATTGCCGGTACACCTGGACGGCGCGCGCATCTTCAATGCCGCCGCTGCGCTCGGAACCACCGTGGCGAAGCTCTCGGCCGAGTGCGATTCAGTGATGTTTTCTCTCTCGAAAGGCCTGGGAGCACCGGTCGGCTCGATGCTACTGGGATCGAACGATTTCGTTACGCGGGCGCGCTCCGTGCGCAAGCTGCTCGGTGGTGGAATGCGGCAGGCCGGCATACTGGCCGCTGCGGGGCTCATCGCGCTCGAGGAATCGCCCAAGCTTCTGCCCGAGGACCACCGCAACGCGCGCAGGCTCGCCGAAGCGCTTGCGGAAATGCCGGGCGTAACGCTCGATCCGGCGGTCGTGCGCACGAATATCGTGATTTTCGGCGTCGAAAAGAGCGGACGCACCGCTGCGGAAATCTGCGCCGCCCTCGGAAAACGCGGCATTCTCGCCTCGGGCGTCGGAACGCATTCGATTCGCATGGTGACACATTTCGACGTGGATCGTGACGGAATCGAGCGCGCTATCGTGGGCATTCGTGAAGCTCTCGCGGAACGTAATTAGTTTCAAATCGGACGGCGCATCACCGGCGAATATCCCACAAAAAACGCCGGCGGCCGGTCTCTAGGAGTGTGAGGACGATGGCGAGCGAAAAAACAGCGGACGCACGTTTCGCCCCGGCGTTGCTCGAAGATGTTTGGGGCGCGTGGAAGGCACAGGCCCTGGCATCAGCTTCGGACCTCGAAGTTTTTGCTCACCTCGCCGCGGGCAAGCGCACTGTGGGCCAGCTCGCCGCGGCCACTCGAACAACGCCCCGTGGCATTCGCGGCCTGCTCGATGCGCTCGTCGCGATGCGCTATCTGGGCAAGCGCGGCGATCAATACAATCTTCGCCCTCCCGCCGATGCCTATTTGGTTCCCGGCGCTTCCATGAGCTTGTGGCCGGTCGTCGAGACTGCTCGGGCCTGGTGGAGCGATTGGGCTCGTCTGACGGAAGTCGTTCGCAGCGGAAAGCCCTGCGTCGCCCTGGGAAACGTTCCAGCTTCAGCGGAACGCGGGGACAAATTGGCCGCAGCTCTCTTTTCTCTGTCCCGCGATGCCGCTCCTGCCGCCGTCAAGACGTTTCCGCCCCGCCGGCTGCCGGGAATTCGCGACATTTTGGAAATCGGCCCCGGCGCCGGAGCGTGGTCGTTGGCATTCGCCAAGGCGCTGCCCGAGTTCCGCGTAACGGTCCTTGATCCCGTGCGCGTTTGCCCATTGGCTCGTCAGGCAGCCGTCGCCGCGGGACTTGCCGCTCGCTACACGTTCCGCGCGGGCGATCTTCGCCGCGAGGATCTGAGCGTCGAAAGCTTCGATCTGGTGATCTGCTCTTACGCCCTCAGCCTGCTGGGCCCGGCCGAGGCTCGCGATCTCACGCGTCGCTGCGCCGCCGCGCTGAAACCGGGTGGTTCGCTCCTGATTGCCGAATTCCTCCCGAACGACGTCCGCAGCGACCCTCCGCTGGCTCTGCTCTACGGGCTCAGCCTGCTTCTTCACACCGAGCAGGGCGACGCCTATACCCTACGCGAATACCGGGCCTGGATACGCGATGCCGGCCTGCATTTCAGCCAGACGATCGAAGTGGGCGCGTTTTCGCCGCTGATCCTCGGCACGAAATAGCGAAGAACCGGCTCTGTTTCCTATTCGGTAAACAATACACGCATCTTTTTCGGTAAAAGGTACCTTTCTGGTATATATTTCTCTTCGTGAAGCAGACTCAAGCGCCAAATAACCCGCTCCGTCAGCCACAGCAAGGTCTGCTGGAAATTCTGGCCGATGGAGGAATCATTGCCGTGGTTCACACTCGTGGCGGCACGATTGCCAGCGTTTTCCCTCGCGAAGGCCGGCATCGCAATATTTCCTATAAAGCCGTACAGCCGATGATGGAAGCGGGCTGGATCGAAGACGTGGTGCCGAAGCCGCTGCGCTGGCGCGGATCCAAGTACGTCATCAGCGCGAAAGGGCGCCGCATCCTGACTAGCCACGCGGATTCAGGTACCGGCGGCAGGGAGTTGGCTCATTCCCAAATCGGGATCCGCTGAGCCGCAGCCTCGCGTTCGTTTCTTCGCCCCGTCATTCCCCGTCCGACGATTGCCCTTGCCGACGGATCGCCCGGTCTTGCCTTCATGCGTTCAATCCCCAGGAATGGCGGGCCGAGGCGATTGAATGGCTACAAAAATAGCGCCGGGCGAATCCGCTCGGACCGCCCGGCGCATGAAAAAGTTGAATTCGGAAATCAGGATTGGGGTGGGCCCTTGGGTCCGCGCCGCATTTGGCGCATCATTTCCTCGTGTTTTTTGTATTGTTCCTTGGTGAGGATTTTCTTCAGGCCTTCGTTCCTCTCCTTGAACATGGCTTCGGCGTGTTCCCGCATTTCCGTGCGTGTCGCGTTGGGGTGGTCCTTCATCCAGGCCTCGCGGCCCTTCGCCTGTTTTTCGAAGAGTTCTTTCACTTGAGCGGCCTGTTTGTCGCTTAAATTCAGGTTCGTCTTCATTCGGGCCACTTGTTCATCGACGGTTGGTCTGCCTCTCTGGCCCATCATCCTGCCTTGCTGCCCCTGTCCGGCGAAAGCGGCACCGGAGCAGAGCGTGAGAACGGCCAAAGCAGCGGGAACAACGAGAGCAGCCAGGGTACGCTTAGTCACATTTCCTCCTTTGCGCGACCGCAATTCAGGGCTGGGAAAAGACAATGCGGGCGCGTACTTCCTTCTTGCCTAGGTTAGATGCGCGCCGGGGCGGGGTGGTGTCAGCCGTGTGGGCGCGGACCCGCTCCGCGCGTGAGCAGCGTTTCCCGGAGCGATGCCGTCGTTGCCAGATCGATTGCCGTCCACGCCATCGCCAGTGCGCCGTCAAACAGAGCGCGGTCGGCCACAGGCGTGATGCAATGCGCGGCGAATTCCGGTTGATGATTGACGGCGGGAAGGGAATCGATGCCGATCGCCGGATGGATGGAAGGGATGGCGAGCGAGACGTTGCCCATATCGGTCGAAGCGGCCAGTTGCGCTCCGCTCAAATCGGGAAACGTTCTGCCGGCCCGCACGGCATTTTGGCGATACACCTCGGCGATCGCCGCTTCATGCACCACCTGCGCGTACGGTTTTTCCCCTCCGATGATGCGGACTTGCGCGCCGGTGGCCAAAGCGCCAGCCTCGAAGCAGCGGAACACTTTATCGCGTACGGCCGCCAATTCCTCGATGGTGCGCGCGCGAACCATATAACTCGCCTTCGTGTGCGCGGGAATCACGTTGGGCGCGTCGCCGCCATGCGTGATGATGCCGTGCACGCGATCGGTTGCGCGAATATGTTGCCGGAGCAAACCGATCGCCGTTTGCGCCACCGTCAGCGCGTCGGCGGCGTTGATGCCGAGTTCGGGAAACGCCGAGGCGTGCGATTCCTTGCCCGTGTAGCGCACTTCGAAAAGAGCCGCGGCAATCAGCGGCGGAGCGACGGCGTCCATCGGTGCCGGGTGCACCATCATCGCCGCGTGCGCGTCGTTGAAAGCGCCGCGCTCGAGCAGGAGGATTTTGCCTCCCACGTTCCCGATTTCCTCCGCCGGCGTGCCAATCACGGTGACGGTTAGTCCCGCTCCATCCGCAGCGCGTGCCGCGGCAATTCCCGCTCCGGCAGACATCGCCGCGATGATATTGTGTCCGCACGCGTGGCCGATCGAAGGCAGCGCGTCGTATTCGGCGCAGATGGTCACATGGAGCGGCCCGGATCCCGCTCGGGCCGAAAAAGCAGTCGGAACGTCGCAGATGCCGCGGCGCACGGTGAATCCCGCGTCGTCGAGCAGTTCGCACAGCCAATCGGCCGCGCGTTCCTCTTCGTAACCCAGTTCGGGATGGGAATGAATCAGGTGGCTCAGGTCCACCAGCCGTTCGCGATACCTTTCCAGCGTTTCCTTGGCTGCTTCCTTCGGTCCCATGGCCCCTCCCGTTTCGCGAACCGCTCGCGGCACCTGGCGTGATTCCCGGGCGACTATTTTACGGCTCAGCGAGCCGCGGCGCGCTCAGCAAATCTACCGGCCGGATAGGCTCACCTTCCCTAGCGACCACCGCGCGACCAGCGCCGGACACGCCACCATCACCCCAAATGTGACTGCGCGAATCACCCAGCTCCACGCCGTGGCGACACCCCAGCCTTCGGCCGGGAGCCGCCAGAACGCTTCGAGGAGAGCCCCAACGAGGATAACGATCCAATAGGCGCTGAATGCGAGCAACACGAATGGCGTGGATCGCCGATTCTGCAACAGCCCCACCAGCGCCCACAGCCCGCAAACCGCCGGAATCGCCGTCGCGCACACGGCCACAAATCCGCTCGCGTGGATGAAGCCGAGATGGATCGGCTGGTGAGGATAGCGGAACGCTGCCGCCATGCCCACCAGGAGCAGCACGTTCATGGCACCCACCCACAAGCCAGTCAGCCATGCGCCCACGCGTCCGAAATACGTTTCCTTCACGGTGATCGGCGTTCATTCTCGCGCGGTTCCGGCCGAATGGCCAGTGGCAAGGCTCGACAGCTCATTCCGCGGCACTGATCGCATGGAGTCTGGGATCCCGCAAACTGGTTCTAGAACGTCGGCATCCATCCTTTCGCGTCATCGGCCCAAGCAGGTTCTAGATTGCAGGCCGAATCTGAGCGAAAATAGGGTGGAGAACGTTTTCCGGACCCTGCCGGCAACGAGGGAGGCGCACATGGTCACGCGATTCCGGGGTAAATTCCGCGCAGCAAATCTGACGTTGGCGATTGCCGCCATGATGGCGCTCCCGGCGCTGGCATTTGGCCAATCACAAGGGCAATCGCAATCGAAACCCGCCACGTCCGGCCCAACGAATTGGGGTTGGTACACGCCGAAGCCTGCTCCGCAGCCAAAGCCGGCTAAACCCGCGGCTCCCGGCGCGCAGCCCGGCGCCCCCTCCGGCAAGCCCTCGACCAGCAGCGTGACGCAAACGGCAAACCCGTCCGGCGGACCGGCCATGACGACCACGGTCACCCACACCGCTTCCGGCGCGCAAATCACCAAAATCACGGTTCCTGGCGTCAATGGCGGCGAGCAGACGGTGGTGGATCAGGAAACGCAAACGGTCACGCTGCCTGACGGCACCCAGCGCACAACCAAAAAAATCTATGGCGAGGACGCGAGCGGCGATCGCCAGTTGATCGGCGTCGAGCAGACCGATACCACCAAACTCGGCGAAGGAAAATCCCGCTCCGTCACCACCTATTCGCAACGCAACGTCAACAACAACTTCGACGTTACTCGCCGTGAAGTGAGCGAAACCGCCCCCGCCGGACCGCACCAGTCGGTGACCAATTCCACCGTCTACACGCAGGGTGTCAACGGCTTGGCCCCTTCGCAGATGGTCCACGAAGTCGAAACCGTCGGCAAGACCAGCAAAACCACCGTCAGCTCGCTCAGCACGCCCAACGGCAATGGCGGCTGGGCCGTTACCGGGCGCACCGAAACCACCTCCCAGACCCATCCGAACGGTTCCCAGACGCAAGATAAAAAAGTCTATGCCGTCGACGGCAACGGCCGCCTGACGCTCGCGCAGCAGGTCGTCAATCGCAGCTGGAAAGCAAAAAATGGCCAGGAGCATCATCAGGAAAGCACCTACGCGATGACGCCCGGTGGCACGATCAGCTCTTCGGGAGGCGGAATGACGCTCGTGCAGCAGGTGAACACGGTAAAGAGAGTCGGCGCGGACGGCACCGTTCACACCCAGCAACAAACGCAAACGCTTTCGCCCGTTTCCACCACGGGCCAGTTGCAAATCACCGGCGCCGTCTACGACGTTTCGACGCCCACCAAGTCCGGCACGATGCAGACCCAGCAGACAGTTTACGGCCAGGACGGCAACGGTTATCTCCAGCAGATTTCCGCGTTCAGCGGCGAAAGGCCGCCAGCCACAAAAGGCTCCGCGGGAACCAAGAACGGCTCGAAGGACCAGAAAAAGCCCCCAGAAAAGGGCAGCGCCAAGCCCCCGCAACACTAGCCGCAGCGCAGCCAGTCCGCTGCCACAACTCCTTATAGAGCCATAAAGTATGCCGTGCTGGGCCTGTCCGGGGCGAAGTCCTGTACGTGTCCGTTTTGAAATTTTTGGCTGCGAAAACCCTTGCGTGTATTGCTGATTTAGGTATTTACTCTTCATGGAATAAGAGCTTCCCCTGTATCGGAACCGACTTTGAAACAGGAGGCATTGGAGATGGGCTTAGGAAACGCCAAAGCGTCTCGCCGAAGTGCGGCTTGGCGCTTTTTCACGCACACATTCAGCCTGGGGTCCCTGTTGGTCTTGGCCTTTATGTTCCTTCCCAGCACCGCCGCCGCGCAGACGACGTCGCCTTTCAACATCGCCAATTGCGGGGTAAACATCCCCATTACGGGAGACGGGTCTAGCTATACGGTTACTGGCCAGATCACTGCGAGCACGACCAACGCACCGTGCATCACCATTGATGGCAGCGGCGTGACTCTGAATATGACCGGCGGCATAATCAACATGGTGAGCGCGGGCCACGGCGCCGTGGCCATCAGCGTGTCTCCGAACGCTACGCTCGTCACAATCGAAAATGGCACCATATACACGGACTATACGACCTCTCTGAACAACACCTATGCGGCCATCGAGGCATCCCAAACGTCGGAATTGGACATCAACGGGGTCAACATCCAAAACGGTGCTGCGCCCCCGGCCACGCCGACGACGAACCCGGAATGCGCGTCAGTGGAGCGCACCCTGGTTAATTACGGAACCGGCATCTTCCTGAACAACGTCACTGGGGCCACGATCTCCGGAAATTACGCCTTTTGCTACCAGTACGGCATCTACGTGCAAGGAAGCGCGGTTCCTTCGAGCGGGCAAGGCGCGATCTCGGGGAATACCCTGGTGAATGACGCCTATACAATGAGCCTAGGCACGCCCGGGACCAAGAGCGCCGGGCTCGTCCTGGATGGCAGTAGCGGTTGGACCGTCAACACCAATACCGTGAATTACAACGGCAGCCCCGACGCCTCATTGACCTGCATCGACCTTAGCACCGGCCAATCCGTTTCGTGCTCGTTCGGCCTACAGGTAATAGGAACGTCCAGCGGAAACATCATCAGTATGAACACCGTCGGGCACGACTTCACCGGTGGCATCTACGCGGGACCGGACGTTTCGCAAAATTCGTTCACCCAAAATATACTCGATGACGAGCCATTTGCGGGCCTCTTCAGCAGCGCCCCCAACAAGTTGAGAAACAAGTGGAGCGGGAACACCTGCACCAACGCGCCTCCCGGTGGCAACGTTCCGCGTAAAGCCTGCGGGTAGCCCAATCGTCAAGATTGCAGGGAATTAATCGGCCGGGGATGGTCTGAGCTCTGCGGGCCTTCCCCGGCCTTTTTCTTTTCCGGCAGAGTTTCGCTCAAAGAGGCGTCTCGCGCGCGCACGAACGCGCACTCTTGAACGAACAGGGAATGAAGCGAGTGAATGCTACTCGGTTTCGCAGGCGAGACGTGTGAGCGTCTGGAAGTGGTACCCCATCACGGCCAGCGTCATGGCGACGTCGAACGAATCGCGATAGCGCGTGGCGGCGTCAATCAGGAATTTCCAGTATGCGCCGCGGTCGGGGCTCAAAACGCCCTGTTTCAGCACGGACCGGCAGAACGCGACGTAATCGGTAAACCGCCGCTGCTTGTGGTGCACCGGATGGTAATCGGCCAGGAAGCGGCGCACGCGCTGATAATACTGCTCGGCGCCGTAGATGCGCTCGAGAATGGAGCGGTAACCCTCGACGAGGCGCTCGGGATTCATCTTCGGAATGAAATTCAGCCGGAAATCCATGTTGTCGCCGAAACCTTCGTGCAGGATTCGGCCTTCTTTCATCAGCCGGCGATAGAGCTGCGTGCCGGGAACGGCCTGGAGCAGGCCGACCATTGCCAGCGGGATCGCGCTTTCCTCGATGAATTGCACCTGGCGGTCGAAAACGTCCTCGGGATCGTTGTCGAAGCCGACGATGAAGCCGGCCATCACTTCCATGCCGTATTCGCGGATGCGGCGAACGCTGTCGAGCAAGCTGCGGCGCGTATTCTGCATTTTCTGCGCCTGCTTCAAGCTCGATTCCACCGGCGTTTCGATGCCCAGGAAAACGCGCGTGAATCCGGCCGAGCGCATCATTTCGAGCAGTTGCGTGTCGTCGGCCAGATTGACGGAAGCCTCGGTGAAAAAGGTGAACGGGCGGTCGCGCCGGCCGTTCCATTCGGCGAGCGCCGGCAGGAGTTCCTTCACCTTGCGCTTGTTGCCGATGAAATTGTCGTCGACGATGAAGACCGAGCCGCGCCATTTCGCGTCGTAGAGCAGGTCCAGCTCGGCCAGCACCTGCGCGGGCGTTTTCGTGCGCGGCACGCGGCCGTAGATTTCGATGATGTCGCAGAATTCGCAATTGAACGGGCAGCCACGCGAATACTGAATCGCCATGCCGCTGTAATAGCGGGGATTGATCAGGCTGACGTCAGGCAGCGGTGTTTTTTGCAGCGAAGGCAGCGCCATCGCCCGGTAAACCGGTTTCGCGGTGCCCGCTTCGATATCGGCCACCAGCTGAGGCATCAGCTCTTCCGCTTCGCCGATCACCACGTGGTCGGCGTAGCGCCCCATGTCTTCGACGCTGCTCGTGATCGGCCCTCCGACCACGGTTTTCAAGCCGCGCCGCCGGCAGCGTTCGAGCATCCGCAGCATCGGCGGTTTCTGCACCAGCATCCCGCTGAAGAGAACGATGTCGGCCCATTCGATGTCGGCGTCGCGCAGACGGCGAACGTTCGTATCCACCAGCCGTTTCTGCCAGTGGCTGGGCAGTTGCGTGGCAACCGTCATCAGACCGAGGGGAGGGTACGCCGATTTCTTGCCTTCAAACGGCAGGGCGTGTTTGAAGCTCCAGTAGGTGTCTGGCCATTCCGGGTATACGAGGAGCGCTTTCATCGGCTTAAGCGTTGTCTAGCTTACCCCCAACACCTTCACAGACTAGACGGTACCGGCCCCCGGTGCAAGAGGAAATCACGGCGAGCCGGCGCAAAGTAGAAATGGCCGGTTTGTGCAAAGTGAGAATGCCCGGTTCCGTCGGGGGGAAAGCCCGGCGGAATGGGCACGAATCGGACGGCGCCTGCGAGTGCGGGATCCGCTGGGGCGTCTCAGGAGACCGGGCGTGGCAGGCCTTGACGGTGCAGCTGGCCCGGGCGCGACGAGTGAGGCAAAAGGAGGGTTCGGATTGGCTGCGGCAGGGTGACACAGGTGGTCGAGCATAAATTCCGATAAGCGGTTTTGTTTCAGTGAGATGATTTTTCCAGGGTGTCACTTTTTGGGCCTCTTTTGAGTGGGCGGCGGCTGCCGAATTGAGGGTTACGGCGCTGTTCGGGCGGGCGAAACGGATTCCGCTCGATGCGAGCCTTGGCATGTGATGCTTCCTCCTACGCGCGGGTAAAGGGCGCTGTTTTTCCGCACGAGACGACATCTTCGCGCGATGCGACTCGGAGCGCGAGGGGTGGTTCTACGTAAGCTGGCTTGGGGGAGTTGCGGAGGGCCGGCGCAGGGCTCTCTTTCGGCAGCGCTGAAGATGGTCGTTAGCGCGTGCTGGCGCGACCGAATGAACGTTCCCGCTGCCAGGCACGTGGCGCGCGACAACCAGGGCTCAAGCGGGTGAGGCCCGGCGCACAAGGCGCCAAACCTAACCCGCTTGAGGCGGCGCGAAGGGAATTAGCCCGCCGTCGGCCGCGAGGTGGCCTGCTGGATGAAGCTGTCGATGTTTTTCTGTAGCATCGGCATCGCCTTGGGGTTCAGGTACAGCATGTGGCCAACGGGATAGAAGTAGAAATGAATGTGCGAACGCAGCGAATTGGGCAGATCCATGTGTTCAACGGTGTATTCGGTGGCGAAGAACGGAGTCGCCATATCGAAATAGCCGTTGTTGAACATCACCTGCATGTTCGGATCGTTGTTCATGGCGCGTGAAAGCGCCGGCGCCACGTTGGGCGTGCCGCGGCCTCCCATGGCGGTGAGCGGCGGGGTGTAGGTGAATTTCCAGTGCCGAATGACGGAACTGAGCTGATGGTAAATGTGGTCGTCCTTGAAGTGGAGGGTGTTGCGCACGTAATTGTCGAAAGTGGCGGTGAGCGCGCCCCAAATCGCCGTCGTCGTCGCGCCGGAAGCACCCCGGCCGGAGAACGGCAGCAGCGGTTGGAGTTCGGGGGTGAGGAAGCGGCCGTCGTAGCGGCCAGTCATCGGCCCGGTCGCCCCCATCATGCGGCGGCGATAGAGCGAGAGCGAAACCCGCAGGTTCGCCTTGAGCCAGGTGCTCACCGGAACGCCGGTATAGTCCTGTAGCTGTTGGGCGATCTTCTGCTTCTGCGCCGCGGGCAGCGCCGCGCCGGCAAAGAGCGCATCGAGGTAGGGACCGGAAGCGAATGCCTTCACCTGGCTGATCAGTTGTGGCAGGCTCGCCGGTCGGGGATTGACGCGGTTGTGATACCAGGCGACTGCGGCGTAGGTGGGCAGGTAGAAAATGTAAGGCAGATCGTTGCCGGGACCGAATTCAAGCGTCTCGAAATCCAGGACCGTGGAGCACATGATCACGCCGTTGAGGTAAACGCCCTGGGACACAAGGTCGTAGGAAAGCACGGCGTTGCGCGTGGTGCCGTAGCTTTCGCCGAGCAGGAATTTGGGCGAATTCCAGCGATTGAATTTGGTGACGTAGCGGGTGATGAACTGGGCGAAGGCCGCGCCATCGGCGCTGATGCCGAAGAACATCTTCGGTGTGCCCTTGCCGACGATGCGGCTGTAGCCGGTGCCGACCGCGTCGACGAAGACCAGATCGGTGCTGTTGAAGATACTGTATGGATTATTCGCCAGGCGATAGGGAGGTGTCTGGGTGTCGATCTGCCCCGGTGCGGGCCAGTCGACCCGACGCGGACCGAAACCACCGATGTCTACCAGCGCAGAAGCTCCGCCCGGGCCGCCGTTATAGGAAAAGGTGATTGGGCGGTTGGCGTCGTTCGGGCCGTCCTCGGTGTAGGCGATGTAGAAGACGCTCGCCGTGGCCTGATGCTTTTTGTTGTAGAGCAGGAGCGTTCCTGCAGTTGCGGTGTAGGGGATTTGCCGGCCGTCGATCGTCACGGTTGCGTGCGTGACCGACGTTCTCTCTTTTGGTACGGGCGGCGTCTTCGCCGGCCGTTTCGGGCCGGGCTGATTGGCCGCGAAGAGTGCAGGCGCGGCGCAAAGCAGGGTGATAAGAGCTAAATATAGACTGCGCGATCGTTTCATCGTTTTCAGAACCTCACATAGGATTGCCGAAACTCGGGCCGGAGTCGACGGTCGGCTTCCGGCAGCGGCAAGTGTACACCCTCGGGCGTGCGATCCCTTTACCGAGCGCCGCTTGCCCGCTGCTTGGCGCGCGACGAAGGCCTCGCGGCGAGTGGTTACTCCTTCCGGTTTCCTGGCCAAAGGCGGTGCCAGCGTGGCCAAGTACCAGAACCAAAATGCCGTCTCCCGCTACCAGCCCTGGTTAGAGCAATAATATAGTTGACGAATCAGACTAAAGGCGTCACTATGTGGTTGCCGATGAATCCAGAAAGAGAGAGGATCATCGTGAATTTGCTTTGGTTGGAGCATGAGATATGGGAGGAAAGAGAACTACAGCCCTGGGAGCGTCAGCCCTGCCGGCTGATAAGTTGGTGGGAAATGCTTGAGTTCTCAGCCTACTCGTTCTTTTGGTGTGGAGACGCCCTTAAGGACATCATCGCAGACTGCTTGGTAGGTTCGATTCCCGTTCCGGGGGACAGCCCCATGTTCGCCGTCCAGCGTGACATTGACGACTTGGCGCGGGAGAGTGCGCTGGATAGTTTGCAATATATAGAGAAAGGCTTCCGCAGGATCGGCCTACAAATAAGCGCCGACACAGTCGCAGAGATTGCGGCTGATTTGCGCGAAACAGGGCAGCGCAGAAACTTCCAGTGGCTCATGGACCAAGCGAGGAACGTTCAGCTCTTGGTCCATAAAGAGATTAAAGGGAAGGTCTTCTTCTATGTCCCTGCCGAGCGCGTGAAATTTTTCCCGACGAATGTAGCGCCCCACCTGTTCGGAAAGGCGGTGGCGGACGCATTTCCCACTGCGGCACAAGATATAGATGAGGCGGGTATGTGCCTGGGCCTGGATCGCGGCGCGGCTTGCGTGTTTCACTTGATGCGTGCGCTTGAAGTTGGTTTGGGGGTCTTGGGGAAAGTCTTTGGTGTGTCTCTAGAGCATACCAATTGGGCACCGGCAATAGAACAAATCGAGAAAAAGATTAGGCACATGCATGAGGACCCCGACTGGAAGGCTCTCCCCGATTGCAGGGGGCAGCAGGAGTTCTATGCCCAAGCAGCGAGTCACTTCGCTATTTTAAAGGACGCATGGCGAAACTACACCATGCATGCGCGCGGGTTTTACACGGCGCAACAAGTGGAGCGCATCTTTGAAAACACCAAAGGTTTCCTCCAAGAACTCGCCGGGAGGCTGCATGAATGAGCGGCAACGTTGAGTACGAGAAGTTCCGGGCATTGGTGCGGTCTGTCATTCGTGTCCCACACGATGAATTGAAAGCCAAGCTAGACGCTGAAAAACGAGCGAAAAGGTGCAGGGGGTCTAAGGCCGCTTCCGTTTCCCGCGAAGCAGCCGATAAGGATTAGTTAGGCGTCGGACCGCCAATCTTGCCGGTCAGTTCGGCGTAGGTTAGGCGCCTTGCAAGAACGCGCGAAGCCAGCTTTTCAAATCGGCCACCGTCGTTCATCGGTTGCTTGCGACTGTTGTAGCGAAACGCTTGCTCATCAAGGTAGCGAAACAGGTGGAATGGCTCGATGCTGACGTAGGTTCCCCGAATTCCGCGCTTGAGCAAGCTCCAAAAGTTCTCAAGGCCGTTGGTATGAACCTTCCCACTCACGTACTTCTCGGCGTGGTCAATCACTTGGTGCGCGTAATCCCGAGACAGCCCATCGTAGGATTGCAGAGCGTCGCTGTAAAGCGCAGACCCGGCGGCAATCTCATTCCGCACCTGCCGCTGAATCTCGTCTTTGCGACGGTTGGGAAGCACGGCCAACCGCACTTCGCCGCCACGTTGGAGCATTCCCGTCACGGCAGTTTTGTCTTTTCCGCCGGTGCCAGTGATCCGGCGCTCGCGCACGTCAACGTGCATATTGCGGGCCTTCCCTCCGACGAAAGTCTCATCGGCCTCGACTTCGGTTCCAGGACCGCCGAGTTTCAGAAAGGACTTGGTCTGCATGGCGAGTCGAATGCGGTGCATCATGAACCACGCGGACTTCTGAGTGACCCCCAGCGCCCTAGCGACCTCATAGGAACTAATCCCGTTCTTGCGGTTGGCGATCATCCACAGAGCCACAAGCCACTTTTCGAGCGGAATTGGTGAATCCTCAAAGATGGTTCCGACCTTGACGCTGAATTGCCTGTGATGGTGGACGCTCTTGCATTGCCACTTGCGCTGATTGGCGAGAAAGGCAGCGTCTTTGCGTCCACAGACGGGGCACTCGACCCCGCTGGGCCAGCGCAACCGAGCCATGAAATTCAGGCAGTTGTCAGGATTGGAAAAGTGAACGACGGCCTCTTGAAGGGTCTTTGGCTTGGCGCTCATGGTGTCCTCACAAGGCGAATAGTAGCGCAACGCACTTGATTGGTCAAGTATATTATTGCCCTGGTTAGAGCATAGAAGGGGGCGGTCATAGCTGGCGAAAAGGCGTACAGAATTGCTTTGCGCTGACAAATGGCGATTCTTGCTTGACAAGGGTGGTGAACTAGCATAGATTCCGCCGCACTATTGTCTATCACCTAAATCCCACTTACACGTGCAAGGAGAAATGGCATGAAAAAGGGGGGAGTGTATCTACTGTGCGGGGTACTTGCGGCAGCCACTCTTGCTATGGCGATGCTTAGCTTGTCGGCGCGGCCCACACCAGCTGCTGGGCACGGCACGCCTCCGGCGCAGGCCGCCAGTTCGAATGTAATCGCCCACGCCATCAGCCCGGGCGTGGGTTTCTTTAATTCGGACGGCAACGAGCTAATTTCGCTCTCAGTAAGCCCTGCATCCAACGCCAGCTATGCGCTCATTTACGAAGTATACGACTTTGGCGGCGGATACAACGCTTTCGGTTTCGGTACGCTACCGAGTTCCAGCTTCACCCTGTCAGGGACCTAGCAGGTTGCGGAAAAATCGCTTTGCGCGGGCAATTTCTTTTTCTTCGGGCTGATTTTGGGATTCTGAGCGAGTCTTACCGCGATGGTTCCTTGCCGCTGCCAGTTTAAAGTGGCTTCGCAGCG
>JAKASX010000056.1 GCA_021818865.1 Acidobacteriota bacterium
CGCTGCTCCGGCGACAGATAACTGAACACGTGATTTTGCTGCTGATCGTTTCCTCGCATGCACGGTTGGACGCACTCGAAGCTGCTCCGTTACACAATTTCCGGGTTTTTCAGCAGCCTGCTAGGGTTCCGTACCAATCATCAATGGGGCAGGTCCGCGCTTCCGTCACGTAATCCGAGAACCGCCAATGAGCCATCTTACCCTGATCCTGGATGTAATGCAATATTGCATTACTGTCCTTGGTTTTCCACATGCAATATCGCATTATACTCGTATGTATCTGAATGCAAAGTATAAACTGGCGTGGGCAGGCAGAGGGTCAAATAGGCCGGTCACTGGGGTGCGGGGCGGTTCCCGCGGCTTCCATCCGGGGCCCGGAGTCGGCGACGCGCAGCGACGGGACGTGTTACCCCTTACTTCGCTAGGCGATCGAGGACGCGCTGGACGTCTTCGGGGACGTCGATCGAGAGCGAATCGTAATCGGTTTGCGCCACGCGGATCGGGACGCCGTTTTCGAGCCAACGGAGCTGCTCGAGCTGCTCGGCGCGTTCGAGTTCGCCCGGCGGGAGGGTGGGAAATTCGAGCAGTGCTTCGCGGCGGAAAACGTAGAGCCCGATGTGCTTGAAATAACGCGGGGTGAAATCGCGTTCGGCGTCGCGGAGCCAAGGGATGGGTGCGCGGGAAAAATAGAGCGCATTGCCGTCGAAATCCATCACCACTTTCACCACGTTCGGATCGGCGAGCGGCTCGGGTTCGCGAATCGGCGTCGAGAGCGTGGCGACGCGCACATCGGGATCCTCGGCCAGAGCTCCGACGGCAAAATCGATCGCCTGGGAATCGAGCAGGGGTTCATCGCCCTGAACGTTGACGAAAATTTCCGCGTCCACGTGCGCCGCGACTTCGGCCAGGCGCTCGGTACCGGAGCGGTGATTGGCGCGTGTCATCATCGCTTCGCCGCCGAAGCCGCGCACCGCGTTGGCGATCCGTTCGTCGTCGGTCGCCACGATGACGCGGGAAATCGTTTGCGCGGCGCGGGCGCGGTCGACGACGCGCTCGATCATGGTTTTTCCCGCGAGATCGATGAGTGGCTTGCCGGGAAACCGCGTGGAGGCGTAACGCGCGGGAATCACGGCGACGGCTTGCGGTTCGGGATTGGGATTCGTCATCGGTTCAAGCGTTCAGGCTCCGCGCGTTGATGGTAGCACGGCGCGAGGGACGGAGCGGGGCAGAGGGTCGGTCTGACGGGTCAGTGATTGGCTTGCGGCTCGGGCCAGCCGGGGATCACGAAAACCACACCGCGAGCGTAGTTGGCTGCGCCCGTCGCCTTGAAATTCAGCTCCTCAATGGGAATCGTGCCGCGCTGGCCGGTGACGCTGATGTAATGCAGCATCCAATCGCGACCGAGCCAATAGCGCGTGACGAGCACCGTGGCGCCGGAAACGTCGACGAGCGCGACGGGAGGGCCGACGGGTTTGACGGCTTGCGAAGCGGAGACGGGAGTGGGCGTCGCGGCCACGTGAAACGACGGCTGGGATTCCGGGAAGGGAAGGCCTCCGGCGGTCAACCGGCGCCAGCGGTCGTAGGGAGATTCGGGAGGAAACAGGCCTGCGTTCGGGTTCGTCCATTGCGGCGTCAATTGCACGAGCAGGCTGGGCCGGAATTCGGCGACAAAGCCGGGCTTGTTGATGAATGGCGGAGGCGCGTAGAGGCCCCAGGGATAAAAGGAAGGGTCAATCGTTTCTGTATCGGGATTGAAGCAGATCGAGCCGGTGTTGAACATCACGCTGTCAGGCGAGCAGTAGAGATGCGGAACGACGATGGGCTGCGAGGCGAGCGAAGGCGGATTGGCCGCGAGCGACGCGACGGCAAGAGGTGGAATCGGCGGCGCGAGAAGCTTCGCCGAAAGCGGTGAAAGTCCGATAGGTGCGACGCGCGGCGCGTGCATGAGCAACCGCGGAGAATCCGGTGGCAGACGAAACAAATCGGGAGGAACGGGAGCGCCGGGCGAGGGCAAACGAAACGGCGGAGGGCCGGCGGTGACAAGATTGTCCGTCGGCGCGGGAGAAATGAGTACGGGCTGGACGGCACGAACGGCCGGGGTGGGGAAGCGATCGGGAGGGAAGCCCGGAGAAACCGGCGGATGCAGAACCGGCGCGCGGAATGCCGGGTGCAAAGCGATTCCGGGAACGCGAACGGGAGTGACCTGAATGGGCGGAGGGGGTGCGACGGGGCGAATCACAGTACCGCGCGGGGCGCCTTGCACGGCTACGCTCTGCGCGTGGAGCGGCGAAGGGCAAAGAAGCGCGAAAGCGAGCGCGGCGGGCCCGGCAGTAGCGAAACGAAAGAAAATTCGAGGGGGAAAATAGCGTTTCATACCAACCACTTCCGATCCGTATCCGGCGATCAGCGCCCCTGAGGTTGTGGGTCCGGCGACGGCGAAGAAAGTAATTCCATTCCCTTACCCGGATTGGCTTTCACCGTCGCTTTCATGTTGAGTTGAGACGCCGGGACGCTTTCCTTTTGCCCCTGGGCGTTGACGAAGTGCAATTGCCCGTGCGCATCGAGCCGATATTGGGTCGCTCGCACTTTCTTGCCGTTTGAGAAGACGAGCGTCAACGGCTCGCTTGCGGAATTCGGCGAGAGATCGGCGTCGTGAAACACGGGCTGGGAGCCGCCGTTCGACGAGACGACGGTCGAGATCGCCTCCGTCGAGGAGAGCGTCGCGAGCGGCGCGGAGCCAGCGACGAAGAGGTCAGCGCTTCCTGGCGAAGACGAAACCGAAGAAGCGGCCGCTCCCGTATAAGGCGAGTACAGGAGCGGACTCGACAGGAACGAACTGTTCAGCCCAAGACCGAACGGTCCGAAGCCGGTTGGGCCGCAAAGCGTATCGTTCCAACCCAAATCCAGCGGAGAAAACGGTCCGCTGGAAAAGAAAATACTGGGCGAATTGAAATAGCAGGGTGAGTAAGAAGACGCGAAGTACGAAGGGCCGGAGCCAAAGAAGGAAAACGGCCCGCCAAAGGAGTACGGATAGAGCGAGAAATTCAGGCTAAAACCGTAGTTGCTGAGACAGGCGGGATCGGGAAACTGCCAGAAGAGATTAAAGGGATCGCACCAGGTGTTGTAAAACATGAAATAGGGATCGAGAGCGAAGCCGGAACCCCAGAAACCGTAATAGCCATAAGGATAGTAGCCGTATCCGTAGCCGTAATTCGTCCCGTAATAATAGAGCGAGTTTTGATACTGGCTTTCGACGGCTCGCGCCGCCACAACCCTCTGCCAATACGTGTTCGCCGTCTGATGCGTGAATACGGGCCTGTGCGCGCCTTCCGGCCCGGAAGGCAGGAAGATGGCTGGCACGCTGTTTCCCGTGGACGTTTCGACGCCGCCGGACGCTGGATGGCCTCCGGTGCCGCGAATCGGCGGCGCGCCGAAGTGCCGCCAAGTGCCATTGGCTGAGCCTTTGAACGGATGAGGAGCGCGCATCGGCGGCTCGGACCGTGAGCCGGGCTCGGAGCGCGGCATAGGCATCGGCTGCTGGGGCATGGGCGCGGGACGCCACATCGGCGCTGACGGGGGTGGCGCCATGCGTGGCATGGGCATCGGCATTGGCGCCGGCGCTGCCGGAGCCGATGGGCGGCCTTGGCTTCCGCGTTGGGCCCGCGCCGGAACGGCGAATGCCGTGGCGAAGAGCAGGGCTGCGGCAGCGCCCGTGCAGACGCGGAAAAGGACCCCTCGAGCTGACCTTTTGCTCATGGCCCCCTCCCTTTGGCTGCCAAATCCCAACATCACTCCCTTGGATGCGGCCAGCGATGAAGTTGTTTCTTGCCCCGGTGGGCCCGGTAATGGGTTGAGCGCCGGGCAGCGACGTGGTGCTGGCAACCGGGCCGTCTGTTGATTATCATCCTCCAATACGAACCTTGGCGCAATCCGAAAAGACTGCGCGCGCCCATGAACGGGAACAGCGTGAAAGCGGGCGCCGCGGCTCGATCCGGCTGGGAAGGTTTCCGGGACTGGCGCTCGGCGCAAGGAAACCGTCGCAGCCGAACCAAGGCAAAGGGGAAGAAACATGGCGCAGATGACACCGACGCTGACGGAAGTGCAAGCGCTTCCAGCCCCGCACACCGTGGTGGATACGGGAATCCGGCGGAGCCTGCTCGAGGACCTGGCTTTGAAGACGCTGTTTGTTTCCGGCGAACTGACTCTGCGGGAACTCGGCGAGCACATGCAGGTGAGCCTGCACGTAGTGGACGAACTGTTTCAGGCGCTGCGGCGCGAGCAGCTTTGCGAAGTGAAAGGGATGATCGCCGGGATCCACCGGGTGACGGCGACGCAGGGAGGCAAGCGGCGCGCCATCGAGCTGCTCGAGTTGAACCAATACGTCGGGCCGGCGCCGGTGTCGCTGGAAGCGTATCTGAAGGTTGTGCGCTCGCAGACGGTGCAGGGAGCCGACGTTCACGACGCCGATATTCGGCGCGCGTTCGACCATCTGGTGCTGGGCGATGAAGTGCTGGAGCGGGTGGGCACGGCGATCGTTTCCGGAACCTCGATTTTCGTCTACGGGCCGACCGGCGGCGGGAAAACGTCGATTGCGGAAACGCTGCCGAATATCTACCCCGATTCGGTTTGGATCCCGTACGCGGTGGAAGTGGACAGCCAATTCATCGTGGTCTACGACGCGACGACGCACCGGCCGGTGGAACAGCCATCCTGGGGTGAAGCGGATACGCGGTGGGTGCGGTGCCGCAGGCCGCGCGTCTTCGTCGGCGGCGAATTGACGCCGGAGATGCTGGATTTGCAGATGAACCCGATCAGCAAATTCTATTCGGCTCCGTTGCAGATGAAGGCGAACAACGGCGTGCTGATCATCGACGACTTCGGGCGCCAGCGGATCCGGCCCGAAGACCTGCTGAACCGCTGGATCGTTCCGCTCGATCGGCGCGTGGATTTCCTGACGCTGCGCGGCGGCAAGAAATTCGAGGTCCCGTTCGATCTGTTCGTCGTTTTCGCGACGAACCTGAACCCGATGGAGCTGGCCGACGAAGCGTTCATGCGGCGCATCCAGAACAAGATCCGGCTGGGCTATCCGCCGCCGCCGCAATTCAAACAGATTTTCCGCCGGTGCTGCGACAGCTTCTCGCTCAGCTACACGGACCAGATGGTGAGTTATTTCATCCAGATACTCGAGGACCGCTACCATCAGCCGCTGCGGCCTTGCTATCCGAAGGACATCGTCAACCAGATCGTTTGGACGGCGAAATACGAGGGGCGCGACGCCAAGCTCGACCGCGAATCCGTCGACCGGGCCTGCCGCAATTATTTCGTCAATCCCGAGGACATGGAAAAGGAAAAGGAGTCGGCGGCGAAGGGCGTCCGGTCGTTCTGAAGGCCGACGGGGAGAAGCCAGAAACACGAACGCAGAAGGGCGGCGCCACTCTGCTGCCCAGCCCGGGAAAGCGCTCGCCCGCGCGCGGGCCGCGCTGCGCCAGGAAGCGACCGGCTCTACCGGTGCGAATTTCCGAACACGCGAATCGAAACGGCGGTGGGGTAGGTTTCCTCGAGATGATAGGCGTAACGCCGGTTCTTCCCTTTGATGATGTCGATTTCGTGGTCGCCGTGTTCCTGGCGCGGGCCGAGCAGGCTGATGTGGTGCTTGCCCGCGGGAAGCGTGACGGCGATCGGAGCGCGGCCGACGAATTTTCCGTCAATCCACACGCTGGCCGGCGCGGGCGTGGCGTCGATCGTCACTTGCGCGCCGTCCTGGCCGGCCTTCTTGGCGAACCATTCGCGATTCAACTGCTCGGGCGGCGGGCCCGAGGGCTTGGCGAGCGTGAGCGAGGAATTGGGCTGGCCGGCCCCACCGGGTGTGAAAATTTGCGGCCGGGAAGCCGTTACGCCGCCACTGACGCCGGCGGCGCCGCCGTATTCGGCGGCGGCTTGCGCGTGAGCCCGAGGAGCGGCGAGGAGCCACAGCCCGATGGCGACGGCGAGGAGACCCCAGACAGGCCGAATGACCGCCTCGTGCGAGCGACGAGAAAATGTTTGCGCAATCATGGGTTGTCCTCCCCCGCTTCAGCCGGTGAATCGACACCGGCAAGCCAAGTCAGGCTAGCGTGGCTTTTTCGTGGCAATCGGTTTGCCAGAATGGCGACGCCAGGAAAAGTCTGAGCGAGACGGGCCATAAGTTGCAAAGGGAAAGGTAGCGCATAGTAACTTGAGAGGCAACTGGGCGCCGAAAGTGTTTCCAAATTCGGCCCCGTAGTGGTGTCAATAGTGAACGAAGGGAGACGAGTGAAGCGTTTTGCATCGTTTCCCGCAGTCCAGGCAGCGGCTGCGCCGGTTGGGTCATCGAACGGGGAGAGCTGAACGTGAAACGCGCAGGGGTCATCGGCGAAGATTTCCATTTCGAGGTTCGCCACCCATCCCGGTTGCGCAGTTGGGGCGCCGAGATTCGCATGCTGCTGGGCGTGCGCATGCCGCGGATTTCGGGCTGGGTGCGCTTTTTCGATCCGCACCCGATGCGGATGTGGCGGCCGCGGCGCGCGCGGACGATCTTTTCCTCCGCCTTTTTCCACTTCGCCGTCTTTTTTCTGCTGATCACGATTCCGTGGGCGGCGCTGTTGCCGCCGAGCCGGCGCGCTTCGCTGCCAATCATCACCGCCGATTATCAGCTGGTCTATCCGCTGCCGCCGCACAAGGTGGAGATCCATTCGCAGCCCAAGTCGGCGGCCAAAGGCGAGCACAAGGCGCCGAAACCGGCTCCGAGTGCGGGGCGGAAGCTGGCTTCGGGCTCGGGCGTAAAAAGCCCACAGCCGGTGCCGAAATTCACGCTGGTGCTCAAGCCGCCGCATGCGGACAACCACAACCAGACGATCATTCAGGCCGGTACGCCACCGAACGTGATCATCCATCACTACGTTCCGTTGCCAAACGTTTTGCTGGCGGGGCTGGTGGCGAAAAACGATCCGAGAATGCCGACGTCGGGCACCGCGCCCAAAGCCGTGGTCGATCCGACGGCGGGCGCTCCGGCGATGAACGTGCCGGCGCCAGTGATTCCGGACATGGCGCTGGCGGTGCAGGTTCCGGCGGAAAAGCAGCCGCTGCTGGCCAGCCCGGAAGTCGCGTTGCCGATTCCCGCGCCGGAGCAATCGCTCGGCTCGATTTACGCTTCGCGCGCCAAGAACAACGCATCGCAAAGCGCGCGCGGCTTGCTGGTTTTGGGCGCGAATCCCGCTCCGCCTTCGACCTTGATGAGCGTGCCGATGGGTAACCGGTACGGCCAGTTCTCCGTTTCGCTGCTTGGCGGAAAGAACGGCCTGCCGAGCGGTCCCGGAGGGCCAATGATGGGCGGCGGAGGGTTCGCGAAAATCGGCGCGGGAAAAGCCGCCGGCAACGGCTCCGGCAGCGCCGCCGCTGGAGTGAGCGGAGATATTGGCGGCGCGGAAAACGGCGCCGCGGCAATGGCCGCATTCGGACCGGAGAGCAACGGTTCTGGAAATGAAGAGGGGATTTTGCCGCCGTGGATGGCGGCGAATCTCGTCTATCCAGTCAGCAAGGCGATGAAAATTCCTGCTATCAATTTGATCGTCACCGCGGGACCCGTCGGCGGCGGCGGGCTGGGAATGTTTGGCGTGCTGAGCTGCTCGACCATTTACACAATCTACCTATCGATGCCGGGCAAACCTTGGGTGCTGCAATATTGCCAGCAAAAGGCTGCCACCTCCGCCGCTCCAGCCCCCGATGGCGGAGTGGTGCGGCTGGGCTCCGGGATTACCCCTCCTTTCCCGCTCTCGCAATATGATTTTCATCGGCCTCCGATCGACCCTTACAAACGCGACCGCATGATCGTTCTGAAAGGCGTCATCACGCGCGAAGGCAAAGTGACGAACCTCAGGTTGTATGAGGGCATCGGTTCGATAGCCGACGAAGCCGCGATGACCGCCTTCAGCCGCTGGAAATTCCATCCGGCGCAGGACTCGAAAGGGAAGCCGGTAGCCGTGGAAATGCTGGTGGGGATTCCAGCGAAACGAACGCAGTGAATGGCACCGAAGCAGTCACGAGGCCTGCGCGCGGCACGAGGCTTCGATGGCGTCGCCTCCTAAGTTGTTGAATCCAGAAACGATAATAGTGCACTGAGTTAGCCGTTGCTTCGGTGGTCGCAGTCTGTTAGTTTCTTTGACACAAGGCGGGTGGTCCGAAATTATTTTGCGGAAATGGTATTGACAAGTTAGATAAGGAATGGTACCGTCCCGCGATGTCCTCGCCGCGCGGGCGAGAAAAGAACGGGGAAACCGCCGGTGAGTCGCCGCAGCTGAAAGGGGAGAAGACGTCGTGGCTGAAAACGTCCGCGTTTTCTTTTTCGGTTTCGATTCCAACCTGGCCAAGACGATAGGGCGCGAACTCGCGCCGGAGTTCGAATTCCGTCAGTCGAACGAGCTCGAGCTGCCGGAGGATCTGCGTGAAGCAACCGCCTGGTGGGACGTGGTGATGGTGGATTTGACCGAAGTCGGTTGCGACGGGGACGTGGAAGCGGGATTTGCGCTGATGGATCAGGTGAACCGGCTCGACCAAGCTCCTCCGATCATTGCGATTCTGGGCGGCGAAGACCGCCGAATGGTGGTCAAGGTGATCGAGCACGGCGCGTTCGATACGATCGCCAGCCCTCCCGACCTGCACGAATTGCGCGTGGTGCTGCGGCGGGCGCAGAAATTCCTGCACGCCGAGCGCGAGTTGGCGCGGCTACGCAGCGAGCAGGCGGCTCCGCGGCAGGTGTGCGATCTAATCGGTGCCTCGCAGCCGATGCAGGATGTCTTTTCCATGGCGGAGAAGGTGGCCGGCTACGACATCAACGTGCTGATCACCGGCGAAACCGGCACCGGCAAGGAGTTGTTGGCTCGAGCGATCCACCGCATGAGTCCGCGGCAGAATTCGGCATTCGTCGCGTTCAGCTGCGTCAATCTGCCGGAAACGCTGATCGAGGACGAATTGTTCGGCCACGAGCGCGGGGCTTTCACCGGCGCCGTGTCCGCGCGTCGGGGCCGCGTGGAAGCGGCCGACGGAGGCACGCTCTTTCTTGATGAAATCGGCGATCTCGGCATCGGATTGCAGCCGAAATTGCTTCGCGTGCTGCAAGAACGGAATTTCGAGCGATTGGGCAGCAATCATTCGCAATCGGTGAATATTCGCGTTTTGAGCGCGACGAATCAGGATTTGTCGTCGCTGGTGCGGCAGAATCGATTCCGCGAGGACCTCTTCTACCGGTTGAATGTCGTGGAAATCCATTTGCCTCCCTTGCGGGAGCGCAAGGACGATATTCAATATCTGGCGCAATATTTCCTCGATCGCTGCGCCAAGCAGTTCAACAAGGAGATTCGCCGATTTTCGCCCTGGGCGTTGCACGCGCTGGAGGAATACGACTGGCCGGGCAACGTGCGCGAGCTCTCGAATACGGTGGAGCGCGCGGTGGCGCTGGCGCAGAACAGCACGATCGACGTGTGGCACCTGACCCGCTCGGCGCGCGACGTTTCGAAGGCCGCCGTGCTGGCGCGGACCTACGAAGGCGAAGTGCGCGAGTTCAAGCGGCGGCTGATTATCCGCACGCTGCGCGAATGCGGCTGGCGCAAGGCCGAAAGCGCCCGCATGCTGGGCGTAGCCCGCACCTACCTGCACCGGCTGATCAACCAGCTCGACATCCATGAGGAACAAGTCCCCGAAGCGGGCGCGCCGGATGCGCCGACTCCGCCGCAACGGCTGATTTGACATCAGTTCCGCTATGGGGCATCCTGCCGTTTTGGCTGCTTCCTTGAACTCGGCGGCAAACTCCGCGGATGGTTCTGCAGCGGACGTGTGCCGTCCTTTCCTACTCCAATCACAGAATCCCGACGGCGGCTGGGGTTATCACCCTGGAGCATCCAGCGCGGTTGAACCGACGGCGTGGGCGCTGCTGGCACTCTCCAAGTCTGACACAGAGATCCCGGAAGTAGAGCGCGCAACGGGGTGGCTTCTCGGCTGCCAGAATCGCGATGGCTCCTGGCCCTCGCGTCCCGAAACGCTGGATGGCTGCTGGCTGACGCCGCTCGCAGGGCTGGCGCTCGTTGCGCTCAAGGCGCGGGGCGCGGAGACAGCGGTTCGCAACGCAGCGGAATGGACTTGCCAGAGCCATACCGGGCAGCGCCACTGGAAGATGTGGCTGGCCCGTTTTCTATCTCGACGCAGAGTTGTCGCGCAGGATCTTTCGCTTGAGGGCTGGAGTTGGACGCTGGGCACGTCCAGTTGGGTCGAGCCAACGGCGATTGCCCTGATTTTTCTACAGCAATTGCCCTCATTGGAAAAATCATCGAATGCCCTCAGCCGGCGCCAGATGGGCGAATCGTTTCTCTACGATCGAATGTGCCCAGGTGGCGGATGGAGCATGGGGAATCCGAAGATCTACGGGATCGAAGGTATCGCGCAAGCCGGAGTCACCGCATGGGCGCTGCTCGCGTTGCAGAAAAATCGGCAGCGGGAAGAAAACCAGCGTAGCACCGCGTGGCTTGAAGCAAATTTCGACTCAATTGCCGGCCCGAGTTCACTGGCGTTGGCCCGGATCGCACTGGAAGCGGTCGGCCGCATTCCGGTTTCTATCGAATCAAGACTGGCAATTCAATTCGCCGCTGGGAAATTTCTGAACAATATTCTCACGGTTTCGCAAGTGATTTTCGCGCTGGAACCCGGCCCGGATGTGTTGCGCTGGATCCCAGATCGTCCTTGAGCGGTTTCCTATGGCGCTCTCGACTCATCCCTTGATGCCTCCTTCGAATCGCCCGATATCAAGAGTGGCGATCAGGAAAATGGAAAATTACAACGGCGATCTTTGCAGCATCGTCGAGGAGACACTTCGCGAATTCGATCTTTCCGTCGCGGGCAAGAGCGTCCTGCTGAAACCGAATCTGGTGCTGGGCGATCCAGAAAGCGTGATGAATACACATCCGGCGCTGATTCGCGCCGTACGCGAGACGTTCTTGCGTCTGGGCGCTAAGCGCGTATTGATTGGCGAGGGGCCGGCGCATGAGCGGGATACCGAGGCGATTCTCGAGGCGATTCGACTGCGGGACTGGCTCGGTCCGAGCGAGGGCGCGTTCGTGGACCTGAATGTCGACAACGTGCACAAAGTGGCGCTGCGGACCCGCGCCTCGAAATTGCGCTCGCTATTTCTGCCGGCGGCGGTGCTCGAAGCCGATCTGGTTGTTTCGATGCCCAAGATGAAGACGCACCACTTAGCGGGCGTAACGCTGTCGCTGAAAAATCTGTTTGGGATTGTTCCCGGGAGTTGCTACGGCTGGCCGAAAAACGTATTGCATTGGGCGGGCATTGAGAACTCGATCCTGGATCTGGCGACAACCGTTCGGCCGGATTTCGCCGTAGTGGATGGTATTGTCGCCATGGAAGGCAACGGGCCGATTCAGGGGTCGCCGAAACACGCGGGGGTTTTGATTTTTGGCGATGATCCGGTTGCCGTGGACGCGACAGCGACACGGGTTATGGGGCTTGCTCCCGAGCGCGTTGGCTATCTCAAAAAGGCTGGCTATGTGCTTGGCCACGTGCAAGTTGAGAAAATTCAGCAGATCGGCGAACCAATCACCGCAGTCAGAAGTTCCTTCAAGGTACTAGAACAATTCCGTGAACTCATTGAGCAACAGGGTACCCAGGAAACTGTCTCGTATAGTTGACTCTATTGTATAACATGGCAATACCTAATGGGTGACGAAGCGGCCAGGAGCCGAAACGATATGAGTCTCTCGAATCCTCGGTCTGAACGCGGCGCAGATATCTTCGAAGCGGCGCTGGTTTTGCCTCTCTTGCTGACGCTTATGTTTGGCGTTTACACCTTTGGCCGCGGCTGGGACCTCTACCAAACGATGACGCGGGCCGCGCGCGAAGGCGTGCGTCAAGCGGTGACGACGAACTGCGCTATGTGCGGCGACACCTCCTATTCGACGTCGACCATTCAGTCCGATTACGTCTTTCCCGCGCTGCAGGCGGCTGGACTCGACACGAACAACACACTATTGCAATCCAGCTACCAACAACGCGAAACAGATATCAATTCGGCCAACACCGTTTGCGGGGTGTACATCACCTTCAGTTATCCCTTCCAGGTGATGCTCCCGTTCCTGCCGGTTTCCCTGAGCACGATCGACTTGACGACCAAAGTGCAGATGCGCCTGGAGAATCAGCCACTGGCTCCTGCCACCTGCGGCTAAGAGGGAGCGATGAGAACACCGAAAAGAATGCGTGCGCGTGCGGGCGAACGAGGCGTGGAGCTTTTTGAACTGGCTCTTCTTCTGCCGTTTCTTTTGGCGCTCGTGGCCGGAGTGGCGGATTTTGCGCAGGCGTGGAGCGCCCGGCAGATTCTCGCCAACGCGGCGCGCGAAGGCGCGCGAATCGGATCGAATCAGGAGTATGGCGATCTGAACACCACGAATCCGGGCTCGATTCAGACGATTTGCCAGGATGTGGCCAACTATCTCATTCAAGCGAATTTCAATCCTTCGTTCATGGGAGTCAGCGGCACAACCGCGAGCGCAGTGACGACCGCATGCTCGTCGCCGGGAAAGGTCGTTGATTCCACGACTGGCGCCACGACTGGTTATACCTATTATTCGACCGGCTCCTACGGCCTGAAGATCACACCGGCGTACCAAATTACGGCCAGCGGAGCGGAATGCCCGCCCCTAGCATCAACATGCACCATTTTCGCGACACGAGTCTCCTTGACCTATCCCTACAACTGGTCGTTCGGGTTCGACCACATCATCAACCTGATTAGCAGCTCGACCTATTCGCCGACGATCACCATCAAGGTCTATTCGACCATGGACGATTTGTCCAATGCGATCTCCTGATTGCCAGGCCGCGCCATTCGCGGATAATTGCGACCAACGATTCCTCGACTATAGAGGCTCTGTCCGATGCGATGTGAGGTAGCGAATATGGATAAGCACATGCGGGTGCGGCGCGGCGGATCAGAACGTGGTTTGAGCCTGATTCTGGTCGCGTTTGGGCTCGTTTTTCTCCTGGCGATGGCTGGACTGGCCATTGACCTGGCGACGCTTTATGTGGCGAGAAATGAGGAACAGCGGGCGGCAGACGCCGCGGCTCTCGCTGGAGCATCGCAATGGGTCACCGATTCGGTCACGAGTGGATTGATCACGGCGCAAGCCGCCGGACCGATGGCCGAGGCGCAAGCGGTGACGGTGGGCAATCAGAATCTGATCCTCGGGCGGAGCCCCGACCTAGACACGAATTATTTCAACAGCACCTGCCCGGCGCCGAGCAACGAGTCCGGCGGTTGCCTGGATTTCTCTTACGCCAACGATCCGCAAATCACCGTGACGGTATTCCAAAACGTTCCGACATTTTTCATGAAAATTTTCGGAATTCAGACGGTGCCCGTCTCGGTCACGGCGACCGCAGAAGCGTATACCCCATCCGGCTCCGGGCCAAACACCGCGGTCAATTGCGTGAAACCCTGGCTCCTCCCGAACTGCGACCAGAATTTCGAGGACAGCTCGCTAACCTCCAAATCCAATACAAACTGTCCGACCTCGTCGGGGGGCTACTACGAATATTTTGTGACCCCCGGCTCGTCTGGATCTGCCAACACGATTACGAATCCTGGCATGACCACCAGCGGCGCGATCGGCGAGCAACTCCTAATCAAACCCGGCAAGCCGGGAGACGCCGAGACACCGAGCAAATTCTGGCCGGTCTACCTACCGAACAATGGCACTTTTGTGTGCCCTGCTTGCGCCGCGAACGATCAGGGAAGCATTGGAACGAATTCCGGCGCACTTTATCGCGAGAATATCGAGTGTTGCAACTCGGATACAATTACCTGCGGGCCAGATACCGTTGTCACTCCCATAACCGGCGATAAGGTCGGAGGTTCAGGTCAGGGCGTGGAATGCCTGATCAACGAAACGAACCAAGGGACCGGGCAGGATTGCATCAGCATCGATCCCAACGCATCGACTGTGTGCCCGTATTCGGGCGTGACGTATAGCCAGACGACTCCGTTCACGATTTGGGCCGGCACCGACAACACGTATAACGTCGCTCCAGGCACGGCGATCCAAAACAGCAATTCTATCGTGACGATTCCGGTCTACGACGGGCAACCGCTCTGCCCCGGCGGGTCCACCGGTGGGGGCACTTGCGCACCGCAGAGCGTGGATGTCGTAGGGTGGTTGCAACTCTTCATTCAGAGAGTCAGTAAGAGCGACCAGGAATCGGTCTATGCGTTCGTCATGAACATCAGCGGCTGCGGCAGCGGCGGGAGCGACCAGAGCGGTTCGGGCTCCGTGATTCCAGTAAACACCGGCACCCCCATCTCCGTGCGGTTGATCCATAACTGAACTGGATTGGCGGGATCCGGGTAGCTTCCTGACGCTGTGGGCAATCACGACCTGTTTCGAGTGACGCCCCATTCGATTGCCTCGCCCTCGGCGCATGCGGGCGCGGCATGCGTGCAAATCCCAGACTGCATCGGGTGGTAGGGAAAGAGACTTGGAAGATGGTGTGGGCAACCGTTCGGAAGGGAACTGTCCGGGTCCGATTGGTGGTTTGGCCCCGCTTGAGTTGACTTCTTTCGAAAGAAACGGTGTAAACGACTTAGTTACGTTATGGTACTTCGATTGCTAGCGATATAGCCGATAAAGCCTGTCGTGTCTTCGCCCGAACGGGGAGACACGCGGAAAGCGCAATCATATGGTGAGCACAAGCAACGTCATCAACAACGAGGAAGTCTCGATAGGAGAATTCTGGCTCGTGGGTTTGCTCAAAAAAGCGATTTCATTCCCGGTCTTTCTAGGCGTTCTGTTGGCGGTTGCTTCCGGCATTGTGGCGGAATCGCATCTGGCTGATCCCGATACGTGGTGGCACACGAAGGTAGGCCAATTCATCCTGGCAACAGGCCATTTCCCCACGCACGATATCTATTCCTATACCGTCCATGGACACCCGTGGATCGCTTACGAATGGCTCGGTGAAATATTAATGGGATTGGCGAGCCGTGCAGGCGTGGGAGGATTGATGTGGCTGCTGTGCGGGATTTCGGCCGCCCTCGTCACACTCATGTACGTCTACGGCTACGTCTGCACGCGCAGCGTGAAGGCGGGGCTAACAGCAGCCGCCTTGCTGTTGCCGCTCGAGGGTGTTTTCTTCACTTTGCGCCCGCAGCTGATAGGGTACTGCTTCCTGGTGGTACTGCTGATTCTGATGGAGCTTTATCGCCAGGGAAACGAGAAGGTGCTGTGGGCGATACCGCCATTGTTCCTCATCTGGGTCAATACACACGGAACGTTCGCCATCGGGCTGGGAATTTTCGGGGTCTATTGGCTCTGCGGTCAATTTCAGTTCGAGTGGGGATCTCTGGAGGCGAAAAAGTGGACGCCCAGGCAGAGCCGGAATCTGCTGTTGACGATTTTGGCCTCGACGCTTCTGCTCCCATTGACGCCTTATGGAACGCAACTCGCCGCGTATCCCTTCGAGATGGCGTTCATGCAGCCACTCAATATCAGGAGCATCCAGGAATGGCAGCCGGTAAGTTTCGGAGCTCCTTGGGGCAAGGCGTTTCTGGTTCTGGTGCTTGCGCTTTTCTTCGTGCAATTGAGATGGAAGCCGCGTTACCGCTTCTTCGATCTGGTTTTTCTCACCGTCACGATTTTTGCCGCGGCGCAACACCAGCGCTTCCTCGCGGTTGCCGTTTTTGCATTCCTGCCGATTGTGGCCAGTTTTGCCGGCCGTTGGCTTACCCCTTACGCACCTGGCAAGGACAAATATGTACTGAATGTGGCGCTGATCGCGCTGATTGCCTTCGGCGTCTTTCATTTTTTCCCTACCGATCGCCAGATCGATAATCGTTTGGGGAAAACGTACCCACTGAAGGCCATCTCGTACATCAAGGAGCACGGCGTTCCAGAACCACTGTTGAACAACTATGGCTGGGGCGGCTTTCTGATCTGGAAGTTCGGCAACCTGGAAGGGAGCTCGCTTCCCGTCTTTATCGACGGCCGGGCGGACATCTACGACTACGCCGGGGTTCTGAGGGATGACTTGGACATAGCCGACGTCAAACCGGACCTCCCCTTTCTCCTCGACAAGTACCAGTTCCGTACGGTTTTTACGAACCCCGATTCTGCGCTGGCCACCTATCTGAGGGCTTCTCCCGAGTGGTCCATCGCTTATCAGGACAAAGTGGCCACCATTTTTCTCTACCACGGGAAATATCCGAAGGCAGCCTCGTATGGGTTTTAGAACGTTGCCAACTTACTTCTACGCAATGGGTTAGTGTCAACAAAACGTGACGGTTTTTGGCGTTGGACGAGTCGGAAGACCAGGGTTGGAAAGGGGGTAATAAACGTAAGTGTTTATAGTTCTAGAACTAACGATGGATCCGGGTCATTGGCGCGGGAGGGTAGGCTGCGTGCAGGGCAATCGCCGCCAAGAGTCAACTCTCGTGTGTGTTGGCGCGGCTGGCAAACACGGCCTGGGAATCTCGGTAGTTGATTGGTGGGAAGGAAGGGCATTGGCGATTGCGATACCTCAGGCTGGGCGAAAAGAGTTCTTAGGATTTTGGCAGCACAAGTGCACCAAAGAAAAGGGAACGGCGCAGCGTCGCTGTGCCGATGACCGCTCTCCAAGGAGGGAAGGTAATGAAGAACCTGTTGCGTCGTTTGTGGAAGGAAGAAGAAGGCCAGGACCTGATCGAGTACGCCCTGCTGGTCGTGCTCATCTCTTTGATCGCAGTTGCCTCGCTCCGCGTTGCCGGCCAAGCCGTCAGCGATGCGTTCTCGAACGCGGCTTCGAACCTGACCACCAACACCTAACCTATCGACACAGCGCGCTCGGATCACTGGAGGGGGAATTTCCCCTCCAGTGCACGAGCCGAAACCAAGATAGGCAATTCAGGCCGCGCAAATCCGCCGGCAAGACGCAAGACGCGGCGGACGGGCGCGGCCGGTTTTGTCTTCAGTCGGGGGTTGACGATGCGAAGGCAATCCGAGGGTTCGGTGACTGGACCTCGGACTGCGTCGCGTCTCAAACGCCAAATAACTGGAACGAAACTTTTCTGCTACTGGGAAAATTCGAAGACAATTGCATTCGTTTTGACAGTGCCCCAGTTGCGGCAGAGAAGCCGCCCCAACCTCAACCGTTGTCAGAATGTAACCTTGTCTGTCAGGAAACGGCACACCCGCGGGGAACTGCTGGTAAGATTGCACGGTCGGGGTGGTGACCGTTGGACGCATTGCGATGATGGCGGATCTTTCTAATCTGCATTTGCCATGGATTTTGGCGGTGATCCTGACGCTTGTCGCCGGGTTAGGCGATCTTCGCACGCGCCGGATTCCGAATCGGTTGACGGTTCCCGCGCTGCTCGTCGGCCTTGGGGTCAATGGGATTCTCGGAGGGTGGCACGGATTGGCCTTGAGTCTGGAAGGTGCGGGGCTCGGATTGGGGCTTCTGCTCCCACTCGTGCTTTTGCGGGGATTGGGCGCGGGCGACTGGAAGCTGATGGGAGCGCTCGGCGCCATGGTAGGCCCGGAGAAGACATTCACGATTTTGTTTGTTTCGATGTGCCTGGCTGCCGCCTGGGCTGTGGTGGAGATGATTCGGCAGCGCCGGGTGAAGACGACGTTGTGGAATTTGTGGGAACTGGTGCACGGTTTTGTGCTATTCGGATTGCAGCCGAATCCCAATATTTCGATTGATACTCAGCCATTGATCAAGCTGCCGTTTGGGGTGGTGACGGCCGTGGCCACTGCCGCGGCGCTTTCGGCGGCTTGGCTAAGGTTGTAGCGGAAAGGGGAACGGGGAGATGAACCGGAGGCGGTTACTGATCGGTTTGGCCGCTGCAGTGGTGTTGGCCGTGCTCGCGAGCACGTTCGTATACCGGCAGATACGCCAGACCCCGGTGGTCCAACAGCAACAGGCGCCATCGACGCAGATCGTGGTTGCGGCTGCGCCCTTGCCGCTAGGCACACGTCTGGATGCCCACGATTTACGCCTGGTTCCTTGGCCCGGCAACGAGCCGGTGCCCGGCATGTTCACCAGGTTGCAGGATGCCGAGGGACGAGCGCTGATCACGAACGTCGTTCAAAACGAGCCGATTCTCGAGTCGGAACTGGCTCCGCGAGAGGCAGGCGCGGGATTGCCGGCGACGATTCCAGAGGGCATGCGCGCCGAGTCGGTTGCGGTGAACCAAGTGGTGGGCGTATCCGGTTTCGTGCAGGCGGGAAATATGGTGGATGTGATCGCCGTTGGAAACCCAGGCAACGGTGAGGCTGGCGGTCAAACCTTGGCCAAGACTGTGCTCGAAAACGTGAAAGTGCTGGCGGCGGGGGAGCAGGTGACGCAGGACGCCCAGGGCAAGCCGCATGTTGTCCCGGTCGTGACGCTGCTGGTTTCGCCGGAGGATGCCGACAAACTGGCGCTAGCCGCGGCGCAGGCGCGAATTCAGCTCGCCTTGCGCAACACCATTGACACCAAGATCGTGCACCCGCCGACTGTGTTGCAGGCGCAGTTGATGAGTCCAACGGGAGGAGCGCCGATGCCGGCCGGTCCGCGTCGGATCATTCGGCGGCCCCGGCGTGTGGTGCCGCAAGCGCCACCGCCCTATGTGGTGGAAGTGATCAGCGGAAGCAAACGGGAAACGAAGACGTTCCCGAATCACTAAGGCCGGTGAGGGACATGGCGAAGACGAAGCGGAATATATGGCTGGGCCTGGCGTTCGCATTTGCTTTTGCGTTGAATTTGGGCGCAAGACAGCAGCCCGCGGGAGCCTCGCTGCCGCAGACGCTGCACCTCCTTGTCAACCGCTCGCTGGTGATCACGTCGCCGGTGCGAATTACCCGGGTTTCGATTGCAAATCCGGATATCGCGTCGCTTACGGTGATCAGCCCCTATCAGGTGCTGGTCGACGGGAAAACGCCGGGGGCGGTGACGATGATTTTGTGGGGCGCCAACGGCGAAACCGAAACGTTCGATCTATACGTCGACGTGGACGTCATGGCGCTCAGCCAGAAAATCCACGATGTGTTTCCTTCCGAGCACGTTCGGATCGAAGCGTCGCAGAATATCGTGATGCTGACGGGCCAGGCGTCGTCGGCTGCCGTTGCCGACCGGATCTATGAACTGGTTTCGGCGGAAGTGCCGAAAGTGATCAGTTTGATTCAGGTGCCCACTGCGCCAACCGAAGGGCAGATCTTGCTCGCCGTCAAATTCGCGGAGCTCGACCTGACGAAGGAACGGGACTGGGGTTTCAATTTCTTCAGCCTGCCCGGTTCGACCACACGGACGTTGGGCATCGTGCAGACGCAGCAGTTCGGTCCGTTGAGCACTTCATCCATCCAAACGGGCCCGGGCACGTCGTCGAATATAACCGCTGCCGACGTCATGAACCTGTTCATTTTCCGCCCGGACATCAATATGGGCATAACGATCAAGGCTTTGGAAAATAGCAGTATTTTGCAGATTCTCGCCCAGCCGAATCTGCTGACCGAGACCGGCAAGGAGGCAAGTTTCCTCGCCGGCGGCGAATTCCCGTTCCCTGTGATTCAGGGCGGGGCCGCCGGATCGGTGCCTGTGGTTACGGTTATGTTTAAGCAATTCGGGGTTATGCTGCATTTCACCCCGACGCTCACGGCGGACGGACAGATCGACCTCAAAGTCGAGCCGGAAGTGAGCACCTTGGACTACACGAACGCGCTGCAACTGCAGGGCTTCCTGATTCCCGCGATTTCGACCCGGCGGGTGAAGAGCGAGATGCTGCTCAAGAACGGACAGACGTTTGCGATTGCCGGCCTGCTCGATAATCGAGTCACGAAAATCATGGATAAGGTTCCGTGGCTCAGCAGCGTGCCAATTTTGGGTAAACTGTTTACCAGTTGGCAGAACCAGAAATCGCATTCCGAGTTGCTGGTGCTCGTGACTCCGCATATAGTGGAACCATACGGACCCGGCCAAGCCCCTTCGGGACCGAAATTTCCCATTCCGTTCATGACCTGGCCGCCCCCAGCCGCCAAATCCGGCCAAACGGGGCAGTCGGGCAAGTAACGGGTTTGCGTGGACGGGATCGGGGGACGGTGAGAAGACAGAACGATCCATGCTAAGGGTTTTGATTGCGAGCGCTGACCTGCATAGCAGTCAGCAACTCCGGGCTTCGCTTGAGCAGACGGGTCTGGTAGGCGACGTCGTCGAGTGGAAAATGACGGGAGACAAACTCCCGGAGCCTGGCGAAGCCGCCGCTGATGTTGTTCTGCTCGACTTGGGGCGCGACCCGGACCCGTATTTCGCCTTGGCGAAGCACGTTCGGACGCTTCAACCCAACGTGCGCGTCATCGCGTGCTCGACGCATTCCGACCTCGATCCGCAACTCCTGCTCGAAGCGATGCGCAGCGGGGTCCAGGAGTTCCTTTCGAAACCTGTCTCGCCGGATGCTTTCCGGGACACACTCGATCGCTTCGAGGCCGAGGTCACCTCGCCGGAAAAGCGCACGACCGATCGCCTGATCGTGGTGATGGGTGCCAAGGGCGGCGTGGGAACGACGACGGTCGCGGTGAACCTCGCGGTGCAACTGGCGCACAAAGTGAAGCGCCGGACAGTGCTCATCGATTTCGGCCGGCCGCTCGGCCAAACGCACCTGATGCTCAACCTCACTCCGCGCTTCAACGTGCGCGATGCGGTGGAGAATTTGAACCGTCTGGACAGCCACTTTTTCACCGGCTTGCTCACCGAGCACCGGAGCGGGCTCGAGCTGCTGGGCGGGGTGACGCAGCCCGAGGAATGGGAGCGGATCCCGCTCGCATCCACCGCTCGAGTGATCAATGTTGCGCAAAGCAATTTCGAATCGGTGGTAGTGGACTACGGCACGCAGTTCTCGACGGAATGGGCTCCCGTGCTGCGCACGGCGCGCGCGGTGGTGATCGTGGCGGAAACGAACGTGCCGGCGCTTTGGGCGCTGGAACGCCACCTGCTGGCGCTGCTGGGCATGGGGATCGAAGCCAGCCGATTGCAGATCCTCGTCAACCGCTGGCGGCGGACCGATCAAGATGCCCTGAAGACGGTGGAAAAAAACATCAAGCACCCGATCTTTTCGGTGATCCCCAACGATTACAAACAGGTGAGCGACGCGATCAACATGGGGACGCCATTGATGGGAAACCACAACAACCCGTTGGTGTCGAAGTTCGCTCAGCTGGCTGCTCAGCTGAGCGGAGCGGAGACTTCGCCGCAAGAGACGAAATCGGGCGGCTTCAATCTGTTTCTGTTTTCGTCGAAGAAAGGCGGATAAACCGTGCCTGGGACACGCATGGATTTCTCGGCCGTCAAGGCGGCTATTCACCGCAAGCTGATTCAAAAGCTCGATCTCGAGCGGCTGACCGAGTCGGACCGCGAGCAGGTGCGGCGGGAAGTTTCGCAGATCCTCGAAAGTCTCGTCATGGGCGAATCCACGCCGATGACGCTGCAGGAGCGGGAGCGGCTTTCGCAGGAAGTTCTCAACGAGGTGTTCGGTCTGGGTCCGCTCGAGCCGCTGCTGAACGACGCGACGATATCCGACATTCTGGTGAACACGCACCGGCAGGTCTACATCGAGCGCAACGGCATCCTGGAGCCCACGCCGATTCAGTTTCGCGACGACCAACACTTGATGACCATCATCGATCGCATCGTTTCCGCGGTGGGCCGGCGCGTGGACGAATCGTCGCCCATGGTAGACGCGCGTTTGCCCGACGGATCGCGCGTGAACGCGATCATCCCTCCGCTGGCGATCGACGGGCCGGCGCTTTCCATCCGGCGATTCGGCCGCGAACGGCTCAAGGCGGAAGACCTGGTGCGCAACCGAACGCTGATGCCGCCCATGCTGGAGCTGCTCAAGGGCTGCATTCAAGCCCGGCTCAACATGCTGATCTCGGGCGGTACGGGCGCCGGCAAAACGACCCTGCTCAACATGCTTTCTCAGTTCATTTCGGACCGCGAGCGCATCATCACGATCGAGGACGCGGCGGAATTGCAGCTCCACCAACGGCACGTGGTGCGGCTGGAAACGCGTCCCCCCAACATCGAGGGGCAGGGGGCGATTCGCCAGCGGCAATTGGTGATCAACGCCTTGCGTATGCGGCCAGACCGGATTTTGGTGGGCGAGGTTCGCGGCGAGGAAGCGCTCGATATGCTTCAGGCCATGAACACCGGCCATGAAGGTTCGCTGACCACCATTCACGCGAATACTCCACGCGACGCTCTCAGCCGGCTGGAGACGATGGTCGCGATGGCGAACTTGAACCTGCCTGAATCGGCGATCCGCCGACAGATTGCTTCCGCCATCGACGTCATCGTGCAGGTGAGCCGGCAGAGCGACGGCACGCGCAAGGTGATCAGCATCGCCGAAGTCACCGGAATGGAAGGCGAAGTGATCACCATGCAGGATATTTTCCTTTTCCAGAAGAAAGGAATCGGCCCTAACGGGCAAGTGCTCGGCGAATTCGGCGCGACCGGCATCCGGCCGAAATTCGCGGAGCGTTTACTGGTTGCCGGCTTCCGCCTCCCGATGGATATGTTCGAGCGGAAGAAGGCGGAGACGGCTTAAGGGACTGCCATGGCACTGCTCGTCGCATTCTTCACGTTTTTGGCGGTGATGGCCATCATCCTCCTGTTTTTCACGGTGGGTGGCGGCACGCCGCAAGAAGATATCGTCCGGAAGCGGTTCGAGGCCGTACAGCGCGCCGAGCGCCGCGGCGATTTGAGCCTGGGTCTGCAGCTGGTTCGCGACGAACTGCTCAGCGACGTTCCCGCGCTCAACAAGCTGCTCGTCCGCTGGACTTGGGCGGAGAAGTTGCGGGAGTACATCGAACAGTCCGGCGTGCGCAGCAAGCCGGGCAAAATCTTGCTGCTGAGCTTCGTGCTGGCGGTGGGCAGCTATCTGGTCGTTGCCGCTCTTTTCGACTACGTGCTGGTGGGGCTGGCCGCGGGTCTCGTCGCTGGCATGATCCCGTTGGCGGTGATTGCCTTTAAACGAAATCGGCGATTCCGGTTATTCGAAAAGCATTTTCCCGAGGCGCTCGACCTACTGGCACGGGCCGTGCGCGCCGGCCACGCCGTCACCACCGGGTTCGAGATGGTCGCCAAGGAGTTGCCGGAGCCCGTTTCCGGTGAATTCCGGACCACGTTCGAGGAACAGAATTTCGGGCTTCCTCTGCGCGACGCCCTGCTGAACCTTACCGAGCGTGTCCCGCTGCTCGACGTACGGTTCTTCGTGACTGCGCTGCTGATTCAGAAGGAAACCGGCGGAAATCTGGCGGAAATTCTGGATAACCTCTCGAGGGTCATCCGGGAGCGGTTCCGCATCCGCGGCGAAGTGAGGATCCGTACCGCCCAGGGGCGCATGACGGCGGGGATTCTGATCGCCTTGCCGCCGATCATGTTGTTCATGCTCAATATGCTGAACCCGAGCTACATGAAGCCCATGTTCACCCAGACGATCGGCCATTGGATGCTGATCGGAGCCGGCGTATTGCAGGTGGTCGGCTCAGTTCTGCTCTGGAAGATCGTTCACATCGAGGTGTGAGGCGGAGGTCGAGATGCCCTGGATCGTGATTTTCACGTTCGTCGCGACGTTGGCGGTTTGTGGCATCGTCGTCTTCGCTTTGGTGCAAGGCGGCAGCGGCGAAATCGCTGAACGGCTTTCTCACCTCTGGCATTTCGGCGCGAGGAGACAGGAGCCGTCCTTCCCGGACAAGCAGAAAGCGCGAGCGGAGAAAGCTCTGGCCAAAGTCGGCACGCTAATCCCTCCCTCGCAGAAGGCGCTTTCACGCTCGCAGCAGATGCTGATCCGGGCCGGATACCGCAGCCCGCAGGCGGTGTTGGTGATGCGCGGGTTGCGGATGCTGCTGCCGATCGTTCTGGTGGCAATTGTCTATTTCACCGGCTTTTACCAGGAAAATCCGGTCGTGGTTCTGGGGCTGGCCGCGATCATCGGTTATATGGGGCCGGAATTTTACGTGACGCAGGTGGTTCGGAGGCGGCAGCACCGGCTTCAGCTTTCGTTGCCCGACGCGCTGGACTTGATGGTGATCAGCATGGAAGCGGGGCTGGGGCTGGACCAGGCCATTCTGCGCGTGTCCCAGGAATTGCGTTTCGCGCATCCGGAATTGAGCGAAGAAATGCAGATGGTCAACATGGAAACCCAGCTGGGCAAGAACCGGCTGGAAGCGCTTCGGGAATTCGCTACGCGGACCGGCGTGGAAGATATCAAGGCTCTTGTGGCGATGCTGATCCAAACGGACCGGTTCGGGACGAGCGTAGCGCAGTCGCTCCGCGTTTTCTCTGACGACTTGCGCGTGAAGCGCCGGCAGCGGGCTGAGGAACAGGCGGCGAAGACGACGGTGAAGATGGTGCCGCCGCTCGTTTTCTTCATCTTCCCGGCACTGATGGTCGTGATTCTCGGACCCGGTGTGATTGCAATTATGCAGCAGTTGCTGCCGGTCATGGCCGGTTCACATTAAGCCGGTGAGCGGAGCGGCGGAGGGGCGCGAACGGGTTTGCAAGGGAAGGTCGAGCGTTAGTTGGAACGAAAAGAACCAAGGAGCGTAGGAGCCGACGATGAACTTTCTGCAACTGACGGCCGATTTCATGGGCATGAACAACATCCAGATCGTAGCAGCGATTCTGGCTGTGATCGTTCTGTTTATTATCATCGCTCGCCGACGGAAAAAAGCTTCCCAGTAAACCCGGCTGGTCGAGGGCGGGCTTTTCAGAGGTAGGGCGGAGAGGGCGCATACGCCGTGCGTGACCGTGATGGTGTCTACGTTTACAATCGGACCCGGCAGACCTTCGTGGCCACCGAGGTCCGGATTGCCGATACATACCTGCGGCGTTTGATCGGACTGCTGGGAAAAACGTCTCGCTGGGCCAAGCCGGGCCGCGGGCTATGGATCACCCCTTCGTGTGGAGTCCACACGATTGGGATGCTGTTCCCTATCGATTTGGTTTTCATCGATCGGGAATGTCGCGTCGTGGGGGTTCAGGAATACGTGCGGCCGTTCCGCGTGTCCCGGGTTTTTCTGAAGGCGACGAGCGTGCTGGAATTCCCCGCCTATACGGTCCACCGGTCCGGTACGGAACTAGGTGACAACCTGGAAATTGCTCCCGTGCATTAAGTTCTAGCTTAGCTCGCCTCGCGACATATCTCTGTCCGTGTGTTCGCAGGGATGGCGCGAGGGGCGAGCGCCGACCTTCTTGACTTGTGTTCACTGTGGTTTTCCATCCTGCGGCGAGAAGCACGGGCGTGGTGTATACTCCGCGCGGGGAGCCGAACAAATGAAATTCATGGACAAATCATTTCTGCCATTTTTGCTTCGCCTACTTTGTGTTTTGGCCGTGCTGGGTATGGGCACCGGCGCGCGCGCGCAGCGAATCGATCCTCAAGCCTACGGCGGTATGCGCTGGCGTTCGATCGGGCCGTTTCGCGGCGGGCGGGCGCTGGCCGTGGCCGGCGTGCCGAGCGAGCCGAGCGTCTTCTATTTCGGCAGCGTGGACGGCGGCGTTTGGAAGACGGAGAACGCCGGGCTCACTTGGCAGCCTCTCTTC
>JAKASX010000057.1 GCA_021818865.1 Acidobacteriota bacterium
TATGATGCGCTGAGTCCGGAGGGTTCCGATGCTCAAGCGCAGGGCGATTTTGTCCGGTTTGGCGCTGCTTTCCTGTCTCTCGCTTGCCGGTTGCGGCCTGTTCTCGAGTTGCAGCATGAACGGCAACGCGGTGGTTTGCGGCGATGCCCGCTTCGAGGCGCTCACACCGTCGCTCGTTCGCGTCGAATACTCGCCTTCGGGGCATTTCGTCGACGCGCGAACGGCTGTCGTGAAGCGCCGCGATTGGGCGCCGGTCAAATTCTCTTTCCAGAAAACCGGCGCGTGGGTCGTCGCGAAAACCGCCGCGATCACTCTCCGCTATCGCCTCGATTCCGGCCGTTTCACCGCGCAGAATCTGCAAATCTCCTGGAACGACAACGGCTCGACGCGCACTTGGTCCCCCGGCCAGAAGGATCCGCTCAATCTCGGCGGCCTTTCCTATTCGCTCGACGGCGCTCGCCAGGGCCATTTCCCCAAAACTTCAGACGGAATCCTCAGCCGCAGCGGATATTTCGTCCTCAACGACAGCAAATCTCCCGTCTGGAACTCCGCCACCGACTGGATCGAACCGCGTCCCGAACCGAACGATCAGGACTGGTATTTCTTCGGCTACGGCCGCGATTACCGGCTCGCCCTCCGCGATTACGCGCAGTTGTGCGGGCGCGTGCCCATGCCCCCGCGCTACACCCTGGGCACGATGATTACCGATTTGAATTACGAATACCTGCCCCAGAATCCATTGGTGAAGAATTACCACTACACCGATCGGGACGTGGAAAAACTCGTCACGAAGTTCCGAACCGCCGGCATTCCGCTCGACGTTCTCGTCCTCGATTTCGGCTGGCACAATTACGGCTGGAAAGGCGGTTACGACTGGAGCCCGATTTTCCCGCACCCGCGCCAGTTCCTCGCCTGGGCCCACAAGGACGGCCTGAAAATCAGCCTCAACGACCACCCCGGCTATGAGGATTTCCTGGCGAATCAGGGCGTGCTTTCCCCGCAGGACAGCCACTGGGCCGAGGTGCACAAGTTGCTCGGCCTTCCCCCGAGTCAGCCCATTCGCTGGAACCTGGCCGAGAAAAAACAGGCCGAAGTTTTCATGAAAGTCCTGCATTTCCCGCTGATGGACGAGGGCGTGGACTTCTGGTGGGTGGATGGCGGGGCGGGCTCGGCCAGCATGCCCGGGCTCAATCCGCAGATGTGGACCAATCGCGTCTACTACGATTTTTCACAGCAGCACACCGGCAAGCGCGCCTTTATCATGAGCCGCTACGGCGGCTGGGGCAACAACCGCTATCCCGGATTTTTCACCGGCGATACCCACTCCGAATGGGACGTTCTCAGCTACGAAATCGCTTTCACCACGCGCGGCGGCAACGTCCTCGATCCCTACATCACCCAGGACATTGGCGGATTTTTGGGCCAGCACGTGCCGTTCGATCTCTACGCTCGTTGGATTGAATTCGGCGTGTTCAGCCCGCTCGTGCGGCTGCACAGCCAGTATGAAAATCCGCAAGACGGCAACGTGCGCATGCCGTGGACCTACGGCCCGAAGGGCGTCGCGCTGGTGAAGCGCTATTTCGGCCTGCGCTATCGCCTCTTGCCCTACATCTACACCTACGCCCGCGTCGCCTACGACGACGCGATGCCGCTGCTCCGTCCGCTCTATCTCGAATACCCGTCGCTCCCGAAGGCCTATGCCTATCCAAACGAATATTTCTTCGGCGGGAAAATTCTCGTCGCGCCGATCGCCGATCCCTCCGACGAAGAAGAAGTCTATTTGCCGCCGGGCACGTGGACCGATTATTTTTCGGGACAGGTTTACAAGGGCGATTCGCTGCTCGCGGTCCAGGCCCCGCTCGATTTCATGCCGATTTTCGTCGAGGACGGCGCGATTCTGCCGCTGGCGCCCGATATGGCCTATTCCGACCAGAAACCGCTCGACCACCTGACCGTCGCCATGTACGGTCCCGATGGCGGCAGCTTCCGCTTCTACGAAGACGACGGCACATCACTCGGGTATCAGAAAGGCGAAGACGCGTGGACGCCGATGTCGTTCGAGCCTTCCGGCTCCGGCGTGTGGCAAGTGACGATCGGCCCGACAACCGGGCAATTTTCAGGGCAAGTGGAGCGTCGCGCCTACACCGTCGAACTGCACAATCTGCCCGAGCCGGGCAACGTCAGCATAGACGGCAAGCCGCTGCCGCACAGCAACGGAGGAGCGGAAGGTTGGTCGTGGGACGCAGCCAAAGGCGTGGCAACAATTCGCCTCGCCTCAAGCTCCATCCGCACACCCATCCAAGTCACTGTGGCCCCAAAGTGATTATCGGCGAGGCTTGTGCGCGGATCCGCAGCGATCGGTGTACAGGCGCGTCGCGGTTAATTAGCTGGCTTTCGCCTCTTCGAGCGTGACTCCCAGGCCAGAGACGCTGGGGACATCGTGACGGCAAGCGAAATAACGGTTGTTCCCCTTTTCGGCGACGATTCGACGTGGGCAGCGTTCATATTGAAATTCTCCCTGCGCACAGCCTGAGCGCCGCAGCTAAAGCAGGCGACTGAGATCCTCGACGGTGATTTCCGCGTCGCGGAGCATGGATCGCAAGAGGCCCGGCCCAAGGGTTTCACCCGGATGAACTGGAACGGTCGTGGCCCGACCGTCGGGATGCTTCAGAAAAAACGTGGCTGCCCTGCGACCTCAACACTTGAAAGCCAGCCCGCTCAAGAGCCCTCACGACGTTTTTGCCCCTGGCGCGCGGCAGTCGCGTCATACGGACACGCGTTGCACGCCCACGAGTTCCAGGAACTGTGTTGATTCGCCGCTCTCCAGGCACACGGAAATGGCCTCGCGCACGCGCTTCATCAGAGCGTCGAGGTTTCTGGCCTGTGTATGACAGCCTTTGAGCTCGGGGACGTGCGCGACAAGCCAGCCCTCTTCGTCGCGTTCGATCACCACGGTGAATTCCCTCTTCTTCTTCACTGGGCCCTCCACTTGTTTGACTTTAGCACGGCTCGGAGCCCGAGTTGTATGGGCGGGGATGAAAAGGAAAAGGCCGGAGCAAACGCCGTTTGCTCCGGCCTAAATTTAATCCTGGCAGCGACCTACTTTCCCATACCGTTGCCAGCACAGTATCATCGGCCCTGCGGGGCTTAACTTCCGTGTTCGGGATGGGAACGGGTGTATCCCCCGCGGCACGGCCACCAGGAAATTCATAAACAATTGCAAAAGAGGCAAAACAGCCACGCCCGAGCGGGCGCGTGAAACGAGCGACCATTAGCCTGCAACAGGCTGGTTAAATTTTATGGTCAAGCCGAACGGCCAATTAGTACGGGTTAGCTAAACGCATTGCTGCGCTTACACATCCCGCCTATCAAGGAGGTAGTCTTCCTCCGGCCTTCATAGACCGCCGAAGCGGTCTTGGGAGACCTTATCTCGAGGCGAGCTTCCCGCTTAGATGCATTCAGCGGTTATCCCTTCCGGACTTCGCTACCGAGCGGTGCCGCTGGCGCGACAACTCGATCACAAGAGGTCCGTCCACCCCGGTCCTCTCGTACTAGGGGCAGCTCCTCTCAAGTCTCCTGCGCCCACACCAGATAGGGACCGAACTGTCTCGCGACGTTCTGAACCCAGCTCACGTACCGCTTTAATAGGCGAACAGCCTAACCCTTGGGACCTTCTACAGCCCCAGGATGCGATGAGCCGACATCGAGGTGCCAAACCGAAGCGTCGATGTGAACTCTCGGCTTCGATCAGCCTGTTATCCCCGGCGTACCTTTTATCCGTTGAGCGATGGCCCTTCCACGCGGGACCACCGGATCACTAGGCCCAGCTTTCGCTCCTGCTTGACTTGTCAGTCTTGCAGTCAACCTGGCTTGTGCCCTTGCACTCCACGGCGGATTTCCAAACCGCCTGAGCCAAGCTTTGGGCGCCTCCGTTACAGTTTAGGAGGCGACCGCCCCAGTCAAACTACCCGCCTGGCCATGTCCCCCGACCCGTTTCGGGCCGTGGGTTAGAGCGACAGAACGATCAGGGTGGTATTTCACTGTTGCCTCCCCCCGACCCAAAAGCCGGGGTTCCTAGGCTCCCACCTATGCTACGCAGACCGTTCCGTTACTCATGACCAGGGTGCAGTTAAGGTGCACGGGGTCTTTCCGTCTAGATGCGGGCATCCGGCGTCTTCACCGGAACCACAAATTCGCCGAGCCGTTCGCCAAGACAGTCGCGCTATCGTTACGCCATTCGTGCAGGTCGGAACTTACCCGACAAGGAATTTCGCTCGGTTCTCCCTACTCTGTTTCCAGAGAGGCCGGACTTTCTCTTTCGCTTCCCTTGTTCATCGTTGAAGCTATCGCCCGTATTTCCTCAATGCCTTCCGCCGTCAAATGCCTTCCCTGATTCATCAGACGCAGAATCTTTCGAAACCTCCCGAAGTCGACTCGTTTCTTCGATTTCAGCGGATGCCGTTCGAAGAAAGGAACGATCCTTTCGTTGAGGTGATTCAGCGCCCGAACTCGGTATGCCATCCGATCAGCGTGATTTTGTCTAACGACTCCGCAACCGAAAAACCTCTTCAGCGCGTGGAGCAGTGGGACGTCACGCCGATGCTGGACGACCGTGAATTCGGGGAGCACTTGGTAGCCAACGGACATTTCCGGGTGAGGGTTGATGCCGACGTAGAAACATCCTTCTCCGTCGACGAACCCAACCACCCATTGGGCTTCTAGCTTCTCAGGATGCGACTGAACGTTAAGTCTCTGAGGGTTCTCCATTCCTTCGGAGCCTTCCCTGCGGATTGTCCCCATGTCAGCCGGATTTTGACTGCCGCGTTTTACCGCGACGAGTACCGGACTGCTGTGCGAGGAGTTTCCCGCATATGGTTCAGTTTGACTAAGGCTGCGCGATTTTCAACCTTAGGACCGTTATAGTTACGGCCGCCGTTCACCGGGGCTTCAGATCAGGCCTTTGTTCAGATTGCTCTAAACTGAGCCCTCCCTTTAACCTTCCGGCACCGGGCAGGCGTCACCCCCTATACGTCGTATTCGACTTAGCAGAGAGATGTGTTTTTGTTAAACAGTCGTAGCGCGCCTTTCACTGCGGCCTCTTCGGGCTATAAACCCTAGTGAGGCACCCCTTCTCCCGAAGTTACGGGGTTAATGTGCCTAGTTCCTGAGCGAGCGTTCTCTCGAGCGCCTGTGGGTATTCGCCCTCGCCTACCTGTGTCGGTTTGAGGTACGGGCACCTGGAAGACTGCTAAGGGGGTTTTCCTGGCAGTGTGGAATCGGAAACTTTGCGGCCAATGGCCTCGGAGCCAGTCTCACCGTTAACGACCCCGTGGATTTACCTGCGGGATCCGGCTTTCACTGACCCATCGGGACATCCATCACCCGACTTCCCTATCCTCCTGCGTCGCCCCTTCGTCATAACGTCCCCAGGTGGGGCAGGAATGTTGACCTGCTATCCATCGGCTACGCCTTTCGGCCTCACCTTAGGACCCGCCTGACCCTGAGCGGACTGACCTTGCTCAGGAAACCTTAGGCTTTCGGCGACAGGAGTTCTCATCCTGTTTATCGCTACTTATGCCGGCAGAGTCTCTTCTGTGGCGTCTAGTGGTCCTTGCGGTCCACCGTCGAGCCCCACAGAATGCTCCCCTACCATCCCGTCTTGCGGCGGGATCCGCAGCTTCGGTCGCAGGCTTGAGCCCCGTTGGATTGTCGGTGCACGACCGCTCGACCAGTGAGCTGTTACGCTTTCTTTAAAGGATGGCTGCTTCTAAGCCAACCTCCTGGCTGTTTTAGCGGTCACACTTCCTTTCCCACTTAGCCTGCTGTCCGGGACCTTAGCTGGCGGTCTGGGTTCTTTCCCTTTTGACCACGGAGCTTATCCCCCGTAGTCTCACTCCCGTGCTGCTGTCCGCGGCATTCGGAGTTTGATTGGATTCGGTAGGCTTGGTTGCCCCCTAGTCCATTCAGTGCTCTACCACCGCGGCAGATCGCACAAGGCTGCCCCTAAAGGCATTTCGGGGAGAACGAGCAATAACGGAACTTGATTAGCCTTTCACCCCTACCCTCAGCTCATCCGAGCTGTTTTCAACCAACAACGGTTCGGTCCTCCAGCCGCGGTTAAGCGGCCTTCAACCTGGCCAAGGGTAGATCGTCCCGCTTCGCGTCTATTCCCACAGACTGGTCGCCCTATTCAGACTCGCTTTCGCTACGGCTCGCTTTCGCTTAGCCTCGCCTGGGAGAATAACTAGCCGGCTCATTAAGCAAGAGGCACGCCGTCAGGCTTTGTCCGGTATTGCTACCGGACCATAGCCCTCCGACTGCTTGTAGGCATGCGGTTTCAGGTTCTATTTCACTCCCCTCGCAGGGGTTCTTTTCACCTTTCCCTCACGGTACTGGTTCACTATCGGTCGTCAGCGAGTGTTTAGCCTTGGAGGGTGGTCCCCCCGGATTCCCACGGGATTTCTCGTGTCCCGTGGTACTCAGGAACCCGCTTCGGGTCCGGTAAGCTTTCGGTTACGCGACTTTCACGCTCTTTGGCGGAGCTTTCCAGCTCCTTCACCTAGCCTCCGGATTGGTAACCCTACTGTTGCGGGCCCTACAACCCCCCGGTTCAAAGAACCAGGGTTTAGGCTATTCCGGTTTCGCTCGCCGCTACTCCCGGAATCTCGGTTGATTTCTCTTCCCTCTGGGTACTGAGATGGTTCACTTCCCCAGGTTGGCTCACGCTCGCCTATGTATTCAGCGAGCAGTGTCCGGTGTTCACACCGGACGGGTTTCCCCATTCGGACATCCTCGGATCAACGCCTGCTTGCGACTCCCCGAGGCTTTTCGCAGCTAGCCACGTCCTTCTTCGCCTGCTGACGCCAGGGCATCCACCGCACGCCCTTAGTAGCTTGACCATAAAACTTACCCAGCGTGTCGCCACGCCGAATAAATTCCTGGCCCTTTCCACAAACGCCCTACTCGAGCTTACTTTGTGGCTGTTTATGCCTTCTCTTGCAATTGTCAAAGAACCTGTCGCCCCGCGCCCGGCGGGGCCACCAACAAAAAACCCGGCGACGAGCGCCGGGTGAGTCCGCCGCACCAAGTGGGGCGGACTAACGCGAGGCTCGATCTCTTTCTATCCTGGACTCGTAGGAAACCTCAGGTCTGATTTCCTCGAACAGACTGCCCGTTGGCGGGGCAGACCATCGATAAGTATAGCAGGTTTCCTTTCCCCGTCAAGGCACCCAATCCCCTGTATTTTCGCGGGGAATCGCACATCGCCTCGATCGTCTCGCTCGCCTCAATCCGGCTCTCGCGCCAGTCGCCGCAACAGCGGCACCAGCAGCAAAACCGTTCCTCCCACCACCGCCACACAGGGCGCGACCACGATGAACCAGCTCGGCCGCGCCAGGTACGAAACCCACAGAATCCCCACCACCCCGGCACCGATCAGCAGAACCGCGAGCAGCAGCAGCGCCGGCGAAAACCATCGCCCCCTCGCCTCCGCGCTGTTCGTTTCATTCGCGGTATCTTCCGCGTTCATGCCCGTTCCTTCAGTTCGCCCGTTTCCGCTTCCGCGCGCAGCTCGGCGAGCAATTTCCGATCCTCCTCGTTGAGCGGTGCTCGTTCGAGCAGCTCCGGCCGATTCCGCAAAGTTTTCTCGAGCGCGCGCCGCCGGCGCCAGCGCCGAATTTCTTCGTGATTGCCTTCAGTCAGCACCGCCGGCACCGCTTCGCCACGCCAATCGCGCGGCCGCGTGAAATGTGGATAGTCGAGAATCCCCGCTCTCTCGCCGCCATCCGTGCCGCCTTCGCTCATGAACGATTCGCGCACCGCCGACGCTTCGTTTCCCAGCGCGCCCGGCAGCAATCGCGTCACCGCGTCCATCACCAGCGCCGCCGCCAGTTCCCCGCCCGAAAGCACAAAATCGCCAATCGAAATCTCTTCGGTAGCCAAGTGTTCGGCCACGCGTTCATCCACGCCTTCGTACCGCCCGCACAGCAGCGTCAGCCGTTCCAGCCCTGCCCACCGCATCGCCGTCGCCTGCCGGAACAATCGCCCGGAAGCGGAGAGCAGCACGATCGCCGAGCCCGGCGCGCGCCGCGCTTCTTCCGCCGCCATTCCGTAAAGGTCCTCGATCGCCTCGAAAAACGGCTCCGGCTTCATCACCATCCCTTCGCCGCCGCCAAACGGCCGGTCGTCCACCGTCTGGTGCCGGTCGTGCGCGTACCGGCGCAAATCGTGAATCGCCACGTCCACCAGGCGCGCCTCCCGCGCCCGCCGCACGATGCCGTAATCGAGCGGCCCGGCGAAAAATTCCGGGAAGATGGTGACGATGTCAAACCGCATGGCGCGCTCCCGCATTCACCCGAGATTCAAACCCGCTAGGCCTTCCGGCAGCGCCGCCTCGATTCGCTTCGCCTCGGTGTCGATCGTGCGGCAGATTTCCTCCGCCAGCGGCACGAGCAGTTCGCCATGCGGCGTATCCACCACCAGCAGCGGCGTTCCGGGCGTCTCTTCGCCGGTCAATTCCACGCGCACTACTTCGCCGAGCAGCGCTCCGCTCGCCGCATCGTACACCCGGCAGCCGACGAGGTCGCTGATGTAATGCATGCCGGGCGTGAGCGGCATCCGCCCGGCCAGCGGCACCTCGATCGAGCAGCCCACAAAGCGCTCGGCCTGGTCGATCGAATCGCATCCTTCGAAATGGAAAACGGCGAATCGCCGCGAAGGCTCCAGCCGGCACGACCGAATGCGGATTTCGCGCGGCTCCTCCGAATCCGAGCCGATCCAGGCGCGCTTCAACTCGATGAGCCGCTCGGGAAAATCGGTGAGCACTTCCGCGCGAACTTCCCCTCGGCGCCCTTGCGAGCGAACGATGCGCGCCAAACGGACTCGGGTCACGTGGCGGCTATTCGAGGATTTCCAGGCTCAGCCGCTTCCGCAACTTCATTCCCGCGGCGCCCAGAATCGTGCGAATGGATTTGGCGGTTCGACCTTGCCGCCCGATCACTTTGCCCAGGTCCTCGGGGTGAACGCGCAGTTCGAGCACCGTCACCTGTTCGCCCTCCACCGCTCGCACCTGAACCTGATCGGGATGGTCCACCAGAGCCTTCGCGATTTCCTCAACGAGTTCTTTCACGCTCCCCTGCGACATGGGCTTCCTCTCTTCTACGGCCGGCACCTCAGAAACCCACCCCAGGGTCCGCCCAGCGGGTGATGGGGATCCACCCGCCCGCGGATTACAGAAGCTTCTGCTTCTTGAAAAAGCTGCGCACCGTTTCGGACGGCTGAGCGCCTACTCCCAGCCAATATTTCACCCGGTCCGCCTTCAACCGGACGTCTGCGGGTTCGCGGAGCGGGTCGTAGGTGCCGACGATTTCCACAAAGCGGCCGTCGCGCGGCCGAGTTTTCTCGGTCACCACGATGCGGTAAGACGGCTTCTTGCGTTTCCCCGTTCGCGACAAGCGGATCGCTAGCAAAGACGTACACCTCCTTGTGCCAAACTATTGTAGCGCAGACGGCGCGCGCCGCGCGGCCCTATTGCAGCCCGGCCATTCGGCCCATGCCGCGCATTTTTCCCTTCAGCGAGCCGTACTGCTTGATCATCCGGCGCATCTCCTGGAACTGGCGCAGCACCTGGTTTACTTCCTGCACCGTCGTTCCGCTGCCTCGCGCGATGCGCTTGCGCCGGCTGCCGTCGATCAGCGTGTGATCGGCGCGTTCCTTGGCGGTCATCGAATCGACGATCGCCTCCATGTGCTTGAACTGCTTCTCGTCGATTTCCAGGTCTTTCGGAATCTTCGCGAGCGGCCCGATCTTCGGCAGCATCCCCAGCACCTGGTCCAGCGGACCCATCTTGCGCAGCTGCCGGATCTGGTCGCGAAATTCCTCCAGCGTGAATTCGTTCTTGCGGATTTTCTCCGCCAGCTTCTGCGCCTTCTTCTGATCGACCGTCTTTTCCACTTTCTCGATCAGCGAAAGCACGTCGCCCATGCCCAGAATCCGCGACGCGATCCGGTCGGGATAAAACGGCTCGAGCGCGTCGTATTTCTCGCCCACGCCGACGAACTTCACCGGCGCGCCGGTCACCTTGCGAATGGAAAGAGCAGCGCCGCCGCGCGCGTCGCCGTCGAGCTTCGTCAGCAACACGCCCGTCAGCCCCAGCCGGCGGTGGAATTCCCCCGCCGACCGCACCGCGTCCTGCCCGGTCATCGCGTCGGCGACGAACAGAATTTCCGTCGGCCCCAGGTCCCGCTTGAGCACGCCCAGCTCTTCCATCAATTGATCATCAATGTGCAGCCGGCCCGCCGTGTCCACCAGAATCACGTCGTAGGCCGAAAGCTTCGCTTCGCGGAGCGCTCCGCGCGCGATTTCGAGCGGTTTTTCGAGCCCGGCGCCGGGAAAACAGGGCTGCCCGATCGCCCGCGCCACTTGCGAAAGCTGCTCCCGCGCGGCCGGCCGGTACACGTCGGTCGAAACCATCAGCGGCCGGTGCCCGTGGTCGGCCAGCCATTTCGAAAGCTTGCCCGTGGTCGTCGTCTTGCCCGAGCCCTGCAAGCCGACCAGCAGCCACACCGACGGCGGCCGCGAAGCGAATTGCAACCGCACCGGCTGCCCCAGCAAATCGAGCAGTTCGTCCCGCACGATCTTGACGACCTGCTGGTCGGGCAGCAGCTGCAGCGTGACTTCCGTGCCAAGCGATTTTTCGCGAATCCGCGCCAGCATCTCGTCGACGACGGGCAAGCTCACGTCGGCGTCGAGCAGCGCATCGCGGATCGCGGCCAAAGCGGTATCGAGGTGTTCTTCGGTCAGCTTCGCCTGGCCGCGAAGCGTCTTGAACACCTTTTGGAACCGTTCGGTAAGGTTATCGAACATAAGACCAGCCTGCGGGGTTTCCGGAGGCAACGGGATACCGCATCATTCTAAGGGACACCGCCACCACGGTCAAAGCGACCGGGCTCGCGTCGCAAGGCCTTGCCCGCGCGCAAGCGTGCCCGCGCTGCAACTGCTTGGCTGCCGGGTTGGGCGACGAGGGGCCGCCAGCAGTGTGTCAGTTTGGCGGAGGGGAAACGATTGGATAGGCGGGATGTGCGCCCGAGCAAGCGCTTCGGAGCTTCCGACTATCCGTCCGGGACCCTCGGCGCGTCGCTTCGGGGCGCCGCCCGTTATGCGTCCATGCGAGCGGGGGGTCGAACCGGCCCGGTGCCGAGCGATGTTCATTAATCTCTGCCAAGAGGGGGCCGGGCTCCGGGATTTCTTGGGGCAGACTGGACCAGCCCAGTTCGGGGCTCACATTCCCTCCCTGCGTCCAGTCCTGCCCTCCGCTGGAATTTTAGATGTGCCACGAAGCTCCGGCCGAGCGCTCCGGCAGGGTCGCGATGGGTCCGCGTGGGCCAGGACCGATGTGGGCCTGGGGGCCGTTCGGCGACCGCCGGGGCGTACGGGTTCACTCTTACGATGGGCCGGTCTCCTGTGCATCTCACGTCAGATCGGGTCTTCGACGACGAGCAAGCGGGAAGCTCGGACTCCCTGCGGCGAGTTTGCCGGCGGCACCCAAACCGCCGGGCCGCCTGTAGCAGTGGCATAGGCCCTCATGCTTCTTCAGGCTGGCCCACTGCCGCCCCAATGGCCCGCTTGCCTTGACCGTGCGCAAGGCCTTACGTAGACTAGGTGTTTCGTTTGCTGCACCCTACTATTGAACCGAAGGAGCCGCCGCGTTGCCGAAACGCACCTATCAGCCGCATGTCCGTCATCGCCACAAGACGCACGGCTTCCGCGCGCGGATGAAGACAAAAGGTGGACGCAAGGTCCTGGCACAACGACGCCGCAAGGGCCGGCGCCGCCTCACCGCCGTCTGACCGGCAAGGTTCCTCCTCTGCACGGCAGCCGGGCGAACGCCTGCGGTATCCCCGCTCCTGCCGCCTGGTGCGCCGCAAGGATTTCGAAGCGGTGTATCGCGGCGGCAAGCGGCGCGCGGGACCGCACTTCGTCGTCTTCGGCCTCCGGAACGGGCTGGACGTCACGCGCTTCGGTTCGAGCGTGAGCCGGGCGCTCGGGGGAGCGGCGGAACGCAACCGGATTCGGCGCCAGGTGCGCGAAATCGTTCGCCTGCATCGCCGGGGAATCGAAACGGGATGGGATATCGTCATTCAACCGCGCCGCACGGTGGCGCAAGCACCCTATGCCTCGCTGGCGAAGGAACTGGTGGAACTGCTGCGCTCCGTCACCGGCTCGCCCAGCTGACGGCAAGCGCGCTGCTCTTCGCCATCGCCCTCTACCAGGTCACGCTCGGGCCGTTCCTCGGCGGCGCCTGCAAATTCCATCCTTCCTGCTCCAACTACGCCCGCGAAGCCGTCGCGCGCTACGGCTGGCGTGGCGTTCCGCTGGCCCTCCACCGCTTGGGCCGTTGCCGCCCGTTCACTCACGGCGGCTGGGATCCGGTGCCCGATCTCGATGAGGACTAACCCGTGAAGGAGCCCTCCACCGAGCAACGGCTGCTCCTGGCGTTCGTTCTGACCATCGTCATCATGACCGTTTTCGATCTGGTCATTTTCCGCCATCCGCAAAAGCCTCCGGTCGCCGAAAAGCCCGCCGCAACGGCCACCGCTCCCGCCGCGCCCAAGTTCTCTGCGCTGCCTCCCGCCGCTGCCGTTGCGCCCGCTCCAGCCACGGCGGTCGCGGCCGCGAAGCCCGTCGCCGCCGCCGCGCAGCAGACCGTCACCGTCGAAAGCGGCCTCTATCGCGTGGTGCTCTCGAATCGCGGCGCGGTGGTCCAGCGCTGGCAGCTCCTCCGCTATCACGACGAATCCAAGCCGGCGAAAATCCTCGACGTCGTTCACCCTCCGGAAAATCCCCAGAGCGAAGAATGGCCGCTCTCATTGCTGCTTGTCGATCCCAAGCTGCAATCCGAAGCCAACACCGCGCTCTACCAGATGAATCCCGGCCCGGCGACCCTCCACGCGCCCGCCACCGTCCAATTCCGCTGGAGCGACGGCCATTTCTCGATTACCAAAACGCTGCATTTCACCTCGAGCTACGCCGTCGACGTTCAAACCAGCGTCACGCTCAACGGCCAGCCCGTCGAATACGCCGTCGCCTGGCGTGGCGGATTCGGCGATGCCACGGTCTACAACGCCCCGGCCTTCGTCCAGGCCTTCTACGCCCACGGCGGCAAAGTGGAAACCCTCGGCACGAAAAAACTCGGCGCCGATAAGCATCCCGAAATTCCCGCACAGATTCCCGGCCCGCTCGAATTCGCCGGCATCGAAGACCAATATTTCGCCGCCGCATTTCTCCCCTCCGTCGAGGCCAGCGCCTGGGATTGGCAGACCCTCCGCCCCGTTCCCGGCGGCAAAACGGGCGAGACAGAGTCGATCGGGGAAATCGCCGTCGGCGCGGCGCAGCCCATGGCCGAGCCGCTGTCCTTGCGCCTGTTCGTCGGCCCGAAATCCCTCCGCGTCCTCGGCGAAATCAATCCGCATTTGCGCTCGCTCGTCCATTACGGAATTCTCGGCTTTTTCGCCGAGCCGCTCTTCTACGTCCTCCGCTACATCCACACCTACGTGCCGAACTGGGGTTGGGCCATCGTCGTCATGACGATCTTGCTCAACATGCTCCTGTTCCCGCTGAAGATGAGCAGTTGGCGCTCGATGCAGCGCATGCAAAAGGTCATGCCGGAAATGAAGGCGATCCAGGCGCGCTACAAAAAATACGGTATGCGCGATCCCCGCCGGCAAAAAATGAATGAAGAAATGATGGATCTCTACAAGCGCGAGGGCGTCAATCCCATGGGCAGTTGCCTGCCGATGGTGATCCAGATGCCCATCTGGTTCGCGCTGTATGAAATGCTGAACGCTTCGATCGAGCTGCGCCACGCGCCCTGGATTTTGTGGATTCACGATCTTTCCGCGCCAGATCACTACTACATCCTGCCCTTCCTGCTCATGATTTCCGGTTATTTCATGCAGAAAATGATGCCGATGACGATGACCGACCCGGCGCAGCAGAAAATGATGAATTTCATGCCGGTCGTCTTCGGCCTGCTCTTCATCCACGTTTCGAGCGGCTTGCTCGTCTACATTTTCACCAGCTATCTTGTCGGCATCCTCCAGCAGTGGTATCTGAACAAAACCTCGCCGCTCGCCCGTGCGGCGAAACAGGCCAAGACCTAGGTGGTGGAGAAATGACCTATCGCTTCTCCGCCGGCGACCGCCTTGAACGCGAACCTGCCGAAGAGGTATTGCGCCGTTTCCTCGACCGCGTCCTGGGCGCCGGCTCTTTCGACCTGCGCTGCCGCATCGAGCGGCTCGATCCCTCGCTGGACGCGATCGATCGCGCCGAATTGCGAGTCCTGTTCGAAGGGCCCGACCGCGATCTCCTGCTCGAGCGCCACGGCGAACTGCTCGAAGCCCTCGAATATCTGGCCGTCCGCGCGCTCCGGCTCGATCCCCGCCTGTACGACCGGGTCCGCTTCGACGCCGCCGATTTCCGCGCCTCGCGCCTCGCCGAACTCCAACTCGCCGCGCGCGTCGCCGCTCAGCGCGTCGTCGAAACGCGCCAGCCCTTCCGCTTCAATCCCATGCCCGCACGCGAGCGCCGCGTCGTCCATTTGGCCCTGGGCGAATTCCCCGGCGTGCGCAGCGAAAGCCAGGGCCAGGGCGAAGAGCGCCAGGTCGTAATTTTCCCCGCCGCAAAATAATCGGGTACCTGTCGCAAGTTGCGGAGGTGCTCGCCTGCCGTGGAGAGGCTTGGAATGGGAATCCCGGATTTCACTCGCCCGAGAATTTGACGACTTCCAGCTTTCGCTTCTTGCTCGACCGGATGAACTCGAAATCGTCGAGCCCCGCTGCGCAGGCGAAGAACCCACCGGCGTTCTTGGGAAGGCGGTACACCGCGGTTGTCTTGCCCGTACGCGGATCGACCAGAGCGAATATGAAATACCCACGGAAGCCGCCCATCCCGTCAGGCTTCGTCCCGAAGAATTCGACGAGTACGCTCGATCGGCCCGTCGGGCTCGCGTCGACCGCCCGCAAATTTGGAGCGGGGTAGCGTATGTGCGCCTCGCTAAGGACTTGGCCGTCCGAGGATACCGTGTAGAGCATCGCCGGGTCCGATGGCTGCAAGAGATAGACGGTGTCTTCCGGACCGGGGACGATGGTTGCCAGGTCCGTTACCGACACCCAATTCGTATCGCTGGGCGTCGGCGGAGGGTTGTTTCCTTTTGGCTTCATTCCGTGGTGCGGGCCGGCGGCGCTCCGCGCTGCTCGCTTGCCGGGAGCGCCTTGTGGGGCCGTCGCGCGTGGCTTTGGGGTTACGGGATTGGACAGTTTTACCTCTTGCAGGAAGTCCCCGCGGCTGTCAAAGACGCCAGTGAAGGGCTTGGAGCCGTATCCGGCGACCTGAATCTCGCCCATCACCAAGAGGTTGCCATTTGCAAACGGCCCGAAGTGTATGGGCCATAGGAGTCCGTGGGGTAGATTGTGGTCGAGTTCGGCGCTGGAATCGACGCTGCCGTCGTGGTTGAATTTCACGATTAGGAACTTCCCAGAGCCCGGTTTCCCCTCGCCGGTCTGAGAAACTTCGGCCGAGAGCATCTCGTACACGTCGCCCCAATGGTCGACGCTGAAGGCAATCCTCCGCAGGGATTGGTATCCCGAAAGCGAGGGCGTCGGGAACTCTGCGAGGCTATGGGAATCAAGCGTGAGCCGCGTCACCGGCATACCGCCCAAGTTCGGAACAGGATTGACAGCGGGAGCTGGGCGGGGCGGGACGGTACCGTAGACCAGGTAAATGTTGCCCTCGCTGTCGCATAAATCTGTCGCGGACGCCGCCGTCAACGCGGGGGAGGGAAAGCGGACCGCCTCCACTTCTTTCAGCTCGAGCGGGTGCACGCCCTGCTGGAGAGACTCCTTCGGTTTCTTGGGCTCCGGTTTGTACATCTGGCGCGCGACCGTTGACCGCGCCGCAGGCGGGCCGCCGATGGTAATCAGTGCCGGGACTGCAAGCGCAAACCAAATTGCGCTTATATGGTGCCGGGCCATCTCATACTCCTCGGGGCTCTCCGACACCGGGCCCCTGCAGGTGTCCGCAAGGAAAATCCCGGGGCTCTCCGACCCCAAGTCGGGCGCGGCGTGTCACCTCTGGGCCCCCGCCGTGGAGCCTGTCGGGCTTCGGTCGCAGCCCGACGATGCCCGCAACTGGCGACGGGCGCGTGCCTGTCCGTGGCGCGCCTACAGCTTAGGGCTAAGGCGACCGGGGGACAAGGGCCAGATCGTACGCGCCTCTACAGTCTAAGAGGTAGACATAGCGCAATGGGTGCCCCGGGCCGGGGAATCGGCGTCCGCCCCCGCGCACCCCGGCGACCGACTCGTCCGCGGGACGGGCCTTGGCTGCCGTCTTAACCCGGGCGCGCGAGTCGTCGGCGAGGTGGATGCCGCCTAACGCCTTGGCCGTAGGGCCCGTCGCCTCCTTGGCGCAAGGGTTGGAGCCTGGGTTGTAGATTTCCCAGTTCTCATACTCAATCGAGCAACATTCGGTTACGACCGCCGCCACGAGTTGGTCGTTATAGCAGGCTCCTTTGGCCTCCTCCTGCGGTGTGCATACGAGCGGCTGGCTGTTAAAGACATAGCATCCCGTGTAGCCGCATTCGACGGGCTCGGCCACAATCCCAGCCGCGCACTCCTCCTGGATAATCTGGCCGTGAGCGGGCGGGGCTAGGAGGACGGAACAGAGCATTACGCAGAAGCAGCTGGGCAGAAGCGCAGACCTGAACGTCGACCAAGTCAGTTTCATCGCAGCCTCCAGCGAGTTTGGGCCGCTTCGCCCGGCAACTCCCCCTTCCACGGGCGGTGACCGCAGCATACGCACCGGGGGGGGGTGTCAAGGGTTATTTCGCTTGTCCCCGGGGATCTCATCCTGGACGACTGGCGCCCACGGATCACTGCGAGGCATGTGAGGAGGAGCGCGATCAAGATTCGCGGAGAATCACTTCCCCGCGCGCGATCACCGTGTCCTCGATGGCAATCCGGTATTTGTAGGAACCGGGTTTCGCGCCTGGCCGCGGCGTTCCGCTGAGCAGCCGCATGCCCGGCGGCGCCTGGTACACGTTCGAGGCAAACGGACAGCGGTTGGGATCGAATTCGATTTTCAAATTGCCGGAGCTTGCGTACCACACCACCTGGTCTTTCGGTCCGATTGCAATCGTTTCCGGCATCACGCCGATGAATACAGGTTTTTCCGTCATGGCTCTCCGCTCGCCAACGATACCACAGCGTCCGGCATCACGCCGTCGTCAGGAACAGCGCCGGCCGCCCGCTCGTTTTCCCCGCCCACTCCCAGTAGTGCACCAGAATCATATAGACCATCAGCCCCACTTCGCCTTCTCCCAACAACAGGTACCGCAGCGATTGCCGCATCAGGTTGCGCCCGCTGAGCATCAGGAACAACCCCTCCGGATCGAGCAGCTCCGTCAGGTATGCGATCGTATTCGCGATGGCCACCGCGCCCCACACCTCGATCACGTAATGATGCCGCTCCTCGCGTACCCTCACGCGAAGACGGCTGATGAATTCGCTCCTGTTGTCGAGCAGATTCACGTGCAGGAACGCCAGCGGCAGGCTGACTTTAAAATTCGCCCGGATTTCTTCCGCTTTCTGGTGACGGTAGCCCGCGTCCGCCGCGTGGCACGGAATCAGATTCACTTTCTTGCAGGTCAAGCGCTTCCAGAGTTCGGCGGAGGACTCGTCAACGAACTCCACGCCGGCGACGCGCAGTTCCCGCGCGCGTTCGTAACGGCTCATCGCACTGAGGGTAAGGATGACGAAGATGAAAATCGAGGCGATGATCACGCCGTCAGGCCGCTCGAAGACGTTGGCAATGAACGTGTAGACGAAAACCAGCGTAACCACGGCAAATACCGCGGCCCAGATGAGCCCCCATCGCCGCTCGCCGCGCGAAGCCCACGATTCCCGCGCCAACGCGATCGTCACGGCCACAGCCGCCGAGAGAATAATCGCCAAAACGCCGGTGGCAAACGCCGAGGCTTGCGCGTTGACGCTCGCACGAAACGCCAAGGTAACCAGCACGCTCACCACCAGCAGCGTGGCCACCATCGGCCGGCGATAGGCGATCCAGCGCGGGGCCATCCCGAATCGCGGCAAATAACGGGGCACCAGATTGATCAATCCCGCCATCGCCGAGGCTCCCCCGAGCCACAACATAGCGATGGTCGAGACGTCATAAACGGTGCCGAACCCATTGCCCAGCAGCCGATGCGCCAGATAGGCGATCGCGCGGCCCGACGCGGGACCTCCGGCCTGGTAGGCGCTCCGAGGAATCAGCAATGCGGTGACAAAGGAAGAGAGGATTAGCAGCGCGCCCATGATCACCGCTGCGGCAGCGAGCAGTTTGCGCGTTTCACGAATCCGGCCAAGCGGCACGCTGCGGCCTGCGTCGCCCGCCCCTCCATTGATGAGCGGCATCACGGAAACCCCGGTTTCGAAGCCGCTCAGACCGAGCGCGAGACTCGGAAACACGATGGCCGAAGCCAGGAAAACGCCTTTCCAATCGTGATCCGGCGCCTGATGCAGCAGCGCCTGATGCCAGGCGGCGATAAGCGCGGGCCGGCGCAGGATTTCCAAGAGTCCCGCGACCAGAACCACAACGTTGAGTGCCACGTAGGGAACGACGGTCAATACAGCGACGGTGATGGCTTCGCGAAATCCGGCGAAAAACACGATAGCAAGAAGAACGAGAAGCAGAAGCGACAACGAAAGTTGCGAATGAGCGAGATAGGGATGCAGATACGGATTTTCGATGGCGTGCCGCGCGCCGTCGCAGGCCGACATCGTCGTGGTCAGCACGAAATCCGTGGCGGCAAAGCCGAGCAGAACCAGAACGACGATCTTCGATCGCCAGCCGCTAAACAGATGCTCGATCATCGCGACCGAACCTTGACCCACAAAGGAGCGCCGCGCGACCGCGGCATACACCGGCAAAACGCCGAAAACGGTCACGCCAACGAGCAGGAGGGTCGCCGTCGGTGCCAGCATGCCCGCTCCAAGCAAGGCGATACCAGGCTGATACGCGAGCGAGCCGAAATAATCGAGCCCGGTAAGGCACATCGCCTTGTACCAGGGATGGGTTTCCTCGACGTGCTCCGGCTCGTCCAGCCGTCCCCCGCTCGCAAACCATCGCCCGACCGCCGTCCTCGGCGGCGACGTTTCGCGCGTGGGAAGTTCCAGGGTAAGCGGCAAGGAAGCGGCGGGACGCGTGGGCGAAACGCCGCCAGAGTCAGGCATAGCGTTTCATTTCCCCGGTATAAGACGCAACTCTCACCGTCGCAGTCTAAAGGGAAAGCAATCCAGCCCGCAATCTCATTCGCGGACCCGGCTCCGGAAATCACGCGCCCGCGAAGCGGTTCAGAGCAGCACGCGAACGGCCTCGACGATATGCCCCGCCGAAATGCCGAATGCGTCCAGCAACTCGGCTTCCTTGCCGGAATGCGGCACGCGAGGCACGGCCAGATGCTTTGCGCAGGCCAGCGCAACGCCGGAAGTGGCGAGCGCGGTGAAAACGGCTTCGCCCAGCCCTCCCTCGGGATAATGATCTTCGGCAACGACCAGCTTGCCCTTCGCCGCTTTCACTTCCGCGCCAAGCGCCGCGCCGTCAATCGGCTTCACGCAGTAAAGATCGATCACGCGCACCGCGACGCCCTGCTTTTGCAATTCGTCCGCGGCTTTCAGGGCTTCGTGCAGCGTGATTCCGGCGCCGACGATTGCGGCTACGTCCTTATCGCTCCGCCGCACCACTTTGAACCCGGGCACGGGAAACGCTTCGTCGTTCGGATAAATCACCGGCGTTTTCGGCCGCGTGGTGCGGATGTAGCCGATGCCCGCCTGCCGCGCGACGACTTCCACCATGCGTTCGGCGGAAACGCCGTCGCAAGGATAAAGAACGGTCGAGCCGGGAACGGCGCGCATCGCCGCCAGATCCTCGAGCGCCATTTGCGATGGGCCATCCTCGCCGATCGAAACGCCGCAATGCGAGCCGGCCAGCTTGATGTGACTGCGGCTGATTCCCGCCATCCGCGTCTGATCGAACGCGCGGCCAAGGAAGCAGGCGAACGTCGCGGCAAACGGCGTGAACCCGCGCGCCGAAAATCCCACCGCCGCGGCCACCATGTTCTGCTCGGCAATAAAACCTTGGAAGAAGCGATCAGGAAACGCCTTGCGGAACGTCTCCGTGAACGTCGAATTCTGCACGTCGCCATCGAGCGCCACGGCCTGCGGCAGCACCGCTCCAAGTTTCGCCAATCCCACACCAAACGATTCGCGCGTCGCCGCCATCTGCCCGATTTTGTAATCCGGCGCGGCCAGCGCGGGGAAATCCATTTTCGGCTCGGGAATCGCCCGCGCGTAGGAACGCGTATCCACGGCGGGAGCGGGAGGTACGTTGCCAAATTCCGCGAGCGCGCGTTCGAGCTCCTGCGGGCTGAACGCCTTTCCGTGCCATCCTTCTTTATCGGCGGCGAAACTCACGCCGTGTCCCTTGATCGTGCGCGCGATGATCGCGTAAGGCGCCGTCGCCTGCTTCGCGCGATCGAGCGCGGCCAGCACCGCCGGCACGTCGTGGCCGTCAATTACTTCCGTCTGCCATCCCTGCGATTCGAATTTGTGCTGATACACTTCCGCGTCGTGCGAATACATCGTGCGCTGGCTCTGGCCCAGCGAGTTCACGTCCGCGATCGCAACCAGATTGTTTACCTTGTCGTACGCCGCCAGCGCCGCCGCTTCCCAAACGTTTCCTTCCGCCATTTCGCCATCGCCCAGCATCACGTACACGTGAATCGGCCGTTTTTCGAGCCGCGCCGCAAGCGCCAGGCCCAGTCCCACCGAAAGCCCCTGCCCCAGCGAGCCGGTGGCCGCGTCCACGCCAGGAATCCGCGGCGTCGGATGACCCTCCAGTTCGCTCGCGAACTGCCGCAGCGTCAGTAAACGCCCCACGGGAAAAACGCCCGCTTCGGCCAGCGCCGCGTACAAAATCGGCGCCGCATGCCCTTTCGACATCACGAACCGGTCGTTTTCCGGCGCGTCGGGATGCGCCGCATCGAAATGCATCGCGTGGAAAAATGTGCCGGCCATCAGCTCAGCGCAAGAAAGACAGGAAGTCGGATGCCCGGAACCCGCGGCCGTGGTCATCCGCATCGAATGAATCTTCAAAAGTTTTGCTTTTTCCGCGATTTTTGCGACAACGTCGGGAGCGAAGACGGCTCGAGCACTTTCCGCCATATAAAACTCCTGGGGCAAGTTGCCAGAAAATTGAATTCTATCCAATTGAGCGGCCGGTGTTAATCCTGCGTCGCGATTTCGAACGAAGCGCCATGCGCTTCCGGCCCCATCGCCATCACCACCACTGCGGCCAGCAACACCACCCCGGCCAGCAGAGCGAGCGCGCCGGCGTAACCCAGCCGTTCGGCCATCGAAGCCTCGATGTATTCAACGCTCGAAGCGAACAACACGCCGAGCTGATAGGCGAACCCGGGGAAAAATCCCCGCAGCGCCCCGGGCGAGAGTTCGTTCAGGTGCGCCGGAATCACGCCCCACGCGCCTTGCACCATGAACTGCATCAGGAAGGCGCCCACCGTCAGCCAGCCCAGCGACGGCGCGTAAGCCCAAAGCGGAATCAGCAACAAACCGAGAACGGCGGCCGAAATCATCGCCCGCCGCCGTCCTCGCCGGTCGCTGAACAGTCCGAAAAACAAGCCGCCGAGAATCGCGCCTGCCATTGAGATGATCGTGATGATCGAAGTGATTCGCGGATCGCAGTGCCGCTCGATCTTGAGAAACGTCGGATACAGATCCTGTGTCCCGTGCGAAAGCAGATTCATCACCGTCATCAGCACAACGATGTAAACGAATCGCTTCCAGTTCCGCGCGATCGCGCGCCAATAGCTGGACCATTGCGGTGCCCGCGATTTCCGCCACGCCTCCGGCTCTTTCACCTTCGCCCGCACAAAGATCACCAGCAGCGCCGGCAAGCCGCCGACGAAGAACATCGGCCGCCAGCCCCAGTGCGGAAAGATTCCCCAGTAGACAAGGGCCGCGAGCAGATATCCGAAGGCGTAGCCTTCCTGCAGAAGGCCGGAAATCATGCCGCGGCGCTCGGCAGGAACCGATTCCATCGCCAGAGAAGCGCCCACGCCCCATTCGCCCCCCATGCCGATTCCGTAGAGAGCGCGGAGCAAGAGAAACACGGCGTAATTCGGCGCGAGGCCCGAAAGAACCTCGACCACCGCATAGAACAGAATGTCGAGCATCAGCGGCAGGCGCCGGCCCCAGCGATCGGCCATCAGCCCGAAAATCACCGCTCCCACCGGCCGCAGCGCCAGCGACGCCGTCAGCGCAATCGCAATATCCGCCACCGAACGGTGAAATTCGTGCGCGACGGGAACCAGGACGAAAACCAAGATGAAAAAATCGAACGCGTCGAGCGTCCAGCCGAGGAAGCTGGCGGTGATGGCGTAGCGCTCGTTCCTGCGGTCCCTCGCGGGCGCGTTCACCGGTGCGGTAGGCGAGTTCATCGCCGCTGTTTGTATCACCGGCGCAGGCCAATCGCCTACGTGTATTTTCAGAAACGTATGAGAAGCGCCTCGTTGACACATCCAGCCCCGCCGTGTTTTTACTTGGATGCGCGCCGGGCCACGCGGCAGACCCTTTCCCGAGTTGCGCAGGAGAAACCCCCATGAGTGCAGCCGCTCCAACCGACGAGGCCCTACGGCTGAACTGGATCCGAGAGCCCCAGAGCGTGCAGGTAGGAGGTGCTTTCCTCAAGGATTGGGTTCGCGAAAACTCGGAGCACTGCAGCGAGGAAGACACGAGAGCGGTCGTGGAGGCCGTTCTGAGGGGGCTCGGCTGGGACACCCTTACGGGCGAAGTGGCGCGAGAAGGGGACGTCCGGCTCGGCGATTTCCACCTCTACTACGGAGGCGCAGGGCCCCGTGGCAGCGGCAAGGCGCGGAGGCGGATCGCCGTTCTGATCGAGGCCAAGCGGCTTGAGGCGAGGCCGGCCCAACTGAGGAGGCATCCGTTTCAGGAGCTCGTCGGATACGTGCGAAGCCTTAGCGACCCCGGGAGCCTGCCCGCCAAGGAGCGCGCCTGGGTTGAAGGCGTTCAACTGGCCGCCCGGGGCGACGTATTCATACGCGGGGTCCTGACCACAGGGAGGCTATGGTGGGTCTATGATTTCACCCACGCGCAACCAAGCCCGGACGGCGGTCTGCTTCACCTCGACCTCGCGGAGTCAAGCGTGGCCGGCCTGCAGGAGCTCCTCACCGTCCTGGGCAAGGAGCACATCTGCTCGGAGGTGGAGAAATTTTTCCGAAGGTGAGCCCCCGGAAGACCCTGACTCGAGCCAGAGTTCGTACGGGCAAGGGCCACCCGCTCAGGTTCGGTAGCTCGCGTTGATGCGCACGTATTCCGCGGTGATGTCGCAGGTCCACATGCGCGCCGAGCGGCGTCCCGCGCCCAAATCGATCGCCAGCGAAAACTTCGGCTCGAGCAAGCGGCGATGCAGATCGGCTTCGTCGAACGGCACCGGCGTCCCGCGCCGGCAAACCAGGCGTCCCGCCATCCACACGCGCACCCGTTCGGGATCGAACGGCACGCCCGCGCGTCCTGCCGCGGCCAAAATCCGGCCCCAGTTCGGATCGGCGCCCGCCAGCGCGGTCTTCACCAGCGGAGACGTGGCGATGGTTTCGGCCACGCGTCGCGCCGCCCGGTCGCTCGGTGCGCCGCGCACTTCGATTTCCGCCACGTGCCCGGCGCCTTCGCCGTCCGCGACAATCTGGAGCGACAGGTCGCTGCACACCCGTTCGAGCGCCTGCGCGAATTTTTCAGTTTCCCCCGTTCCCGCTCGCAGCGACGCCGCGCCGGAGTCCCCGCTCGCCAGCAGCAGTACGGTGTCGTTCGTCGAGGTGTCGCCATCCACGCTGATCGCGTTGAACGTTCGCTCCACCACGCGCCGCAGCAGCCGCGAAAGCAGCGCCGGAGGAACCGCCGCGTCTGTCGCCAGGAACGCGAGCATCGTTGCCATCTGCGGATGAATCATCCCCGCGCCCTTCGCGCAGCCGGCGATCCGAACCGTCTTCCCGCCCACGCGGCAACTCGCAAACGAGCGCTTCGCCCGCGTGTCGGTCGTCAAAATCGCATTGGAAAATGCGTCGAATGTTTCCGTCGCGCTCGCGCGCTCCGCGATGAGCGCCGGCAGCGCTCCCGTGATTCGTCCCGCGTCGAGCGGCACGCCGATCACGCCGGTCGAGCACACGAGGATTTCGCATTCCGCGCAGCCGAGTTCCCGCGCCATCGCACGCGCCGTCGCCCGCGAAGCGGCGAGGCCCGCCGCGCCCGTCGAGCAATTCGCGTTTCCCGAATTCACCACAATCGCGCGCGCGCGCCCGCGCGACGCCCGCAAATGCTCCCGCGTCACCAGCACCGGCGCCGCTTTCACCCGATTCTTCGTGAAAACGCCGGCCGCCGAAACGCCGCGTTCGGCCACCACAACGCCGAGATCGTTCCGTTTCTTCCGGATGCCGCAATGCGTCGCCCCGTAGGCGAAGCCGCGCGGAAGCCCCGCGCCCGTTTTTTTCGCACTCATGCCGAGACCCTCGCCTCGCTGTCCGCGGCGGCCATCGTGAAATTCACCCCTCGCTCCGCAACCTGCGCCACCCCCACGAGATGGCAATCCTTCGCGCGCGGACAGACGGCGCAATCCCGCTCGATTTTCTCCCTGAGCGCGTGCCGGCCGATCGCCTGAAATCCGCGCCGCAGAAAAAATTCCGGCGAGCGCGTCACCGCGAAAACGCGCGCGTACCCGCGCCGCCGCGCTTCCGTCATCCCCGCTCGCAGCAGCCGCGCGCCCAGCCCGCGTCCGCGCAACTCCGGATCCACGGCCACTGAGCGAATTTCCGCCAGTTCGGCCGTGTAGCGCTCGAGCGCCAGGCACCCGGCCACGCGTTCCCCCTCCGCCAGCACCAGAAATTTCCCGATTCCCGCCAGGATTTCCTCGCGCGAACGCGGCAGCAGCACGCCGCTCGGCGCGTAGAATTCCACCAGCCGCGCGATCGGCTCCGCATCGGCGGCGCGTGCGCGTCGCGCTCTCATCAACGGGCTCCGTCGCGCCGGCCTTCGGCGCGCAACCACGCCCGGCAGTTCTCCAGCGCCTCGCGCACCGGCTGCGGTCCCGCGCCTCCAGCCAGTCCGCGCCGTTCGAGCGCCGCTTCGAGCGTGATTTCCCGCTGCCAATCCGGCTCGAACACCGGCGAATACGTCTTCATCACGTCCAGCGGAAGCTCGTTCCACGGCTGCCCGCGCCGTTCAGCTTCCTTGACCAGCGCGCCGATGATTTCGTGCGCCTGCCGGAACGGCACGCCGCGCGCCACTAGGTAATCGGCTGCGTCGGTCGCGAGCAGCGCGGGATCCGCCACCGCGCGCCGCAATCGCTCTTCGCTCACTCCCGTCGCCGCGACGGCGCCCGCGGCGATTTCCGCCGCCGCGAGCATCTGATCGTGCGCGTCGAAAAGCGGCTCCTTGTCTTCCTGCAAATCGCGCTGATAACTGTTCGCAA
>JAKASX010000058.1 GCA_021818865.1 Acidobacteriota bacterium
TCGGTGTTTACGGGCTTGGAGTTTCCATTGTGGGTGTCAAGGAGCGGCTCTCGGATATCGGCACGGGGAGCTTCCTCGTTTACCGGCCCAAGGAAATTGAGGATCATGCGGACACCACATTCTGGGTGAATCTGGCGCTATCGTCGTTTCTGCTTGCGCTGCTTGCCGCCTTCGCTCCCCTGCTCGGCCGGCTCTATCGGGAGCCGCTGCTTGTGCCAGTTCTTGTGCTGTTGGGACTGGGAGTCTGGGCACGGCTGAACGCCTCCGTGCACCAAAGCCTGCTTCGGACTGGGGGACGATTTCGCGCTGTTGCGGTGATCGACAACTGCGCAAGCGCGGCATGGCTGGCGATCGCGGTCATTCTAGCCTGGAAAGGCTTCGGGGTGTGGGCGCTGGTGGCGTCGGCAGTGGCGGCCAATGTGATTTTGGCCGCGCTGCTCATCGTGACGCAGGGATGGCGCCCGCAGTGGAAGATTTCGAGGGATTCGCTACGGCTGCTTGGCGGGTTCTCGTTCTGGTTTCTTGGACAGGGCATCGCCTGGTACGCCGCCACCAACCTGGACAACTGGATGGTGGGCCGCTACCTGGGCATGGGCGCACTGGGAATTTATGCCATCGCATACAATTATTCGCTGCTTCCAGTGACGCTGGTGGGCAACGCGATGGGCAATGTGGGATTCGCCGAAATGCCCAAGCTGTACGACCGGCCCGAGCGATTTTGGGCGTCCTACCGGGACTTCAGCCGGGTTTTGGCGCTTCTCGGCTGCTTTGCGTCGTTTGCGGCGATCGTGGCGGCTCCCGACGTGATACCGCTGGTCTTGGGAGCGAAGTGGGAACCCGCGGTCGTTCCCTTCCAAATCCTATCGGTCTATGCGGCCACGAGATGTTTGTGGATGGATCCGTTCCTGGCGCTGGGAAATTTCCGGCTGAGTTGCCTGACGGGAATCGTTGCAGTAACGATTGTTGCCATTTCGGTGGGGATTGGATTGCGATTTGGCTTGGTGGGCGTGGCTTGCGCGATGCTAGGAACGCAGATAGCTTACCAAATCGCTTCGCTACTGCTGGTGAGCCGATCGTGGAGGAGGCTCGCCAACGCCGCAAGAACATCCCTGCCGTACCTGGCGGGAGGGGCCATCGCTGCCTCGATCGGCATGGGCGTTCGTCATTTCGAGCCGAGCGGCGCGCCGGGGGTCAGAATCGCGGCCGTGGTGGTGGCGCTCGGGGCTTTCACGTGCGTTTACGGGTTGATGTTCCGCGGCGACTTGATAGCAACGCTGCGGCTATTGCGTGACAAACAGCCGAAGAGTGACGAACACGCTGGTCGTGGAAATGGATGAAGAATTGGCCGAGTCCGTTGCGATGAGCGCATCCACGCAAGACCACGTTCCGGTTGGCGAAGCCATTGTGTTCTCCGGGTTCAGGTGGAATGCGAACAACACGCCAGAACGAGTCGCATTGGTCTTGGGCCAGGCCGGGTGGCGAGTTCTCTACTGCTCGAATACTTCGTCATTCCTGCACGAAGGTTCCGGGAAACGATCGAAACTGTCTGAAAGCGTGGAAGGGCTGGAACCGTGGATCGTCGGGCAGCGTTTGAACCTTTTGCCCGTTGTGGACGGATGGCAGGCGAAACTGCTGGTTGCGCAGGTGCTGCGGAATGCGCGCGAATTGGGCTTTCAGCGGCCGGTGGTGATGTATCCACACGGGATCTGGTTCGCTGCGGTGGCCAGGGAGTTCAAGAAGCGGAATTTGCCTTGCGTGTTCCTGTGCATGGACCACACGGGGAAAAGAGAGTGGGAAGCACTGGCGAGCGAAGCCGATCTCGTTTTCGCCGTTCCTCCTAGCATGTATCAACTCTTGAAGGCGGAGTTCAGGGACAAGGTACGCCTGATCCCGCAGATAGGCCCCGGACTCAACACAGAACACACCTCCGGCGCGGAATCCGAGGCTTCGGCGCGGTGGGAAAAAATTCCGCGGCCGCGGCTTGCGTACGTTGGCGCTCCGAACGACCGGCTGAACCCCGCTTTGTTTGCACAGGTTTTGGCTGAGCACCCGGAATGGCACTTTCTTACCTGCGGTCAGATGACGAATGTGTCTCAGCCCAATCTGCACAATATTGGATGGGTGGGCCCACAGGAGATTGCCGCGATCTGCCGGGCAATTGACGTGGGCTTCATGCCCTACGACTGCCGAATCGACTTCAATTTGCACTGCGTTCCGCTGAAACTGTTCGATTATTTCGGCGCCGGATTGCCGGTCGCTTCCACGCCGATTCTTTGCCTGCAGGAATACAAGGATTTGGTTTATTTGGGCGAAACAGCAGAAGAATTGGCACAGGGCATTCGAAATGCCCTGGCTGAAGCGTCAGACGACCCGCGGAGGGAAGAGCGGCGCCGAATCGCTCGCGCACACTCCCCGCAGGAAATGGCAAAACTGCTGCCGGCCGTCCTGATCGCGGCTTTCGGCAAATCGCACGGCCTCGGCGGAAAGAGGGATGCGGCAACCGATGGGAGAGCCGCGGCGGCGGAGGAATCGTGGGCGGATCGCCGAAGACGATAGCCGGCAGCCGTGGAGCAAGAGGAAATCCATGACGAAGGAACGGCAGACTGTTCAGCGAGTTTCCGTCGTCGTGCCCTCGTTTCGGAGGCCTGACGCGCTGGCTGATTGCGTGCATTCGCTGAGCGAGGGGTCCGTTTTGCCGGACGAGATTATCGTCGCCGGCCGCCAAGGGGACGCGCCAACCCGCAGCATGGTGGAGCGGCTATGCGCAAGCCTGGGGGGTACCGTCCCAATCCGTTCCTGCTGGGTAAGCCTACCGGGCCACGTTCCACCCGTGGAAGAGGGGCTGAAGGCTGCCAAGGAGGAATTGGTGGCCATCGTGGATGACGACTGTACGGTGAGCCGAGGGTGGCTGGAGTCGCTACTTGCTCCGTTCTCGGATCCCTCCGTCGGCGTGGTCGGCGGCCGAGTGGTGGTTCCCGGCCAAACCTCCTGTAGACCGAGGGGGAAGCCCGGCCATGTGACCTGGTACGGGCAAACGTGGGGTAACGTGGCCAGCCTGGATGGCGAAGTCGCCATGGAAGTGGACACGGTGATGGAATGCAACTGGGCGTGGCAGCGACACCTGCTGAATTCGCTCGAAATCGATCCGGCGTTGAATTTCGACGATGCCTCCATGTATGGCCTCGATCTTTGCCTTGGTGCAAAGGCGGCTGGCTTTCGCATCCTGTATGAACCTCGCGCGCTCGTGCTGCACCACGTGAAGCCGCGAACGCCGGAACTGGATCGCGCCGATCGGCCGGCGCGCACGTTTTCCTATTGCAGGAATTATACGTACATCATGCTCAAGCGGCTGCCGGTCTGGCGGAAGTGCGTTTTTCTGGTCTGGTGGTTTGCGATGGGCGAAGGATTGGCCGAGGGAGCCGGGGCGTTCGCCGCCAACATGCTTTCCGGGCGGAAACACGCGCCGGGCGTCACGCGAGGCGCTTTCGCGGGCAGGGTCGAAGGATTGAGAATTTGGCTGCGGACGCGGCGGAGTGGGCAGGCGCGTGGCCCGGAGGTTCGCCAGCAAGGATGAGCAAGACGAGATATCGCGTGCTACTGCTCGGTTCGCATCCCACGCAATACAGTTCTCCCGTGTTCCGGCTGCTGGCGCGCGATCCGCGGCTGGAAATCCATGTTGCCTATTGCAGCCTGCAGGGGGCGAAGCCGGGCTACGATCCCGGCTTCAAGCGGGAAATCGTTTGGGACATTCCATTGCTCGACGGCTACTCCTGGACCGAACTGCCGAATCGTTCCTCGCGGCCGGGGCTCGAGCGATTCTGGGGCTTGGTGAATCCGAGCGTGTGGAAGCTCATTCGCCGAGGAAATTTCGACGCCGTGGTGATCTACACCGGATACCTGTATGCGACGTTCTGGATTGCGGTCGCCGCGGCGAAGACAAGTCAAACGGCGATCGCGTTTGGAACCGATTCCCACACGCTCGATTCACTGAATGCCCGTTTTTGGAAGAAAACAGCGAAGCACCTCTTCTGGCCTCGACTGTTTCGGCTGGCGGATGTGGCGATTGGACAATCGAGCGGAGGGTTAGCGCTGCTCCGCTCATTGGGGCTGCCCGATAGCCGTATCGGGCTGTTTCCCTACGTGGTGGACAACGAACGCTGGCAGCGGGCCGCGGAGCAGGTGGACCGAGGGGCGGTCCGCGCCAAATGGGGGATTCCCGCTGATGCGCCAATCGCGCTGTTTTCGGCAAAACTTCAGCCATGGAAGCGGCCGCTCGACCTGCTGAGGGCGTTCGGGCGGGCCGACGTAAGGGACTCCTATCTCTTGTTTGCCGGGGACGGAGCGCTGCGAGGCGAAATCGAGAAGGAAACCGAGCGGTTAGGGTTGAGCGGGAGGGTGAAGCTGCTCGGATTCGTGAACCAATCCGAGTTGCCCTCGGTGTATCGAGCCGCCGACGTGTTGGTTCTGCCCTCGCGGTACGAAGCGTTCGGAGTTGTGGTGAACGAGGCAATGCTGTGCGGCTGCGTTCCCATCGTCAGCGATCGAGTGGGTGCACAATTCGATTTAATTGAGGACGGTCGGACGGGATTCGTTTACCCGACGGGCGACGTGGAAAGACTGGGAGAGCTGTTGCGCAGTTTGCTTTCCGATCCCGAGCGAATCAAGCGCATGAGTGAGGCAGGGGCTGGAAAAGTGGCGGAATGGTCGCCTGAGAAGTACGTTTCCTGTTTCGTGGATGTCATCGTGCGGGCGTCTGGCCGCCGGGACGGGATCGGTCTTCGCAGCTCGTCTTCCGAACAGGACTAAAACGAATCGCCGCCGTAGACATTCGAAATTCCGTGGTCCCACTCCAGCTTTCAGCCAACTTTCAGCCTGTATTTCCGAACCTGGATCCGCGCCGGCATGGCCGCCTCCCGAACAGGAAACATTGCGGCAATGACACATTCTTACTTAGGAAGAGGTCTTGCGTGCTCGGGGCGAAGAGCAAACACTGGAGACGCAGGCCATGCTGGGTTTGCGGTCAATCCGTGATTGCGGAGAAGTCGAAGCAGAAAGCAATCAGGTTGACCCACGAACGGGAGCGAGGAGGACGGGTGAAAACAGAGGCGATGGTTCAGGGCAAAACTTCCGCGGGGCGGAAGCATTGGCCGAAATGGTGTGGCAATGCCGCACTGTTCGTTTGCGTCCTTTTGGGAACGGCAGCCGGGCTGCGCGCCCAGGGCGTACGGTACGACAACATCGTTCTCGGTCCGCGCGGGACTCCCGTCGGAGCGGCGACGATCGCCGTTTGTTCAGCCGGTGCTTCGATTTCGACAACGCCTTGCTCGCCGCTGGCAAATATCTACTCGGACGAGGCGCTGACACAGCCGATTGCGGACCCCTTCCAAGCCGATTCGCTCGGGAATTACGGATTCTGGGCCGCTCCAGGACACTACGTCGTGCAGATTTATGGCGCAGGGGTCACGACGAAGGCGATGGACGTCTTCCTGCCGTGCGATCCCTCGAATTGCTCGATGTCCTCTGCCACGTTTTCAACGCTCACGGCCGGAACGATCAATTTGACGGGAGCGCTGACGGTGAACGGGCGCAACGTCTCGACCGAACCAAAGGCCGGAGACGCGGTGATGTACGTTTCGCCGAATGGCAACGACTCGGCCGATGGACTTTCCTGGGGGAGCGCAAAACAGACGCTTTACGCCGCCGTTTCCGCGCTGATCGCGAACGCAGGTGGGGGCACCGTTTATATCGCGGCGAATACGGCGTGCGGGGGCCCGACAGGCCAATTGCTTCTGTATCGCACTGGGTCAAGTCCCGGCAGCGGATGGATTCAACTTTCCGGCGCGGTGGACATCGTCGGCGTGGGAAACGCAAGCTGGGCGGCGGGTTCGCCTGGCCCGCAAGTGAGCCTGAGTTGCGGATCGGCCAGCCTGCCCGCCCTGGAGCTGAACGGTGTCAATACGTCGCTGCGGTTCAGGAACCTGATCTTCAAGGGGTCGGAAGGGGCCACGATCACCGGCAGCTCCACGGTGACCTTCGACAACGTGTCGTTCGTGGTGAACGACTCGAACGCGACAAACGGACCGGCGGTCTTTATCGGTCCGGCATCGTTCGAGATCTACTTCCGCCATTGCGACTTTTTCGCAAACGACAACTCGGGTGTTACCCGAAACGGAGCAGATGCGACAGAAGCGCTCGTTGTGAATCCGGGCTCTGGTGGCGCGCCCGGCAACCTGATCTATGTGAGCCAAAGCTTCGCAGCTTACGGCGACATCAAGTTCTACGGGGACGGTACAAGCTGGGAGAACGGTCTCCAAGTTAATGGCCTCGTTACCGAAAGCCAGAGCGATGGGCACGGCGCGGTGTGGTTTCCATCGGGTGCAAGTTACTACGGGAATTCAGTTCTCCAGAACATTCAGGTGGCGGACGCGGCGGGAGCAGTCCCCGCGGTCGAAAACGACAATACCGCGATGCCGCCGGAAAACATTCTGGCAGCAGGATTGACGGGTTCGGGGGTAAACGCGCAGGGGCCGATCACTGTCCTCTCGCAGTACCAGTCAAACTACCAGAACCTCACCGCGTTGCCGCTGACCGAAGGCGAGCCGGGATCGCTCTACGGGCGCAGCTTTTACCAGAACGATTCTGGCCGGAGACTGTTTTCTCCAACGGCGAGTGCGTGGGCGAATATCGGGTTAACGCTTCCCTCCTCGTGGATTGCGATGAATGGGAGCGTCACGATCGCGGGAGGCCAAGCGGCTCCAGACGGCACGTCCAATGCCGGGCTGATCACCAACAACAACAGCTACAACTACGGTGCGTATCTCAACAGCGGCTCACTGAATCTGTCAAACGGCGATTATCTGATCTACGGCGTCTGGGTGAAGGGCCTCTCAAGCTTCGGCAACGTCGGTCTGGGCGTCAACGGACAGAGTTGCTCCGGCGTTACATTTACCCAGCTTTTGCAGACCACCCAGGGCGGTTTCATGCCGGGTCTCGGCTGGCAGTGGGTTTCCGGAGTGGACAAGGTTTCCGGCTCGAATGCAAGTTGCGGCTGGAATCTGGAGGTTCTGGCGGCCGCGAATGGAGGCACGGCGTACGCCTACGCTCCGACGTATCTGCACGTGCCCGCCGGCACGATTACGGACAGTGACGCCGCATACATAGCCCTAAATTTGGCGTCGTATCCTAGCGGAATTTCTCCTCCGGTGGAAGCGACGCTGCCAGGCCATCCCTTCGCCTTCGGCGGCTCGGGCGACAGCTACTTCGCCACGCTCGACCACACGGCGCTCACAGCGAACCGGACCTACGATTTTCCGAACGCGAGCGGCACGATGTGCGTGACTGGCAGCGGATGTTATGTGGTGGCCGATACGACGACGACGGTGGGAACCACAGCGGTTGCAGCCAATTCTTGCACCGCAGCGACGGCCGTGACGATGACCGGAGTGACAACCTCAATGACGTTTTCCTTCACTCCCACGACCGACATCAGCGGGGTGACAGGCTGGGGCTCGACCGGCGGTTTGGTGATTGACGCATGGCCAACCGCGAACACGCTGAACTACAAGGTCTGCAACCAGACCGCAAGCAGCATCACGCCGTCAGCCAGCGTGACGTTCAATGTGAGCGCCCGATGACACGAACACTGCTGGCTTTGCTTTTGCTCGCTCAATGCTGCTCGGCCCCGCAACATACGGGCGCTGCCGGGGGCGGTGGTGGAGCGCCTGCTGTCATCACCGAGGTAAACACGCAACAGGCAAGCGCTTCGTCGGGAACCTCGCTCAGTAGTTCCGGCGCTTCGGTGAGTTCGGGCAACGCGCTCGTGGTGGGGTGCGTGGCATCGAGCAGTGGGGCAATCACGACCACGGTTTCCGACACGGCAGGCAATACGTTTAGCTCTTTCGGCTCGCAAATGGCGTGGAATTCAGGCACCAGCTTCTCGCAGATGTTTGTGGCGCTCAATACAACCGCAAACAGCAACGACGTCATCACCTGCAACTTTTCGGCCTCGGTCAATTATCCGGGCCTGGTCGCCGTTCAGTATTCTGGCGTGCTGGCGTCGAACGCCATAGACGTCACGAACGCCACGGGCACCTGCACGAACTGCGAGAGCGTCACTAGCAGCAGCTTTACGACGGTTCAACCACAAGAGGTGATCGTCGCCCTCTACGACGCTAACTACTCGGTGACATTTACCGCCGGGACTGGCTTTACGGTCGCGGTCCAAGCCGGAGGAACGGGAGCTAGCGGGTTCGCACTGGCAGACGAGATCACATCGGCAGTGCAATCAGCGGCAACCACCTCGGCATCGTGGAGCGGCGCTTCGGTTCCCGGCGCAATTGTGGTGGGCTCGCTCAAATAATGCGATGGAAGTCATGGATGGACGGCCGCGTTGCTGGAGGACAGCTTTCTGACAGCCGCGGCCAATGCACTGAAGTGTAAATCGACGCCGAGCGTTCGAAAACCTGCGCGGGACTTCGCGACGTTCCATCGGCCACAACCGCAGCCGATATCCGCCAACAGCCTGCCGGCACCGCCTTGAAACGGCTATTAGGGTCCACTAAACGATACCCCGACGGCAGCGCCATTCGCTTGACTTTGACTGCCCCAAAGAATAGAAAAGCCACTGCGGTTCGGCTCCGCGGAATCCGTACGGGCGGTTGCATAGTTTGCATCACTTGGGAACTCGGTTTTGAAAAACCTGTACTCCAACCCCTCGTGGGAAGAGAACCACGGAGCGGGCCAGATTCTTCGATACGCTTTCCTTGCGCTTATGGTGGCCTGCTGGGCAGTGCTGGCGGTTGCCGCCAGCCACTGGCTCGATTCCGATGGCGTGTCCTACGTAAACATCGCGACGGCCTGCATGCACGGGGACTGGCAGGCGGCGATCAACCGGTATTGGAGTCCGGGATACCCCGTCCTGTTCAGCTTCTGGCTTAGGCTTTTCAAGCCGTCCGCTCACAACGAAATCGGCGCCGTGCGCTGGTTTGATCTGCTATCGCTGATCGGGGCGCTCGTCAGCTTCGAGTGGCTGATGCGGACTGTCATGAAATCACTCGAGAAGCGAACCGCGCCCAGCGGCGAAGGCGCGTTGTCGCCGGGTTCTTTCCAAGCGCTCGGGTACGTGCTGTTCTTCTGGGTCACCTGTTACCTGACGCCGCCGCGCGTCAATCCACCCGACATTTTCGTCTTCATTGCGCTACTTCTGGCAGCAACGATTAGCCTACGAATCGCGGAGGGAGCCGAACATTGGCTGAATTATGTCGCGCTGGGAGTTGTGCTCGGCCTTGGCTATCTGGCGAAAGCCGCCATGTTTCCATTGTCGTTCGTCTTCTTTGGAACAACCGCGCTTGCCGTTCGAAACCGGCGCATGGTGCCGCGGCTGGCAGCAGCCTTGCTCGCCTTCCTCTTGGTATCCGGGCCCTTTTTATTGGCCCTTTCCAGGAAGCAGGGGCACCCCAGTTTTGGCTCAACCGGCGCCATCAACTACGCCATCGCCGTGGATTACGTTAATCCCTCCGGCTACTGGCTCGGCCGCACGCCGGGCAACGGTACGCCTATTCACCCCGTTCGTGAGTTGATGGACGCGCCTCCCGTCTACGAATACGCCATGCCGAAAGGAGGCACTCTGCCGCTGTGGCTGCATCATGGATATTGGTACGACGGTGTGCGCCCGCATTTCATCTTGAAAAGGCAAATCAACGTTATTCATATCGGCCTCGACGCTTATTTCAAATACCTGGTTGTCCCCCTAAGCCCGCTTCTCACGGGGATTCTCGTGTTGGTGCTGTTCGAGGACAGTTTTCTTGCTTTTGGCCGAAGATTCCTGAAAGAGGTGGTTCTTTGGGGGCCGGCGGTTGCCGGTCTGGCGATGTACGCGCTCGTGCACGTCGAGCCGAGATTTCTAAGCGGATTCGTGATCCTGTTATGGGCCGCTGCCTGCTTATCGCTTCGAATGCCGCCGTGGGCAAAGGGGAAAACAGTCAGCCGCGGTATCGCCATAGCGGTTGTCGCTCTTCTTGGGTTGCAAATCGCACTGGCGGTGGGACACAAGGCCGCGCGCCTCGCCTCCGGGAAGCCGTTCACTGCCCCGGAGACGGCAGCAATGCTGAAACAAGAAGGAGTTGGGGCCGGCGATAAGGTTTGCTACTTGGGCGACCCGATTGCCGACGATGCGTGGGCCTTGCTGGCGCGAGTCCAGATTGTCTGCAACGTCGCGTCGTCGAACGAAGGTCTCCCGCCGGACATGTCTGGCTTCTGGGCAGCTGGCCCGGCCCGAATGGCCGAGATCATCCATGCGTTTGAAGAAGCGGGCGCAAAAGCTGTCGTTGCCACGGACGTCCCGACCGTTGAGGCTAAGGGCTGGGTGCGAGCAGGAGACACGAATCATTACGTATTCCGCGTCGGGCGCTAGCAAGCATGCCAACTCTCGCTTGCGGTGCATAGAGCGAGTGCTTCTCATCCCTGCCGGATACCATTAACCAGTTTGAGATGCCAGAAGGGCAGGTTCGCCCGGGATTCGCCGCTTCGGGTTACACTAGGATTTTCCATAATCAAGAACCGCGGGATGCGGCTTGAGGGTCAGCTTGGGCGGCGTTCAGTTTTGAGAAGCTGACAGGCCCTTTCGGAGAAAGACCAAGTCCGACCGGCGGTAAGGATCGAGCGCGTGTACTCTTCGACAATTCCTTCGAAATCCAGGGGCCGAGATTCATGAATCTGCAGTCCCGCCGTTTGCAAGAGAGTCCGAAAGTCATCGGCTTTCTGGTCCTAGTTGCCGGAATCCTGGCTGCGTACGAAATGGGGCAGTGGGTGCTGGGCGGTGGGATCCGCGGGCTGGGCCTTCATATCGCCGAATTGGTGGGGATCGTCGTTGCGCTGGCTGTTCTGGTGCGATGGCGGATGGGAATTTTGCTCTTCCTGTTCTGGCTGACGTTCGAAGACCTCATCCGCAAGTACGCCGGTGGGAGCATGAAAGTCTTCTTCATCAAGGACGGGCTGCTGGCGGTGGTCTACGCGGCGTTCTTCTTCGGAGTGATGAAGGGGCGGGAAAAATTGTTTCGGCCGCGGTTTTGGGTGCCGATGGTGGCGCTGATATTCCTGGCGGTTGCCCAGGTTTTCAACCCCCGATCAAGCAGCCTGTTCTATGGGCTTCTGGGGTTGAAAGTGGATTTCTATTACGTGCCGCTCGTCTTCCTGGGCTACGCGTTGCTGAGAAGCCAGGATGACCTTGAGCGTTTTCTGGTTTTCAGCCTGGAGGTTTCCATCGTCGTAGCTCTGGTGGGCATCGTGCAGTCGCTCGGCTGGAAGGACTTTTTGAATCCTTCCGAACTGGCGCCTCAGTTTCGCGCTCAGGCCGATTTATACCGGTATGCGCCGGGGATGACTCACGCGTTAAACGCCCCTCCGTCGGTCTTCGTCAGCATGGGCCGCTACGCGAATTATTTGGAGCTGATGTTTACCCTGGCGCTGGGCGTTGTGGCCTTTCAACTGTTCCGGCGGCGCAAAGCCAAGATCCCGATCCTGGCACTGGCGATTTTGGCTGTGGCCATTTTCGTTTCCGGGTCAAAGGGCGCGCTGGTATTCGCCGTATTGACGCTGGTGGGCATGGGCGCTGGATTGCTGTGGGGATCCAGAAACCAGCCTTGGGTTACTGCACGTTTGGGAAAAATCCTGCGGCGCAGCGTGCTGGCGCTTGCCGCGGCCATGCTGTTGCTCGTTTACATCTATCCTCATCTTACTGATGCCTGGGGAACCTACTATTACGAAACTCTTTCACCAGACACGTCGAGTTCCGAGATCGGGTTTCGAACCGGCAGATACCCCTTGGACGAATTCGAAAAGGTTTTCGAATACGTGGGCTGGCAATGGGGTTATGGGACGGGAACTGCGTCGCTGGGAGTCCAATACGTCACCAGACTGCTGAAAGCCACGCCTCCACCGGTGCCGTCCGTGGAAAATGGATTCGGTGACATGTTGACGGAATGGGGCATCGCGGGGCCGGTCCTCTGGCTGTTGATGGCGGTTGCGGTTGTGGTGGCCGGTTGGAGGGTGACGCGACAGCTTGCATCCACACCGCTCTACCCGCTGGCGCTGGCCATTCTCTGGCTTGCGTTCTGGGTGCTCTTGCCTTTCACTTGGGCGGGATGGCAGACGTATCAGAATTACATTGTCAACGCATATTTGTGGGCGCTGGTCGGCATCCTTTTGGGGCTTCCCAAGCTCGTTGTGACGGCTGGACGACCGCTCCAAGCATCGGTCCGCGCCTTTGAACGCCCGGCACAGCCGGCGAGCGTCGGACAGCCCGGTTGATGAGAGGTGCTTGAGGGCGGGTCCTCGGAGTCTGGCCGGGCGAACCAAAGACACGCTTCATTTTCGTGGCGTTGGCAGGCAGAGCGGCTTTCGCGGGAGGTGCATGCCCTTGCTTGCGAGCGGCTTGGGCTGGAAAATGACTCGGCGAAACGGCTGAGGATGAGCGGCCGCAGGCGCAGAGCTGATGGCGGTCCAGTGGGATGGCGGCGCGGGAAGGAACGCAACGTGATCCCCTGCGCCGAGCCGCTGGTCGCCAGGCAGCGGAGCGATACGCCAAGTGACTAAGCCTCGAATTGCGATTGTTTCCCCCTTCGTTGACAAGCGGCACGCAACCGAGCGATGCGTGGCCGAGCAAATCGAGCGCCTGAAACGCGATTACGAGATTCACTTGTTCAGTTCCCGCGTCGAAGACACCGATCTAGCGGGCGTCGAATGGCATCGAGTGCCGGAAATCCCGGGACCGCATCTATTCAAGTACTTGTTCTGGTTCGCCGCCAATCCGGTGTGGCGATGGCGTGAACGGCGGCGCAGCGGGCGGCCGTTCGACTTGATTTTTTCTCCCGGAATCAACTGCTTCGACGCCGACGTGTTTCTGGTTCATGTGCTTTTCGACGAATTTTTTCGGTCGGTCAGACCGAAACTGAAACTGGCCCACAGCCCGTTTCGTTCCTGGCCGCGGCTGATCCATCGGCAACTCTACTATCGGCTGATCGTCGCCCTGGAACATAGGATTTATCGGGGAAATGGCTTGGTCCTGGCGGCGATTTCCCGGAAGACGGCGCGGGACATCGAACGATTGCGCGGAGGGAAAGATTCAGTGGCTGTGGTTTACTACGGGATTGACGCCCGGCGTTTCGATCCCGCCATACGAAATGCCCTCCGGCCTGCGGCGCGGCAGGAACTTGGAGTGCCGCCCGAGGCCTTCGCCATACTTCTGGTGGGAAACGACTGGAAGAATAAGGGGCTCGACTGCGTGCTGCGTGCGATCGGAATTTTGAAGCGGCCGGAAATCCGACTCTTGATCTGCGGCGTGGACGACCGGGCGCCGTACGAGGGTCAATTCGCAAGCCTGGCCGGGCGCGTGCATTTTCTGCCTCTTCGCAACGACGTGGTGTTCTATTATTCCGCCGCGGATTTGCTGGTCGCTCCGTCTCTCGAAGACGCCTTTTCGCTGCCGCCACTCGAGGCGATGGGCTCGGGCTTGCCGGTGATCGTCAGCCGCAAGGCGGGGGTGAGCGAAATCATCACGCAAGGAGAGGATGGCCTGATTTTGGAGGACCCCACCGAGGCCGAGGAATTGGCTCGCATGACCCTGGTGCTGCTGAACGACGAGTCCCTGCGTGAAAATCTGGCGAAGCGGGGCGTTCTAACGGCTCGCAGGTTCACCTGGGATGCCAACGCGGAGCAGATGAAACAGATTTTCGATCGAATGGCGCGTCGCGAGCCGGCGCGCATCGGCGCCTGAGAAAAATGCATCCGCACTGGGAAAAACGACCGCAGCCCGCCGCTCTCACGAAGAGATTTGAAGATGCTGGTCCTAGCCTCAGGTGGCTCGGAGTTTTTTGGATCGGTCGCATTGGCGCGAACCCGCGATTTTCCCATCATTTCTGAAATGGCGCGCGATCTGATTCTCGGCCTTTTTCCGGAAGCCGGCTGCATTGGCGGCATTCAACAGGTTTGCCGGCACGTCGGCGCAACGCTTCAGGAGTGGGCGCAAAGACGCGGCAAGCGCTGCGAACTGGTCGGATGGAATGACCCAGAGGGCATGAGAGCGTTCCGCGTCGGTGACCGAAAGTACTCCTTCCGTGGTCTTGCTCGGTGCAAAAGCGCGCTGCTGGCCTATCTGACCAGTTGCGCTCACCAATCCGAATTGATTTTCGCCGGACATCCGAATCTGGGTCCCGCGGCACTCTGGGCGAAGAGTCTGGAGGGCCGGCTAGACCTCTGGATTGCCGCGTACGGGATGGAGGTTTGGGAGCCGCTGCCAGCTTTGCGGCAGTTGTCGCTGCGACAGGCTGACGGGATTTGGGCCATCAGCAGGCATACCGCCGAGGCCGTGGAACGCGTTCAGGGCGTGAATCGAACCAGGATCGCCGTGCAGACACCCGCACTCGATCCGGCTTTTTTTTGCGCGGATGTCGAGCCCGTCGAGCTGCCGGTGCCGGCGGGAGGCATGGTATTGCTCACGGTGGGACGGATTCTGGCCTCTGAACCGGGCAAAGGTGTGGACACGGTCATCCGCACCCTGCCGTCGCTGCTGGAAGCGTTTCCCAACGTGTATTACATCGTCGTTGGCGATGGCGACGGCCGTCCGGCGCTCGAAAGACTGGCTGCGACGTGCGGCGTGTCGGAACATGTGGTCTTCGTGGGAAGCCGTTCCGAATCCATCCGAGGCTATTACGAAGCTGCGGATATTTTCGTGATGCCCAGCCGGCAGGAGGGTTTCGGCATCGTGTACCTGGAAGCGATGGCTGCCGGCAAACCGATCGTTGCGGCCGATCGTGGGGGAGCAAAGGACGTCGTAGCGGACGGAGAAACCGGCTTTCTGGTGTCTTACGGAGACGTGGAAGGATTGAAAGGGCGGCTCGCCACCTTGCTTGCCGACGATCTGCTTCGAAGGAGAATGGGAGAAGCGGGAAGAAAAACGGTCGCCGAACGATACCGGTTCGAACAGTTCCGCGAGAGTCTGATCGGAATTCTGGAAGCTCGTGCCGATCGCAAGCGGTAGTAGTTCGGGTTGCGCATGAAGATACTCGCCGTCACGCAGTCCTATTTTCCGTTTCTCGAGCGGGGAGGGCCCGCGGTGAAGGTGCGCGCGCTGGCGCGCGGCCTGGCCGCGCGTGGGCACGAAGTCACCGTCCTCACTGCGGATCTTGGGCATGGGCGGAGGGACGATCTGGGCGAGCGCGGCGCATGGGGCTGGCGAACGGCAGAGGGAAATCTGGAAATCATCTACGTGCCGACCGCGCTGACGTTTCGCGCGCTCACGCTCAATCCCCGCCTGCCGCGATTCCTTCGCGACCGGCTGAGCAGCTATGACGTGGTGCACATCTACGGCCTCTACGACCTGCTCGGGCCGGCGGTCGCCTGGTCTGCGCAGCGGCGCCGATTACCGTATCTTGTCGAACCGATGGGGATGTACCGCCCGATCGACCGCAGTTTTTTTCTGAAAGCCCTTTGGCGCTCCCTTTTTGGAAACCGGATGATTGCCCACGCCTGGAGACTGATCGTTACCTCCGAATTGGAGCGAGACGACCTGATGGAAGGGAACGTTCCTGCCTGCCGCATCCGCCTTCGCTACAACCCGGTTGACCTGGCCGAATACGAGAGCCTGCCTCCGCGCGGCGAATTTCGCAGGCGATGGCAGATCCCGGAGGAAGAGCCCGTCGTCCTGTTTTTGAGCCGTTTGATCCCCCGAAAAGGAGCCGACTTGTTGACGGAGGCTTTTCGGGAAGCCTTGCCGGAGCGGGGCGTGTTGGTGATTGCGGGTCCGGAAGTCGAGCCCGGCTACTTGGCGCACCTGCGCGAAGTCGCGGAACGCTGCGGCGTCTCGGAGCGAGTGCGCTTTACCGGCGGAATCTACGGAGAGGAGAAAAAAGCGGCGCTGGCCGACGCCGATGTTTTCGCGCTGCCTTCCTCTTATGAGAATTTCGCGAACGCGGTGGCGGAGGCAGTTGCGAGCGGCCTGCCTGTCATCGTCACCGATCGCTGCGGCATCCATTCGCAGGTAAATCAGAGGGCCGGGATCGTCGTTCCGCGGGAAAGGCATGCGATTGCCGAGGCGATCCGAAGACTGACGCAGGATGACGCGTTGCGCGGCCGGCTGCGCGACGGATGCCGCGCTGTGGCCGAGGAGCTGTCGCTGGAAAAAACGGTTTCTGCACTCGAGGCAATTTACGTGGAGAGCGGGCGACCGGACTCATCGCGGGCGCGGGAAGCGGAGTCGCCGCGCAGGTCGGCTATGTGACACGATTTTGAGGCTCGGCGGGTACTAAGACTTCGGCTTTCGTACTTTGGTCCTTCTAGTCCTGTTCACTCCTGAGTTACATCTTCCCGACCAGTAACGAATTGAAAGGCTGGGCACCCGCCCCCTTGCAGTTAATTTACAAGCGGAACTCCCCGCATGTATGCTCAGCGTAGCTGTGGCGACTGGCTTCCCGGCCGTCAGGGGCGACAGGGCGCTCCGACGGTAAAAAACATATCTGCAGGAACTCCCGAGCCTCCCACCAAGGGGAATGCCTGGCTGGGAAGGTGACGCGGTCCGAGCGAAAACGCAAACGGAAAGAGTGCGATCGCTCCGGCTCGCCAAGGAAAGACCGGACCAGAGCATGTGCGGAATCTGTGGAATTGCAGGTGAACAAACCGGCGCGGCCGAGCCCGTCCTTCGCCGCATGATCGCCGCCATGCATCATCGCGGACCGGACGATTCCGGGTCCCTGCTCGCCCCGCGTCTGGCGCTGGGCTCGCGGCGGCTGAGCATCATCGATCTGCCGGGAGGCCATCAGCCCATCGCCAACGAAGATGGCTGCGTCCTGGTGGTCTTCAACGGAGAAATTTCGAATTTCCGCGAACTGCGTCGTGAACTGGAAGGCCTGGGGCACAGATTCCGCACGCAATCGGATACCGAAACGATCGTCCACGCCTACGAGACTTGGCGCGAGGACTGCGCTTGCCATCTCGACGGAATGTTTGCCTTTGCCGTGGCGGAATTCGCCGATGCCGAGCGGCAACATCCTCTGCGATTGCTGCTGGCGCGCGACCGTCTGGGCATCAAACCTCTCTATTACGCGATCTGCGGCGGCCGGCTGTTTTTCGCTTCCGAGGTGCGGGCGCTGCTGGCTGGCGGGGGAATCGAAGCAAGAGTGGCGCCGGAAGGCCTGGGATGCTACTTGCTGTTCGGGTCATTGAGCGAGCCCTCCACGCTGATCGAAGGCGTGCATTCCCTGCCACCGGGTTACCAGCTTGAACTGAAGCTCGATGAAGCCATTCAGGCGGCAGACCCGCAGCCGTATTGGACGCTTGCCGATGCGGCGCGCGCGCGCCATGAAAATCCACCGGCAAGCGCGGAAGAAGCGGCGCGCGAGACACGTAGCAGAATCGACGCGGCCGTTCGGTCACATCTGGTCGCCGACGTTCCGCTCGGCGTGTTCCTCAGCAGCGGCATGGATTCCACGGCGCTTGCGGCGCTTGCGAGCCGGGAATCGGATGCGGTGCGCACGTTCACGTTGGTTTTCGATGAAGAAGGATACAGCGAAGGAAATCAGGCGGGAGAAACCGCGCGCCGTTTCGGCACGCGCCACCAGCAATCGCTTCTTACCGGAGAAGAGGCACTCGCCGCGCATGAGAAGGCTCTTTTTTCGCTCGACCTGCCGAGCATGGACGGAATCAACACATATTTTGTTTCCCGCGCCGCCAGGCAAGCCGGTTTGAAGGTCGCGCTTTCCGGGCTGGGTGGAGATGAACTGTTCGGCGGGTATGAAACATTCGTCAGCGGTCCTTTGGCAGCGCGCGTTGCCCGCCGTTTGCCGGGTGCAGCCGGACGCCCGGCAGGACGTTTGCTCGAAAGCTCAGCTTCGGTGCTGGGCCGGCACGACAGGGGCAGGAAACTCGCCAGCCTGCTGCGCGATCCTGGCCAGTTCCCTCACCCATATTTTTTCACCCGCCTGCTCTTTCCGCCCGATGAGGTGAAAAAACTGATGCCGCTCGGTGCCGGATTCGCCGGGAGTGAATGGAGGGAAGCGACGGTGCGCGCGGTGGCCGACGCGGACGAATTTTCCCAAATTTCCCAACTGGAAATCCGCGGCTATATGGTGAACACGCTGTTGCGCGACACCGACGCGATGAGCATGGCGCATTCACTCGAGGTGCGCGTGCCGCTGCTGGACCGGGAATTGGTGGAATACGTGGTTTCGCTTCCGACCAGGTGGAAAGCAAAGCGGGGAGCGGCGAAGCCGCTGCTCGCGGCCGCGATGGGAGATCTGCTGCCGCGAGAAGTCACTGCGGCGTCCAAACGAACGTTCACGTTGCCATGGGAACGCTGGCTGCGAGGGCCGCTCCGAGCGGAAGTCGAAGCGGGACTGGCCGAACCGGCCGCTGCGCTGGAGCCCTTTTTCAATCGAGCCGCACTGTTTCAGGTCTGGCGGGATTTTCTCGAGCGGCGCACCAGTTGGTCGCGTCCATGGAGTTTGTACGTGCTGAACCGCTGGGCGCGACGGTATCTGGGCCCGTCCGGCGCGATCGCGGCTGCCGTTGAGGCTGCTGACGTCATGACGGACGCCAAGGGAGTCCGATGAATATTCTGGGCATTAATGCGTACCATCCGAACGCGTCGGCCGCGATCGTGCAGAACGGCCAATTGGTGGCCGCGGTGGAGGAAGAGCGATTCAATCGCGTAAAGTACGCCGCAGGCTTCCCCGTTCAGGCGGTTCGCCACTGTCTGGCCGAAGCGGGCATCGGAATCGAAAATGTGGACTACATCGTCGTGCCGCGCAATCCGTGGGCGCGGCTGTGGAAAAAACTGATGTTCGCCGCGCGCATGCCGCGTTTTGCCTCGGACCGCGCGAAGGTCATGGCGCGATTCGCGGGCGTCCATTATCAGCTCGCCGAAGCGCTGGGCGTTTCTCCCGAACGCGTTCGCGCGCAGTTTCACCGGCTGGAGCATCATCAGGCCCATTTGGCCAGCGCCTTCTTCGTTTCGCCGTTCGATCGGGCGGCGTTGCTTTCGGTGGACGGACTCGGCGATTTCGCCAGCGCGATGTGGGGCGTCGGACAGGGTTCGCGTATCGAGGTGAAAGGCGACGTCGCGTTTCCTCACTCGCTCGGCATCTACTACACCGCCATCACCCAGTATTTGGGATTCTGGAAATTCGGCGACGAATACAAGGTGATGGGACTGGCTTCCTACGGCCAACCGTCTTTCCTCGATCAATTCCACCGGATCGTTCAGCCCGCGCCGGGCGTCAATTTCCGGCTGGGTTTGGAGTATTTCCGTCACCAGATCGACGGGGCTGAGCTCACCTGGAGCCGCGGCGACGAATCTCCCGTCCTCGGCCGGCTCTACTCGGATGCGCTCGAACAATTGCTGGGCCCGGCGCGCAAGGCCGAAGAGCCGATCGAAGGCCGTCACCAGAACATCGCCGCGTCCCAGCAGGCGGTTCTGGAAGAAGTCCTTTTCGCCATGCTCAACGAGCTGCATCAGCGCACGGGAATGAAAAACCTCTGCCTGGCGGGCGGCGTGGCCTTCAACTGCGTGGCCAACGGAAAAATTTTCCGCCAAACGCCTTTCGAGCAGGTCTGGGTGCAACCCGCGGCGGGCGATGCTGGTTTGGCCATCGGCGCGGCCTTTCACCTGTACCACCAGATCCTTGGTCGGCAGCGGCAATTCGTGATGGACCACGCGTACTGGGGTCCCGGTTACCTCGATGCGCACCTGCGCGAGGCGATCCGGCAGACGGGTTTGCCGGAAAAGGGATTCCGGATTCGCCAGCTCGATCAGCGGGGTCTGGTGGAAGAAACGGCCGCTCAACTCGCCGAGGGCAGCATCATCGGGTGGTTCCAGGGGCGCATGGAATGGGGACCGCGCGCGCTGGGCAATCGCAGCATTCTGGCCGATCCGCGGCGCGCCGAGATGAAAGACACCCTGAATCGCCGCATCAAACACCGAGAACCGTTCCGCCCATTCGCTCCTTCGATTCTCGAAGAAGCGGTTTCCGAATATTTCGACGCGCCGGGCCTTTCGCCCTTCATGCAGATGGCGTTTCCGGTGAAGCCGGAAAAGCGGAACGAAATTCCCGCGCCCACCCACGTGGATGGCACCGGACGCCTGCAAACCGTGAATCGCGACGCGAATCCGCGCTTTTGGGCGCTGATCGAGGAGTTCCGCCGGCAGACCGGCGTTCCCGTTCTGCTGAATACGTCATTCAACGAAAGCGAGCCGATCGTCTGCAGCCCGCAGGAAGCGATTGATTGCTTCCTGAGAACGCAGATGGACGCGCTGGTGCTGGGCGATTACCTGATCGACCGGGCGCCGGAATTGCCCGAATCGCTCCGGGAATAGCCGGGAACGCGTCAAGAACGAGATTCGAAGCGAATGCGCATCCTCCTGCTCAATGAATATTTCCCGCCGGACACTTCGGCAACGGCCAACATGGCGCAAGCCGTCGTTCAGGCGCTCGCCGAACGCCATCAGGTGACCGTCATCGCCGGCAGGCCTTCCTACGATCCTTCCGAGTACCATCCGTATTACTGGAGCAGGGTCGAAGATCATGGCCGCGTGTGGGTTCGGCGCGTCGGCTCGACCGCGTTTCCCCGCCACAGGATGAATCGCCGCGTCAGCAACTATCTGTCGTATCTGTCGCTCGCCCTCCCAGCCGCTCTCTTAACTCCGGCCGACTTGGTCATGACCATGACCGATCCCCCCATCGTTGGTTTGCTTGGGGCCTGGGTCGCGCAGCGCCGGCGGTTGCCATTTGTTTACAACATTCGAGACCTCTATCCCGACATGGCACTGGGCGGAGAAATTGTGGGAAAAGGGCGCCTCGTGCAAGCGTGGGAACGCATGCACCGGCGGGCCTTGCGTCAGGCGACGCGCGTGATCGTACTGGGGGAAGACATGCGCGAGCGGATCGCCGCTAAGGGCGTGGACCCCGCTCGAATCGTTGTGGTTCGCGACGGTGCGACCCTGGGCGAACTGGCTCCGGTAAACGGGCATCCCACCACAGCGGGAATCCGGCAGGACTTCCGCTTCGTGGCCCTGCATGCGGGAAATCTAGGATTTTACGGCGCTTGGCCGACTTTGATCGAAGCTGCACGCCAACTGCAAGAGGAAGGAGTAGGCCTGGTTTTCGTTGGCGGCGGCGCGCAAAAGGGCCGCTTGGAAGCTATGGCGGAAGGGCTGCACGGTGTGCGATTCTTGCCTTTTCGGCCGGCAGGGGAAATTCCGTACGTGCTCGCAGCGGCAGACGTGCATGTGGTGACGGTGCGCCGCGGACTGGAAGGTGTCGTCGTTCCCAGCAAGCTGTATGGCATTCTGGCGGCGGGCCGGCCCATCCTCGCCGTCGCCCCGCGAACCAGTGACGTGGCACGCATCGTCGAAGCGGCGGACTGCGGCCGCGTGGCCGATCCGGACGATCCCGCTTCCGTCGTCGCGGCTGTTCGTGAACTGCGCGCGAAGCCGGAAGCACTGGCCGAAATGGGGCGCAGGGCGCGGGAAAAGGCAAGCGAATTCGATCGCGGGCGGCAACTCCAGCTGCTGCGACAAACCATTGAGGAGGCAATCTGATGTTGAATCTGGCGCGAGACGGTTGGGGTGCAAAGAAGGTGCTGGTCACCGGCGGAGCTTCGTTCATCGGCTCGCATCTGGTGGATTCGCTGCTGGCGCGCGGTGCAAGCGTCCGTGCCGTGGACAACCTGACGAGCGGGCGAATCGAAAATCTCCAGCAGCACCAAGCCAATCCGCGCTTGGAATTCATCGAGGCCGATCTTCGCGAACCGGGAGTGGCGCGCCAGGCCGTCGAAGGGCGGGACATCGTGTTCCATTTGGCCGCGGATCACGGCGGGCGCGGGTACGTGGATCTTCACCAGGCCGGTCCCGCATCGAATCTGTTTCTTGACGGCCTGATTTTTTCGGAAGCGCTGCGGGCGCGCGTCGGGAAGACGGTTTTCGCCTCTTCCGGTTGCGTCTATCCCAATTACCTCCAGACCGACACCACCAAGGAACTCTACCTGACCGAGGATCTGGTGCGGCCGCCCTACGACGCCGACAACATGTACGGCTGGGCGAAGCTGATGGCCGAATTGACGCTCGCCGCCTATCACCGCGAGCACGGCATGGCGGCCGCTTCCTGCCGCTACTTCACCGTGTACGGGCCAAGGGGCGTGGAAAATCACGCGGTGATCGCGATGATCGCGCGGGCGTTTCTCGGCAAAAATCCGTTTGACGTTTGGGGCGACGGCACGCAGATCAGAAACTGGACCTACATTGACGACATCGTGAGCGGAACGGTCCTGGCGGCGGAAAGAATCGATGACGCCGCCGCGGTGAATCTGGGCACGATGGAGCGCGTGCGGGTTCTCGACGCCGCGCACATGGTGCTCGATTACACCGGTCACAAGGCCGAGATCCGCCTGCTTCCCAACATGCCGACGGGGCCGCGCAATCGCGTGGCCGACAACCGCATGGCCAAGCAACTCCTCGGCTGGGAGCCAAAAACGCCTTTCGCCGAAGGATTGCGCCGAACGATCGACTGGTACTACGGCGAAAAGAAGAAAGAAGAAGTGACGGAGATGTTCGAACAGAAGCTCACCGAGCGTTAAGATATTCGGAACCGATGCTGACAACGCTCCTCACCGTTGCCATCGCTCTGGTGGCGAGTTTGGCGTTGACGCTGCCGGTGCGCCGGTTCGCGTTACAGGTGGGGTTTGTGGATCAACCGGCCGCGCGCAAGATTCATCTGGAGCCGATTCCCTTGCTCGGCGGCCTCGCCATCTATTGCGGCGTGGTGATTGCGTCGCTGGTTTCGTTGCACGGGCATTTCGCCGTGCAAACGGTGGGAATCCTGGCAGGGGCGACGCTGCTGGGCGGCGTCGGTCTGCTGGACGATCGCGGACTGCTCCATCATCAGGTGAAGCTCTTCGTCGCGATGCCCGCGGCGGCCGTAATTCTGCTGGTTTCCGGGATTCGCGCCCGGGTTTTCACACCGCTCGTCCCGCATTACGGCGCGGTTCTCGACATCGCTCTCACGCTCTTTTGGGTGGTGGGCATCACCGCGGCATTCAGCATCCTTGACCACATGGATGGTCTGTGCGCCGGCGTCGCCGGAATCGCAGCCGCATTTTTCACCCTCTTTGCCTCGATCGAGGGCCAGACGGTGGTTCGCGTGCTCGCGGCGGCCACGCTCGGAGCGGCGGCGGGCTTTCTCCGCTGGAATTTCAAGCCGGCCAAGATTTTCATGGGCGATTCCGGCGCCATGTTTCTCGGCTTCCTTATGGCCACGCTGGGGCTGAAGCTCCGCATCGGCAATACGCCTCATGCGACAGCATGGATGGTGCCCGTCTTGATTCTGCTGGTGCCCATTTTCGATACGCTGCTGGTCACCATTTCGCGCACGCGGCGCGGCTTGGTCCCGTTCGCCACACCCGGCAGGGATCACACCGCCCATCGCATGGCCAAGCTTGCCGGCGGACAGCGCGGCGCGGTCATTGCAATGTACGGGCTCGGATGCGTCGGCGGATCGTTGGCCCTGCTCGTTGCGGATTGGCCTCCGCTCGCCTCCTTCATCCTGGCGGGAGCCGTCGCGGCAGCGGTTCTGGCGCTGGTTGCCTTCTTCGAAAAGGTCCCTTTCGACGGCCAGGCCAAGCCCGCGCGCCATCGCTAAGCACGTTGTTGAGAAATTAGTTCTTTCCCGTAACCCGTAACCACCCTAAATTCTTTCTGCACGGGGTCGCCGTCCGCTATACTGTTTGATTTCCGGCATTGATGAGCCTGGGATAGTTCAATTCAGTGACCCCGACGCTTCCGCAAACAATTCAGGGGGAACGGTCGCTTGCGTGGCCAAGTCCCGCCGCCCCTGTTGCCGTGATTGGCGGCTCGGCCGCCGGCTTTTACACGGCGTGGCTGCTCAGCCGCGGCGGCCGGAGGGTTCGCGTGTATGAACGGGCGGAGCGTCTCGATCCCGCCCAGCGCACGTTGATCGTGACCTGCCGCATGCGGGAAATGCTGGGTGCGGCCGGCGAACCGTCCGTTGTAAACGAGATTCGTCGGTTTGAACTCTGGAGCGGCGACCGCTCCGTCCAGCTTTCTCTGGATCGTCCCGACCTGATCATCGAACGTTCCGCGCTCATTCGCTCTCTGGCCGACCGTGCGTGCGCCGCGGGAACGGAGTTGGTCCTGGGCCGGCGATTCGTTGGCTTCGCCGCGAACGCGCGAGGCCCGGCAATCGAACTGGAACGCAGGGAAGACGGCACGCGCGAAATGGTTCCCGCGGCGACCGTAGTGGGCGCCGACGGCGTAGTGAGCGAAGTGCGCCGGGCAGCGGGCTGGCCGACGCCGGAAACGGTTCCTCTGCTGCAAGCGGTCGTTCGGCTGCCCGCCGATTACCCTCGCGATACCGTGCGAGTCTGGTTCGTGCCCGACGACACTCCCTACTTCTATTGGCTGATTCCCGAGGGGAAAGACCGCGGAGCGCTCGGCTTGATCGGCGAAGACGGCCAGAAGACGCGCCGCTGTCTGGAGGCGTTTCTGGAACGGCAGCGGCTCGAGCCGATCGAATACCAAGGCGCGCGCATTCCGGTCTACACGGGGTGGGTCCCCGTGCATCGCAAGGTGGGTGCCACAGACGTCTACTTGGCTGGAGATGCCGCCTCCCAGGTGAAAGTGACAACGGTTGGCGGCATCGTGACGGGGTTGCGCGGCGCCCATGCCATCGCGCAGGCTATCCTTCGAGCCGACGGCGCGGGTGAACTGCGCTCGCTGCGGCGCGAATTGAATCTCCATCTGCTGGTACGTCGCTCGCTCCATCCGCTTGGTCAGGAACAATATTCCCACCTGCTCGATCTGTTGAACCCGGCGACGCATGAGTCGCTGGCGCGCTTCCATCGCGACGATGCGGTTCGCATGATTCTGCGGCTTTGCCAGAATCAGCCGCGGCTGCTGTGGTTCGGGCTGCGCGGATTTTTGGCGAACCGGGGGTTTCCCGCCGGCAACGGCGAACTCTGAAAGGCCCGGGCTGAACTGCCGCGCGCGGCCAGCATTCGCATGGCAAGCGGCCATTCCGGGCCCTCAAATATTGCGGTACAGTAGGGCAAAAGAGAACGGAGCTCACTTCCGTGAAAATTTCGGTGATTGGTTGCGGATACGTCGGGTTGGTAACCGGCAGTTGCCTGGCTGAGCTGGGCCA
>JAKASX010000059.1 GCA_021818865.1 Acidobacteriota bacterium
TCGTTTCGCCGTGGTGGCTGGTGGCGGGATACGGGGCGCAATCGCTGGGTGAGTTGCTGATCAGCGCGCTGGGATTTTCGATGGTGTCGCAACTGGTGCCGGAGCGGTCGCGGGGAATCGTGATGGGCGCGTGGTTTCTGGGCATGGGAGTGGGCCTCTATGCCGGAGGGGCGATTGCGGGGATGGCGAGCATTCCCGCGGGTGTGACGCAGGCGACGGCGACGTTGCCATTTTATACGCGGGTGTTTTCGTTGCTCGGCGGCGGAGCGCTGGTTTCCGCGCTCGCGGCCACGGCGCTCGTTCCGCTGCTGAACCGGCTGACGGCGGAGCCGGCTGCCCGGCCGGCTCAACGGCCCGTGTGAGTGGAATCCGATCCGCCGAACTCGGAAGGTTCGCTACGACCGCGGCTATCGCGAGCGATTTGATCGGGCAGTTCCCGAGAAGGCCAAAATCCGCAACCGGAGCGAGGGCAACGTAGTCGCAGCGGGCCAGGAAGCCGGCCTGAAAGTGAAGATTGACATCGCCCTAAGCTTAATGCTAATCCTGTAGATGCTAGTGGGGCAGCGGGTAGGGGGCGTGGGGTTTCATTCAAAGCCGTCTGCGTAAGGCGCAAACCTGTATCCAGGGACCTGGCTTTTGGGGTTCTTTTTGCGCCGCTTTGCTCCGTTTCCCGACCTGATGGGCAGTGGCAATACGGGGGAGACTCTCCAAAAACTGAATAGATTCTAACTCTGCGTTCCGAGGATACCTGGAGGGGCGATGCGTAAATTCGGAGAGTGGGGTTTTACTTCTTTTGTCGGCGGGTTGGTGAAGCTGGCAATGGCGATGGCGGTGCTTTTTGCAGTCACGGCCGTTGCCTTTGCTCAATCGTCAGGCACGATACAAGGAACCGTCACGGACCCGAGCGGCGCGGCGGTGCCACACGCCGCGGTGGTGGTTCGCAACCAGCAGACGGGGGTCGAATTCCGGACGCAAACGGATTCGGCGGGAAACTACCTGGTTCCGGGCCTTCTGCCGGGCGTCTACGAGATCACGGTGACAGCTTCGGGATTCCGGAAATTCATCGCCAGAGGCGTCAACCTGAACGTGGCGAGCACGGTGCTGGAGAACGCGCACCTGCTGGTGGGCCAGGCGTCGCAGGAAGTGGTGGTATCGGGTGGTGCGCCGCTGGTGAATACGACCAGTCCCGCCATGAGCCAGGTGATCAACCAGAAGACGGTGCAGCAGATACCGCTCAATGGACGCCACTTCGTCGATTTGGGCTTGCTGTCTCCCGGGACGGTGACGCCGCCGCAAAACTCGTTTCTTTCTTTTCCGCTTCAAGGGTTGGGGTCGTTTGCCATCAACACGGCCGGACAGCGTGAAGACACGACGAACTGGATGGTCAACGGGATCAACCTTAACGACGGGGTGCAGAACCAGATCACGTTCCAGCCCTCGATCGACACGATTTCGGAATTCAAAATCGACAATTCCAACTTCCCCGCCCAATACGGGCGCAATTCCGGCTCGATTGTCAACATCGCGACGCGGTCGGGCACCAACCAGTTCCACGGGGAGATGTTCGAGTTTCTGCGGAACAGCTATTTCGACGCGCGGAATTTCTTCAACACCAAGCCGCACCCGCAAACTCCGCTGATCAAAAACGATTTCGGCGCGGACGGCGGCGGGCCCATCAAAAAGAACAAGGCGTTTTTCTTTCTGAGCTACGAAGGGCTGCGCCAGCGCGACGCGATTCCCCTGGTCACGCCGGTGCCCGCGTCGGGGACCACATCGAGCAGCGCCGCGGTCAATAACCTTCTGAAGCTGCTGCCCGGAGCCAACGGAACCCTGGCAGGGCAGCCAGCGTTCTTCGGCTCAACCAGCGTACAGGTGAACCTGGATCAGGGCACGGGCGATTTCACCTACATGATCGACCCGGACGATCACTTCCATGGATACTACGCGATCGAACAGGACCACCGTTTCGAGCCGACCGCGGCGGCAAACGTGCCACACTTCGGCGACACGCGCGATGCCCGGCGGCAACTCCTGACCCTCAGCGAAGCTCACGTAATCAGCCCGAATATGACCAACGAAGTCCGGCTGGGATTCAACCGGATTCACATCACTTTCCTGCCGAACAGCAGTTCGATCTCGGCTTCTTCGCTCGGGATCAACCTTCCTGCCGGGGTGACGGCGCCCGGTTTTCCGCTGATCCTCGTTTCGGGCGGCCCGCTTTTCGGCAATCCGCCGGGAGAACCGCAGGGTCGCGGCGACACCACGGTCGAGCTCAACGACACACTGAGCTGGCTAAAAGGCAATCACAACATTGCCATCGGCGGTGAAATCCGGCGGTTCTACAACAACAATATTGCTGAAAACATGGGCGAATTCGTGTATACGAGCATGGCGAACTTTATCAACGACCGGTCCGCGCTCTTTACCACGCTCGTCGGAAACGGCAACAACAAAATCCTTGAGCCCGCGTGGGGAGTTTTCATTCAGGATAATTACAGAGTCATGCCGAACCTCACTCTGGATCTGGGGTTGCGGTACGATTGGAATTCGACCCCTTCGGAAGCGAACAACCGCCTGTCGGTCTTCGATCCAACCTCCGATTCGCTGATACAGATCGGTACGCCGGGATATGGCCAGCCATTCCAGACGAATAACAAAAACTTTCAACCGCGCGTCGGTTTTGCCTGGGATCCGTGGGGCGACGGGAAGACTTCGGTGCGCGGCGGTTACGCGATTCTGACCCAGCAGCCGGTGACGAACATCGTCTCGGGGCTGACGGGTAACCCGCCGTTCGCCACTCCGCTCGCCGCTTCTTCACCCACTAGCGCGATCACGCTGGAAAATCCGCCGGCAAATCCCCGCACGGTTTCTCCCAGCACCGTCGATCCGAACTACCACGACGCCTACGCGCAGGATTGGAACCTTTCGGTCGAACGCGAGCTGACCTCGACGATGGCGATCGAGGTGGCGTACGTGGGGATCAAGGGCACCCACTTGCAGCAGGAAGTGAACCTGAATCAACCGCTGGTGGTGAACGGCGTCTACCAGGCAGCACTGCCGTACTCCAATTTCAGCGAGATCGCGCAGTTCAACAGCAACGGCAACTCCAATTACAACGCGATGTGGGTGACTCTGAACAAACGGACCTCGCACGGGCTGGAATTTACGGCGTCGTATACACTTTCCCGTTCCAATGATTACAGCTCGCTGGACGTGCCGAACAACCTTCCGCAAAACAGCTACAATCTGCGCGGAGAGTACGGACCTTCCGACTTCAACGCCACCAACCGTTTCGTCCTGAGCGGCTTCTACCAACTGCCGTTCAGGGGCAACCGGCTCGTTTCCGGATGGGAATTCGGGCTGATTACCCAAGCGCAGAGCGGCAATCCGTTGACCGTGTTCTATACGGCCGCGGGCGGGCTGTTCCCCGGAGCGACGCTGCGGCCGAACGTCACCGGGCCCGTCGACGTGACGGGGAACCCGAATGGCTGGATCGGCAATCCGAAAGTGTTCGCGTCGCCGTGTTCGACGTCGAGCGGCTCGTTGGTCTGCTCGCCGGGCAATTCCGGGCGCAATACGATCATCGGCCCCGACTTCGTCAACACGGATTTCTCTATCATCAAAAACACGGAGCTGGTGAAGAAGATGAACCTCCAGTTCCGCGCCGAGGCGTTCGACATTTTCAACCATCCAAACTTCGGCGATCCCAACCTGAACGTAGGCAGTCCCACTTTTGGCGTGATTACCAGCACGCGCTTCTCACCTGGCGATTTCGGGTCGTCGCGCCAGATTCAGTTAGCGCTTTTGCTGCAGTTTTAGGCAGCCGGCAGCGACAAGCATCACGGGGGCGGGGACGTTATCCCGCCCCTTTTTTTATCTCCGCGCGCTCGGCCGCGGCAGAGACAAGGAGCGCGTTGGCGCGTGTCCCGGATTGACGGACGGGAGCCCAAATTTGGATACTTGTTTGTGGCGTTGGAGTTCGCCGTGAACCGCCCCTGACGGGGAAGATGACTCCTACTGCGGGGTTATTTCCCGATGGGGTGGGAGCCAAGGGTCGGCGGCCTTCCCCGGTTGGAATCCCCGAAAAATCAGCGATGTTTTTCCGGCTGCGAGTGGACGAATTTCCATGCAGGCCCAAAGACTTTCAGCGGACGATCGGAGGCTCTCTGTGACGGCAGGCGAGGAGCAAAAGCCTGCGCACGCGACCGCGATGCCGGGAGCTTCCTCCGCCGGAACGGTGGGCGCGGCCGTTGGCGACGCCGCAGGCAGCCTGCTCCGTCTGGCGAAACTAGGGGAAGAACTCGGCGCAAAGCCCATGGCCGAGCAGGCGTCTGAACTCGCCGGCCGAATTTCGGAAGGGCGATTCTACGTTGCGTGCGTCGGGCAGTTCAAGCGCGGCAAATCCACACTGATCAATGCGCTCATCGGCGCGCCGGTTCTGCCGGTCGGCTTCATTCCCGTCACGGCGGTGCCGACGGTGGTGCGATTTGGCTCGGAACGGAAGGCGCGTGTAAGGGAGCGCGACCGCTCGTGGCGGGAAATCGACGCTGCGGACGTGGAAGAGTATGTATCGGAGGAATGGAATCCCGAAAATACAAAAGGAGTCACCGGCGTCGAAGTCTTCGTTCCCAACCCGCTGCTTTCCGGCGGCATGTGCCTGGTGGATACGCCGGGACTCGGTTCGGTTTTCGCCGGCAACACTGCCGCCACGCGGGATTTCATTCCCCATATCGACGCGGCGCTGGTGGTGGTCGGCGCGGACCCGCCGCTGGCGGGCGAAGAATTGGCGCTCGTCGAGAGCGTCGCGTGGAACGTTCGCGACGTTATCGTGGTGTTGAACAAGGCGGACCGGACAACGGATGAGGAACGAGCGGCGGCGAAGCGATTCGCCAGCGCACTGCTCGAAAAAGGGCTGAAAAGGCCGGTCGGGCCAGTGCTCGAGGTGAGCGCCGGGGAACGGATCGAAGAGCGGGGACCGCAACGCGACTGGCCGAAATTGATCGAGGCGCTCGAGCGATTGGTGGAGAATTCGGGACGGCAGATCGTTTTGGCGGCCGGCGAGCGGGGCCTCGCGAGGCTGAGCGAGGAGCTATTGGCGATCGTTGCCGAAGAGCGCGAGGCGCTCGCCCGGCCGATCGAGGAATCCGAGCGGCGCATTGCGGCAATGAACACCGCGATCGCCGAGTCGGAACGCTCGATGCGGGAGTTGGGCTTTTTGCTGATGGCCGAGCAGCAGCGTCTTTCGGACCTGTTCGTCGAGCGGCGCAGGAATTTTCTTCGCAGGGCGTTTCCCGAGGCGATGGAGGAATTCCGGAAAGCGGCGCAGGCCGTGCCGCGGCAAACTGGACCTCGGTACCGGCGGGCGTTGATGCGAGAGGCGCAGGAAATCGCGAAGAAGTGCGTGCTGCCGTGGCTTTCCACCGAGCAGAAGGATGCCGAGCGCGAGTACGGGATGGTCACGGGGCGGTTCGTCGAAATGGGCAACGCGTTTTTGCGAAAGCTGGCGGATGCGGGAGTGACTGAATTCAGCCGCATGCCGCACGCGCTCGACGCGGAAACGGGATTCCGTGTGAGTTCGCGGTTTTCGTTTCTCGATTTGATCGAAGTGGCACAGCCTGCTTCGCCGCTGCGCTGGCTGGCCGATTGGCTGCTCGCGGCCGTGGGAGCGGGAACGGCGATTCGGGGCGACGCCGAAGAGTTCCTGGAGCATCTGCTCGAAGCCAACAGCGCCCGTGTACAGAGCGACGTTTTGATCCGGGCGCAGGATAGCCGGAGCAGGCTGGAAGTGGAAATTCGAAGGTTGCTCCATGAAGTGAGCCGAATCGCCGAACAGGCGCTCGTGCACGCGCGATCGGCGCGCGAATCGGGTGCTGCGGCGGTGGAATCGGCCCTGGCACGGCTGCAGCGTCTCGAGCAGGAGATTCGCCAGACGCGACCGGCCCAGGCCGAATGACGAGCGGCGGCCGATAAAACGATGACGACGAAGAGAGACCGTTTCGATTCCCAGCCGGGACCGACGGCGGTGAAATCGCCGGAACAAACCGGGCTGTTTTTCGGACGCGGCCGGGAACTCGAGCGATTCATGGCCGCCATTCGCGACCGCCGCAGCCTTTTGATTTTCGGAGCGCCGGACAGCGGGAAATCGGCGCTGGTGGAACGGGCATTGGCGAATCTTCCCTGGGCGATGAAGAATTCGTGCCTGCGAGTGAGCGCGAAAGGGTCGCTGCAAAATCTGCTGCGACAGCTCGCGATGCGACTTTTCGTGGCGAGGGACGCGGTGGTGTGCGCGGCGATTCCGGCGCAGGCAGCGGAATCCGAGCGGCTGGAACGCTGGGTGAAGAAGCAGACGAGCGGTCGGTTGCGCGGGCTGGTGTTTCGCGCTTTCGACCGCGGCCGCTACTGGACGTTCTGGGACGATGGCGGCCGACTTGGCCTGGCTCATTGCCATTTTCTGCGCGAAGTGGTCCGGATGCGAAACACGCCGGTTTATTTGCTCGCGCGCGGCCTCAAAGAAAGCGATATCGGGCGGGTGGGGCGGCTTTTCTGGTCGGAGGATCAGCGGCTGGGGTTGGGGCCACTCACGAACGAAGAGGCGCGAGCTTTGCTCGACGCGGCAATGGAGAGAGAAGGACTCGGAGGGCTGGATCTGCGGGAATTTCGGGAACAGGTTCACGACACCAGCCGAAATCTTCCGGGTGCAATCGTCCGGATGGTCGCGATGGCCGCGCAGCCAAAATATCGGTATGGAAACACAGTGAAAGCGAAATTGATTGCAATGGATTATCTGGTGCACCTCGCCGAGCGAGTGAAAGTTTAGGCCGCCACGCGAGATCGCACGGTGATTGCGCCGAAGCGAGCGATTCCCCGCCCCGTGACACGCGCCCACGGAAATCCGCGCGATTTCGAGGCTTGCGGCTAGCGGCGGGCGCGCGGAAGAGCGTGCAGGAGTGGACCGACGGCGTTGGACAGCTGAAAGTTGTTCCACCGGTCGGCTTGAATATTCCAAAACATCACGCCGTCGAGGCCGGGATAGCCGGAACGGCGCATCAGATCGTATTTCTTTCCAGCGTAGGGCTTGCCTTGGATCAGGTATCGCATCGATTTTTCGATGGCACCCAGAGGCGAGCGGCCGACGAGGAATCCGACCGCGACTTTTTGCGGCGGCAACGGCGGGAAAAATAATTTCGGGTTGCGGCCGACGGGAAAACCGTGAAGCAACAATTCCGTCATCGCCACGTAGTAATCGGCCGTGCGCGGCATGTAGTAGTTTCCGTCGAGGCCTTCGAGCGGCGGCGTATCGTAATCCTGCACGTCGACGAAGGAAAGAATGTGGCGCGTTCCGTAAATGACGGGAAGGAACGAGCCGAACTGGCCGCCATAGGTTTCGAGGCCGGCGGGAACCTGCGGGCCTTCGGGCACTTCGGCCAGCATGAATTTGGGGCCGAAACGGCGATGAAGCTGATGCATGGCGGCGATCAGATTTACGATCGCGGGCGTGGTCGGCTTGCGGAAATTCGTGTCGCCGGGATCGAGGATGAGCGAAGGCGTTTCGAAATCGAGGTCCACGCCGTTGAAACCGTAGGTTTGGACGATGGAGGAAACGCTCGAGACGAAAGCACGCAATTCCGCGGGTGTACTGAGCGTGACCACCTGGCCGCCGCCGCCCAACGAAATCAGTACTTTCCTGCCCTTGCGCTGCAAGGCCGCGATATCGGTTTTAAATTGCCCCGGCGTGTAGCCGCGCGGCGGCGAGAAATGAAGGACGCTCGTCGAGCCTTTTGCCGGAGGGGCGAAGGCGACGATCACGACGTCCCATTGCGGGGAAACGTCCCGCAGAGGAAACGACTTGGCCGCGAAACCCTCCGTCCAATAACCGATTAATTCGTGACCGTTCGGTGCGTGCAGGTTCGGAAGCGGCGAAGCCGTGGGCGTCACATTTCGCGGGAAGTAGGACGCGCAGGGCTGGGCTGGGCCGGCGAGCGCGTGAGTATCGGGAAAACTGTGCGCTCCCTGAAACGTATCGGGATGCTGATTTTCCGCGAACCAGGCGAGCAGGGCGACATTTTCCAGATGGTACGTGATGCCATTCATCGTCACGGCTGTCGCGTTTGGCAAAGAACCGCCGTCCGTCGGCTCGGCATAGCGATACGCGCTGCCTTCGCCGTCGCCGCCGCAGGCGCCGTCCTGGGAGGGATCTCGCCAGCGCGGGAAATTGTTTGAGTGATAGCCCTGTAGTGGATCGTTCATCCACTCGGCGATTTGTTGCGTGAGCGGCTGAATATCGGAAAAGCGGGGCACAACGCCGGGATCGAGATAGCTGGCGAATACGAACGACCGCGAGGATTTCGCTTCCGGGTCCTGGTGAATGCCGTGCAGGCCCCAGGAGCAACAGACCGTCGCGTCGCCTATAGCGTAGAAATCGGCGTCTTTCGTCAAGGCGATGACGAGGGTGTTGTGGGCGATGGGCATTTTCGAGATCTGCGTGAAAAACTGTTTCATAACGAGATCGCGATCCACCACGGCAAGGGAGCGGCCCGTTCGCTTCGACGTGAGAACGTAGCCATCCGCGGCGGAAATCTCGATTCGGAGCGCGGGCAGGACGCGCGGAGGGGCGAGAAGCGTGTGCCAGTCGTTCGCGACGGCTTGTTTGTAAAACTCGGCGCGCTGCACTGCGTCGCCGTATTGCGTATCGCCGGTGGCGAAAGGAAATTTTTGAAAAATCGGAGAGGCGAGGACGTTTTTCACGTCGGAGCTTGCGCTGATCGCGAGCGGGTTTCCTGCTTTGTCTTTGTACTCTTCGAAAACGAGCGTGACGGGAACAAGCACGGTGGCGATCGTCGTTGTGCCGCCTCGCTCGGGACTCCTGCCGGCGACGGTGTAGGTGTACTGCCGGCTCCCAACGTTGAAAGAGCGGGTGAAGATGGGCACGGAAACCGGGGAACCGGCCGGCGGACGCTTCGCGCAACCGAAACAGAAAACCAACGAAAACCCCAGCAACAGCGCAAACGCTCGAAAGGACAACTGCCCATCCGGCCGATTTCCGCCCATCATTCCGCGTTCCTCCGAATTTGAACCCGGCGCACGGTTTATCCACGCTTCGCCAACCGAACAATACCACCTCCACCGGGATTGCCGAAGACGCGGCAGGGCGCTTGGGAAGCGCCCGAAGCTGCCTTAGAATCTATACGACCTTCCGTGTGGGCGTGTAGCTCAGTTGGGAGAGCATCTGCTTTGCAAGCAGGGGGTCGCCGGTTCGAGCCCGGCCACGTCCACCAACCTTTTCGTGCCCAGACCGAGCGCTACGTTGCCTGGGCCCTCGCATTATATGCCTTGACACGTATATTCTCTGCGGAGTATACCTACAGAATGGAATCTGCATTCGAAATCATCGCGGAGCCGAACCGGCGCGCAATACTGGGCCTGCTGGCCTCTTCACAACGGTCGGTTGGAGAGATCGAGCGCCGGCTTCGCATGCCGCAGCCGACCGTCTCAAAGCACCTGCGAGTGCTGCGCGAGGCCGGTTTCGTGGAATCCAGAGCGGACGCGCAGCGGCGTCTCTACCGATTGAAACCGGAACGACTTCAGGAGGTCGATGCGTGGCTGGCGCAGTTCCGCCGGTTCTGGTCCGCCCGCGTAGACGCACTCGAACGCCACCTCGACCGCGTGAATCCACCGACACGGACAAAACGGAAGACGAGGAGAAGAAGATGACCGAACGCAAGCGGTACACACCGGGTCCGGCCAGCGGGGCGCAGGTACGAAAGGAAGGAGAAAAGTGGACGCTCATTCTGGTGCGAGAGCTCCACCACTCGCCGGAAAAAATCTGGCAGGCGCTAACCGACCCAGCGCACCTGCACGAGTGGGCGCCCTTTGATGTCGATGGGAACCTGGGTGCGGTTGGAACGGTGAAGCTCACCTGGGTGGGTACGTCCACGCCGCTCGAAGCAAAAGTGACGCAAGCCGACGCTCCCAGGGTGCTCGAGTACAACGATATGCGGTGGGAACTCGAAGCCATTGATGGCGGCACGCGCCTGACGCTGTGGCACAGTATCGATCGCCGCTTCATCTCCATGGGTGCTGCGGGGTGGCACATTTGTTTGGATGTGCTGGATCGGCTTCTGAGCGGGACCCCCATCGGCCGGATCGTCAGTGGCGATGCGGTGAAGTTCGAGGGTTGGCAAAGGCTGAACGCGGAATACGCCAAGCAGTTTGGTGCTGAAGCGCCAAACTGGCCGCCTAAGGCCGCTCAAAAGCCGTGAAGCGTGATGGTTCGCAGAAAAATACGACAACCACGCTGCCGTACGCAGTCATGAATACCGAGGCGCCGCATGACCTTTTCCTCTTCATCGGGACTTCCAAGTCAAACGCTGTAAATCAGGTATGCTTCAAGGCATGAAAATTGCGCCTGAGCGACGCCAAGGCAGGAATCCCGAAGTGGATGCCTGCATACGCAAAGCCAAAAAGTGGCAGAAAGAAATGAAGCGGTTGAGAACGATCCTCCTCGACTGCGGGCTGACGGAAGAGGTGAAGTGGCGTCAGCCGTGCTACACGCTTGAGAAGCACGTGGTCGTCTTAATCAGCGGATTCAAGGAATACTGCGCGCTGGCGTTTTTCAAAGGCGCTTTGCTGAAAGACGCCAGTCGCATTTTGGTGGCACCCGGGCCGAATTCGCAGACGGTACGCCAGATCCGGTTCACCAGTGAACGGGAAATCGTCGAGATGGAGCCCGTGCTGAAAACCTATCTTCAGGAAGCCGTTACCGCGGAAAAAGCCGGCCTGAAAGTGACAAAAAATCCCAAACTCATCATTCCTCAAGAGCTGCAAAAGAAATGGGAGGCGGTGCCCGAACTGAAAACTGCTTTTGCCGCATTGACGCCGGGACGGCAAAGAGCTTACGTACTCTACTTTTCCGCAGCGAAACAATCTAAGACCCGCGAGTCGAGGATTGAAAAATACACGCGGCGAATTCTCAACGGAAAAGGAATGAGTGATTAGCTGGTTCGCCGCGAGAATGGATTCATCACGCTTGAAGGCGTGACGTCGTTTTGCTTTCATTCGAACTGCTTTGGGGTTGCCGGCCTGGGGACGTTGAAGAATGAATACGGCGAACACGATTCGGCATGGCGGAATCCGGCTGGTGACTTCGGCGTTTACGGCGGCGGGGTGGGCTGGGAGCTTTTACCCTGCGGGTTTGAAACCGGCCGAATACCTGAGTTATTACGCGCGGCATTTCTATACCGTGGAACTCGATTCGACGTTCTATCGGGCGCCTTCGGCGTCCACGGTGAAGGGGTGGTACGCGAAAACGCCGGCCGGATTCATTTTTGCTGCAAAGATTCCGCAAATCATCACGCACGAAAAGGTGTTGGTGGATTGCGATGCGGATCTCGGGCAATTCTTGACGGTGATGGATGGTCTGGGCGAGAAGCTGGGACCGATCCTTTTTCAGTTCGGGTATTTCAACCAGTCGGCATTTGCGAGCGTGGATGCCGCGACCGGCGGAGTGGTTCAAGCGCTGCGATCCGATCACGGCGGATTTCGCGTATATCCGGTGGCTGGGCGACCGCAAAGGCATCGAAGAACGCACGAAAACGTGGGACAAAACGATCGTGGACCGGAGCGACGAACTGCGGGAGTGGGTGAACGAGATCTACAAAATCAACGGGCAGGGCGTGCCCGTTTTCGCGTATGCGAACAATCATTATGCGGGGCACGCGCCGGCGACGATCGATTTGTTCCAGGAGCTGTGGAGGGAACAAACGAAGGCGGACCTGGCGAACCCGGGGCGCGGCCTGTTTTCGGGCTAAGGAGGCGAGTGGGGCGCGGACCTATTGCGTGCGGTTGGCTGGACGATCCGGAAACTTGCTCGCCCTGCGTGGGCAGGCAAAGGCGGGGCGAAGCGGTTTCGGGGATACGGAAAACTCTGGTAGCATAGAGGTTCCGCGCATAACGAGTGCGTCGAACCTTGCTTCCCGGGAGCGGTCATGGCAAAGCAGTGCGAAATTTGCGGCAAGAAGCCGCACTACGGCAACAGCGTGAGCCACGCCAACAACCTCACCAGACGGCGCTGGGAGCCGAATTTGCAGCAGGTGCGCGCGCTGGTGGGCGGCGCGAAGAAGCGCGTGCGCGTTTGCACGGATTGCTTGCGCTCGGGGCGCGTGACGAAGGCCGTCTAGCGGCGGACGTCACGGGAACAACTTCCTGCCGGATGATGGGACTCGCGTGCTGAAACGCTTCGTGGTATTGGCGGTGGTTGCGGCGGCGTGCATGAGCGTCGCGTGCCAGCGCAAGGCAGCCCCCGGGCCGAACGTCTGGGCGATGGTCAACGGCCACCCGATCCTGGAACAGCAGGTCGAGCGGTATTACCGCAGCCAGTACAACCGCCCGCAGCACCCCTCGCCGGAAGAAGCGGCCTACATCAAGCTCGATATCCTGGACGACCTGATCAACAACGAGCTGCTGCTGGAGCAGGCGCAGAAGCTGGGGCTCCAGGCGACCGATAGCGAAGTGGAGCAGCGGTTCGCCGAGCTGAAGGCGCCGTACAGCGACGCGCAATTCGAAAAGGAACTCGCGCAGCGCGGGCTGACGGTGGACGAGCTGAAGAACGATTTGCGCCAGCGGGTTTCGATCGACAACCTGATTCGGCGGGAAATCACCTCGAAAATCCAGGTGAGCGAGAAGGAAATCGAGGCGGCGTACAATCGCAACCGGGCCGATTACGACGTCGCCGAGCCGGAATACCACGTAGCGCAGATCGTCGTGACGCCGTACCGGGACGCCGAGGTGCGCAACCAGAAAAACAGCGACGCGACGACGCCGGCGCAGGCTATACGGAAAATTCACATGCTGCTCGCCAAGCTGCGGGGCGGGGCCGATTTCGCGACGCTCGCACGGGATTATTCGGAAGATCCGGTGACGGCATCGACCGGAGGGGATTTGGGCTTCATTTCGGCGTCGTCGCTCAATCAGGGCAATCCGGCGCTGAAACAAGCGGTGCTGGCGCTGAAACCGGGCCAGATCAGCGGAATCCTGCACGTGAAAAACAGCTATCGAATCATCAAGCTGATCGCGGTGATCAAGCCCGGGCAGAGGCCGCTTTCCGATCCCTCGGTGCAACAGGAGATTCGGCAGACGTTGCGCCAGAGGAAAGAACAACTGCTGCACGCGGCTTACCTGACCACGCTGCGCGACCAGGCGCACATCACGAATTACCTGGCGCAAAGAATTCTGGCCGCGGACGGACCGCTGCCGGCGGAGCAGTCCGCTTCGGCGCCGGGTTCCACGTCCGAACCGGCAGTTCCCTCTTCCTCGATGAATTCTCCGGCGGGACAACCCTCCGCAAAATCGCCTGCGGGACCTGGGCAAACCGCGCCAAAGGCTTCGTCGCAAAACTGACAGGGTCCAAGCGGCCGCTTTGGAGCAGCGGCCGATCAGCCGATTTCGGCCAAAACGTCGCCAGCGTTGACGGGCTGGTCCTGGCGCACGCGCAGGATTTCCACCTTGCCGGATTTCGGCGAACGAACCTCGTTCTGCATTTTCATCGCTTCGAGCACCAGAATTCCCTGGCCGGCCTCGACAGAGTCACCCTGTGCGACCAGCACGCGAACCACCTTGCCCGGCATCGGCGCGCGAATTTCCTGTTTGCCCTCTCGTTCCAGATGGCCGTGCACGCGGCGGCGACGGCGATGGTCGAGAACTTCGGCGGTCATGCGCCGCGCATCGAGCTCGATTTCGAGCGCCGGACCGCGGCGCTCGACGCGCGCTTCAAACGAGCGGCCTCCGAGCAGAATCGAATAGACTCCCGGGGAAATTTCGGCGACATCGGCGCCGGTCGGCTGGCCGTCGATGCGGCAGTCCCAGCGGTCGCCGGTTCGAACGAGCTCGACGATCCGCTTTTTTCCGTTGATCAGCACTTCGCGTTTCATGGCGGCGTCACCGGTGGCAGATGGTGGATGCGCTCGATCGCGGCGCGCATGCCCGCGGCCAGTTCGAGCGCCTTCCCGCGGCCGAAAAGGTAGAGAAAGGAAATGCGCGGCTGCTCGTCGACGAGAGGCTCGGCGAGGGCTACCGTCACGATGCCGAAAACCGACAGAGCCCGCTCGACGGGATTGATTTCGTCGTGCCGGACGGCCAGCCTGCCGACGACGAGCGATCCCGCGGCAAGCGGCTGGAAAGCGAAGCGGGATTCCACCCCGGTAGCCGGACCCAGCGGCAGACCGCTGAAGACGAGCAGCGGATCGCTGGGCACGCCGCAGCATTTGATTTTCTCTGGGCGCGCGATGCGAAAGACGAGCGCGCCGGAAATCACCTCTCCGCTGCGATTGAGGATTCGGTCGACGCCGGCGACGTTCATCCGGCCGACGCCAAACCGCTCGGGAATCGACGGAGCACGCAGCGCGGGACCGAGCGCCTGTTTGAGGGAGCGAGCGAGCGCCGCGACTTCGCCCATTTCGCGGAAATAGATGGTTGTGATGGACGGGGACGCGCCGGGAAGCGGATCAATCGCACCGGTCACCTCGATCCCCGACTGCACCAACCGACCGATGGCCACGGGAGCGGCGGACGCCGTCAGCGTTACGCGCCCGACCATCCAGCCCAGCGCCGCTTGCTCGCCAAACGACACCCAGGAGGGATCGAGCGCGCCCGGAGCGAGAAGCACGCCGCCCATCCGAATTCTCGGAAGCGCGGGAGAGAAATCCACGCGAAAAACGTCGCCACGGACTTCGCCGGGAACGCCGAGCGCATGCGCGACGGCAACCCAATGCGCCGGCGTAAAGCCACCTGGCGGGCGCTGCCGCGCTCGCGCGAGCGAGGCAAACCCGGCGAAGGCAGCGCAAGCCATCGCGAGCAAAACGGCCGATAAACGGAACTTGCCGTGATGCATTTTCCCTCTGGCCTCAAAAACGTTTCGCCCTGGCCGCCACATGACGCCGACTCACCGCCGCGGTTGGCGATCGAGCATTTCCACGCGGCCTTCGAGTTTCCAGCGCGATTCGGAACGGCGACCAGCGGGCGGCGCCGCGCCATTCGATATCTCGGCGTCCCACAGCGCGGCCGCCAGCGCACCCGCCGTTTCTTCCTGCGGCGTGCGTTCGCCCGCAGCCAGGGCGCTCGGCCGGGCCAGCCATTCGTCGAGCCAGCGCGTGTGAATGGCGCCGGCCAGAAATTCCGGATCGCGCAGCAGCCGGCGAAACAGTCCGAGATTCGTGCGGATGCCGGAAACGGCGTATTCATCGAGCGCGCGAAGCAGGCGAGCGGTCGCTTCCTCACGATTCGCACCCCAGGCGATCAGCTTGCCGAGCATCGGATCGTAATCGCCGGGGACGGTCCAGCCGGCGACGACGCCGGAGTCGTTGCGAATGCCGGGGCCTTCGGGCAAACGGAGCGAAAGGATTTTTCCCGGCGAAGGAAAGAACTGATTTTCCGGATCTTCGGCGTAGATGCGGCATTCCATCGCGTGGCCATGCAGCTTCACGTCCTCCTGGCGGAACGGCAGCGGTTCGCCGGCGGCGATCGCGATTTGGAGTTTCACGAGATCGAGCGAGGTAACGAGTTCCGTGACGGGATGCTCGACCTGCAGGCGGGCGTTCACCTCGAGAAAATAGAAATTTCCGGCTTCGTCCACCAGAAATTCCGTCGTTCCGGCGTTGTGGTATCCGGCGGTGCGCGCCAGGCGGACGGCGGCTTCGCCCATGGCGCGGCGCAACGCGGGATTCACAACGGGCGAGGGCGCTTCCTCGATCACTTTCTGGTGGCGGCGCTGGACCGAGCATTCGCGCTCGCCGAGATAGACCATGTGGCCATGGCCATCGCCCAGAATCTGGATTTCGATGTGGCGCGGACCGGTGAGGAATTTTTCGATGTAGAGCCGCTCGTCGCCAAAGGCGTTGAGCGCTTCCGAGGAGGCATCGCGCCAGGCGCGTTCGAGAGCGTCTTCGCTTTCGATCACGCGCATGCCCTTGCCACCGCCGCCGGCGACGGCCTTGAGCAGCAGCGGAAAGCCGATTTCGGCGCCCAGATCGCGGGCGGCGAGAACGTCGCGAATCGGCTCGAGGGTGCCGGGAACCATCGGCACGCCGGCCTCTTGCGCGGCCTGGCGCGCGGCGGTTTTCGAGCCGAGCAGTTCCATGGCGTGCGGCGAAGGACCGATGAATACGACGCCGGCTTCGGCGCAGGCGCGCGCCAGGGCCGGATTCTCGGCGAGAAAGCCGTAGCCGGGATGAAGCGCATCGCAACCGGCGACCGAGGCAACGGTCATGATTTTTTCGATGGAAAGGTAGCTTTCGCGGCTGGGAGCGGGACCGATGAGATAAGCTTCGTCGGCGAGCTGAACGTGGAGCGAGGTGCGATCGACTTCGCTATAGACGGCGACCGAGGCGATGCCCATTTCGCGGCAGGCGCGGGCCACGCGGACGGCGATTTCGCCGCGATTCGCGATCAGGATTTTGCGAAACATCGCTTGCGAATTTTAACACGCGGGCGATGGATGCCTGGGAGGGCCAGGACCCCGATCAGCGCGTAGCCGCGAAAAGCCGCTACAGAGGGATGTTGCCGTGCTTCTTGCGCGGGGAGACGTCGCGCTTGTTTTCGAGCGAGCGGAGAGCGGCGATGAGCTTGGGCCGCGTTTGCGACGGCTCGATCACGGCGTCCAAGTAGCCGCGTTCGGCGGCGACGTAGGGATTGGCGAAGCGCTCGCGGAACTCAGCGACCATCTTCCGGCGCAAAGCTTCGCGCTCGGCTTCGGGAACGCGCTCGAGTTCGCGGCGGTAGACGATATTCACCGCGCCTTCCGGTCCCATCACCGCGATCTCGGCGGTGGGCCACGCGAAATTCACGTCGGTCCGAATATGTTTCGAGGCCATGACGCAATAGGCTCCGCCGTAGGCTTTGCGGGTGATGACGGTGATTTTGGGGACGGTGGCTTCGGCGAAGGCGAACAGGAGCTTCGCGCCGTGGCGAATGATGCCGCCGAATTCCTGCTGCGTGCCGGGCAGAAAACCGGGAACGTCCTCGAAGGTGACGAGCGGAATGTTGAACGCGTCGCAGAAACGGACGAAACGCGCTCCCTTCACCGATGCGTTGATATCGAGACACCCGGCGAGGACGGCCGGCTGATTCGCGACGATGCCAACGGTGCGGCCGTCGAGCCGGCCGAAGCCGACGACGATATTCTGGGCGAAATGCTCGTGGACTTCGAGAAAATGGCGATCGTCGACGATCGAAGCGATGACGTGCTTGATGTCGTAGGGCATCAAGGGGTCGTCTGGAACGATGTTGTCGAGTTCGGAATCGGCGCGGTCGGAGGGATCGGAGGTTTGGCGCCGGGGAGGGTCTTCGAGATTGTTCGAGGGCAGGAAGGAAACGAGTTCGCGGATCAGCGCGAGGCATTCGGCGTCGTCGCGGGCGATGAAATGGGCGACGCCGCTGGTGGTGTTGTGAGTGAGCGCGCCGCCGAGTTCTTCCTTGGTCACTTCCTCGTGCGTGACGGTTTTGATGACGTCGGGGCCGGTGATGAACATATAGGAGGTGTCGCGCGTCATCAGCACGAAATCGGTGATTGCGGGGGAATAAACGGCGCCGCCGGCGCAAGGCCCCATGATCGCGCTAATTTGCGGAACGACGCCGCTCGCCAGCGTGTTGCGCAGGAAAATATCGGAATAGCCGGCGAGCGAGCGCACGCCTTCCTGAATGCGCGCGCCGCCGGAATCGTTGAGGCCGATGACGGGCGCGCCGTTGCGCATGGCCAAGTCCATGATTTTCCCGATTTTTCCGGCGTTGGTTTCCGAAAGCGAGCCGCCGAACACCGTGAAATCCTGCGCGAAGACGTAAACGAGACGGCCGTCGATGCGGCCGTAGCCGGTGACGAAACCATCGCCGAGCGGTTTCTCGTCGCCCATGCCGAATTCGGTCGTGCGATGAGTGACGAAGCGGTCGAGTTCCTCGAAGGAGTCTTCGTCGAGCAACAGATCGATCCGTTCGCGCGCCAGCAGTTTGCCGGAGGCGTGCTGCCGTTCGCGGCGCTCGCGCCCGCCGCCCGCTTCTGCTTCGCTTTCGCGGCGGCGGAGTTCCTCGAACGGATCGTGGCCCGGTCTTTGAGGCGTCATCGGCTTTCGTCCTTCCTTGGCGCGGCCACAGCTGCTCCGCGCTCTCGCCATCCCGGCCGGGCTTCGGCCAGCAGAATCGAATTCGAGGGATTGGCTGGATCGTATTTTACGCTGGCTATGCGGCCCGGAGGAGGGACTTCGAAACCGGCGGGAAACCAAGAGAGATCCTGCGCCGTTTCGTAGACGACTCCGGCGACGCTATAGCGATAAATCAGAAGCCTGGCGCGCGAACCGGACGCGGCGGGAACGGGCGCGGGCGCTAGGGACGGCCGGGAAACCAGCGACGGCGCGGCGCTTTCCCCCTCGATGATGTCGAGAATTTCCCCTTGGGTCAGGCGGCCGACGCGATTCACGCGTTCGCGCCGACGGCGCTCGATTTCGCGAGGATCGCGCCGGGACCGGCGCCGCACCCAGACGAACAGAGCGATGGCGGCGAGCAGAATGCAGCCTGAAACCGCATAGAGCGAAGCGCGAGGCGTGAAATTCAACGGGCGGCTTTGCGTGCGGCGGATTCGAGAAACAAGCGGCGATTCTCCGCGGGTTCCTAAAACTTTCCGATTATATGCCAAACGGCGACGGCGGAAAGCCGCAAGATGAGCACGGCGGTAAAACCAAATCGCCGCAGCAGAATGGCGGACACAAAATCCATCGCGTACATGAGCACGATCAAGACGACCAGAGCCGCCGAAACCGGCGCCGCGTGCAACAGCGCCCAGTTGTTGTTCCTGAGCGTCCAGTATGGTTCGAGCATGCACACGAGGACGGAAACCGTCCAAAACACGGGCGTGGGCCAGCGGCGGGACATGAGCAGAGTACCAATGAACCAGACGGCAAAGGTGATGGGAAACAGCGTGAAGAAAATCGCGGCGCCGACCCCCTTGTAGGTTTGGGTCAGCAGCGCGGAGAAGAACGGCATGGCGCGGGTGGCTTGGCCCATAGCCGCAGCGTAGGCGTGTGCGGACGCGACCGCGCGATTAGCCACCAGGAGTGCCGCGCCGAAAACGAGACCGATCAGGAGCGGAATCCAGACGCGCTGGCGATTCGACACCGTTTTTTCCCACATGCCGGGGAAGCCGATCACATGGGCGAAACCCGAACCGAGCAGCAGCAGCGCGATGAAAAACAAAACAGGCTTCCAACCGAAGAACGCTTGTTCCGCGGGAGTGCCAAAGGGGACGCGAGCGAAGGTTTCGATGAGTTTGAGCAAAACGAGCAGCAGCGCGACGCCGAGCATCACCTTGTGCGACGCCTTGAGAGGCTCGCGCGGAGGGGGAGTCGGCGGTGGAAGCTGGTCAGGCATGGCGGCGCGCAACGGGATTCCGGAGCTGGCCGATTCCCTCGATGGAGACTTCCACCACATCGCCGGGAGCGAGCGCGGCGATACCCTCCGGCGTGCCCGTGGCGATCACGTCGCCGGGCAAAAGCGTCATGATCCGCGAAATCCAGCGGACCAGCAGATCCACCGGGAAAATCATCTCGGCGGACGCGCCCTGCTGGCGGCGCTCGCCGTTCACGCGGGTTTCGATGCGCGCCTGTTTCCAGTCGAATTCGGTTTCGATCGCGGGGCCGATGGGGCAAAACGTGTCGAACCCTTTGGCCCGGCCGAAAATGACATCGCGCTTCTGCAGATCGCGCGCGGTGACGTCGTTAAGGCAAGTAAATCCGGCTAGGTAAGGCTCGATCGGATCCTGCGGTCCCAGCCGCGCGCAGCGCTTTCCGATCACCACCGCGAGTTCTCCCTCAAAATCCACGCGCGTCGAATCGGGCGGCAATTCGATGGTGTCTTCCGGACCGATGATCGAGGACGGGGCTTTGAGGAAAATCAGCGGCTCCTGCGGCGCTTCGTTGCCGAGCTCGGCGGCGTGCTTGCGGTAATTCCGGGCGACGCAAACGATTTTCGACGGCTGAACCGGCGCCAGCAGGCGCACGGAATCGAGCGGCCAGCTCCGGCTGCCCGTGGTGAGCGAGCCGGGCCATTCGCCTTCCACTTCCCTCACCCGATTGCCATCGATGACTCCGTTGTGAATTTCCGGCGAGGCTGGATCGGTGAGGCGAAATCGGCACAGTTTCATTGCGCTTCCTCAAAAAGATGGCAAATCGGGGCCGGCGCAGCCAGGTGGCCCGTCGGCAACGTTCAGCGCGGCGAACCGGCCGAGAGCGGCATGGTCACCTTGACGGGCGCGCTCAACCGGCTCTCGCTTCCGTCGAACCCGACCGCGGCAACCGAGTAGTAATAGGTGCGCCCGGGTCTGACGGTTGTATCGCGAAACGCCGGCGCAAGAAGCACGCGTGAATTCACCAGCAAGCCCGGTATGCTTGGCGACTCGGTGCGGTAGACATTATATCCAGCCAGATTCGGTTGGCTACCGATTTCCCAGGACAGTTCCACTTCCACATGCCCTTCCGCCGAGCGGACGGGAATCGCCACAAGGCCGCGAGGCGCGGCCAAGACTGGCGCAGGAGAAGCGTGCACAACGACGGGCGTGGAATCGGCCGATTCCACCTGGACTCCGGCCATGGTGACGACACCACGCACCGCATAGCGATAGAAATCACCGGACGCGGGAGCGCGGTCCTGGTAGGAATTGCCGGTGGTGACGCCAACGGCCCGAGCCGGCGCGGCGGCGCTGCCGTCCGCGAGAAGGCGAGTGCGATAGACGATGAAGCTGGATGGCGCGGGCGCGCGACCTGGCGCGGCAACGCGCCAGCGCAAATCGACAGAATCCCCGCTCAGCTCGGCGGTGAGACCTTCAGGCGCGGCAGGAGCGACGACGACCTGAAGCGACGCGCGATTCGAAAGCGCCGACCACGGGCCGTTTCCGGCGGCGATACGCACGCGGTAACTGACGGTTTTTTGTTCCATGGCCGCGAAATCGGTCGAGGAGAAAACGTCGTCAATCGTGACGGTGTCGCCGGCCATATCACGCGCCAGTGCGGGCCCGCTCAACGTGCGGGTGAGATGGCCCGAGGGCGCACCGGCGGCGGGCGTTGCTGGCTCGGCAGTGGTGGGCGGCGCAGAAGGCGTCGCGGGCGCGAATTCCACAAGGCGGAAAATTTCCACGCGCGGCGCGCCGGAAAGCTTCCGGCCGTCCGTCGAGAGGTCGGGCACGGTGAAGTGCAAGACGAGAGTATTGCCGGACTGATGGACGCGGAGATCGGTGACGGGCTCGGGAACCTGGCGCTCGGGCGGGCGCGGCGTGCCTGGCGTAGCGCAGCCAGCCGTAAGCAAGGCGACGCCGGCGGCGAGAAACAGAAATGGCGAGAATGGCCGGCCGGAGCAGCCATAACACGAGCCGCCGGATGGCCCGGAAACGGCCGCGCGGCGCGCGGCGCGGGCGCGAGAATGTAGCGAGCGGCTTGGCAACGGACTCAGAGGATGTAGCGGCTCAGATCCTGGTTCTTGACGATCTCGGAAAGCTGCTTCGAAACGTACGCCGAGTCCACCTTGACGGTTTTCTTCTTGAGTTCGGGCGCCTCGAACGAGACTTCATCGAGCACGCGTTCGAGGATCGTGTGCAGGCGACGCGCGCCGATGTTTTCGGTCTGCTCGTTCACCGTGGCGGCGAAGTGGGCGAGCGTGGACACGGCATCGTCGGTGAACTGGAGCCGAACGCCTTCGGTTTCGAGCAGCGCGGTGTACTGCTTGATCAGGGCGTTTTTGGGCTCGGTGAGGATACGGACGAAATCTTCTTCGGTGAGCGTGTTGAGCTCGACGCGAATCGGGAAACGGCCCTGCAACTCGGGAATCATGTCGGAGGGTTTCGTGACGTGGAAGGCGCCGGCGGCGATGAACAGGATGTGATCGGTGCGAATCATGCCGTAGCGCGTGTTGATGGTTGTGCCTTCGACGATGGGCAGCAGGTCGCGCTGAACGCCTTCACGGCTGACGTCGGGTCCGTGGCCCGATTCTCGGCCGGCGACCTTGTCGATTTCGTCGATGAAGATGATGCCCATCTGCTCGGCGCGCTCGACGGCGGAGCGCGTCACCTGGTCCATGTCGATCAGCCGGTTTTCCTCCTCCTGCACCAGGTAATCGAAAGCTTCGCCGACGGTGACCTTGCGCTTCTTTTTCGCCTGGCCGAAGAAATTCGTCAGCATGTCCTTGATGTTGACGTCCATTTCCTCGACGCCCTGATTCGAGATGATTTCAAAGGCGGGCATGGTGCGCTCGCGGACTTCGACTTCGACCATGCGCTGATCGAGCTTGCCTTCGCGGAGCTGGCCGCGGAGTTTTTCCCGCGTACGTGCGGCCTGTTCGGCGCGGGCGGGATCGGCGGAGGGTTCACCCGACCCGGGAAGCAACAGATCGAGCAGGCGTTCCTCGGCGGCCTGCTCGGAGCGCTCGGCCACCTCGTCCAGCTTCTCCTCGCGCACCATATCGATCGAAACTTCGACGAGATCGCGAACCATGGATTCGACGTCGCGGCCGACGTAGCCGACTTCGGTGTATTTCGACGCTTCGACCTTCACAAACGGGCACCCGGCCAGCCGCGCGAGGCGCCGGGCGATTTCCGTTTTGCCGACGCCGGTGGGCCCAATCATCAGGATATTTTTGGGCAGGATCTCCTCGGCCAGTTGGGGATCGAGGCGCTGCCGGCGCACGCGGTTGCGCAGGGCGACGGCCACGGCGCGCTTGGCCGCCGCCTGCCCGACGATGTACTTATCGAGTTCGACGACGATCTCGCGCGGAGTCAGTTCGTCGAACGTCGGCAGCATTTCGGCGGGCTCGCCCGGCGGCGGTGCGGCCAGAGGGACGGCCAAAGAATCTTTTTTCCCGTTCACAGTTCCTCGACGGTAAAGTGCTCGTTCGTATAGATGCAGATTTCGCTCGCCGTTCGCATCGCCTCGAGCGCGATTTCCCGCGCGCCCAGCCGGGAATGCTTGGCAAGCGACCGGGCCGCCGCGAGCGCGTAAGGTCCGCCGGAGCCGATCGCGCAGACGCCGTCGTCCGGCTCGATCACGTCGCCGTTGCCGGAAAGCAGAAGGGTTTGCTTCGCGTCGGCGACGATGAGCAGCGCTTCCAGGTGGCGCAGGGAACGATCGGTGCGCCAATCCTTGGCCAGCTCGACGGCCGAGCGGGCGAGATTCCCATGATGCTCCTGAAGCTTCGCTTCGAACCGGGCAAAAAGCGAGAGGGCGTCGGCGGTGCTGCCGGCGAAACCCGCCAGCACCTTGTCGCCGAACAGGCGGCGGATTTTTTTCGCGGAATGCTTGACGACGCTATCGCCCATGGTCACCTGGCCGTCGCCGGCCATGACGAGCTTGCCGTCGCGGCGAACGCAAAGAACGGTGGTGCCGTGCATCGGAGGAAACAAATGGGCGCGTGGCATCTGCTCATTATACCGCCGCGCTGAGTTCAGGGCATTCCGCGCCGGCGCCCGAGGCCTGTCTGACGCCGCGGCCACGACGCTAGAAGAAATGCTTCTTTTTCTTCTTCTTGTTGCCGCCGAGCTGTTTCCAGCGTTCTTCCAGCGATTCGCGCGTGAAAAAATCGGGTTTCAAGCCGGTGTTGTAGCTGCAGGAACGGACGAAAAACTGGTACACCTTGTTGCCATTTCGCGTGCGGGTATCCTGGAACGGCGTGTTGACGCCTTGCACCATGTGGTAGATCGAAAAATATTCGATTTCCTCGTTGCGCTCGTGCGTTTTGGGGTTGCGGCTGATGTAAATGACGCGAATGGGCAGATGCGAAAAGTTGTCGAGGGCGATCCGGATGCTGAGGTGTTCGGGATCGGTGACGTCCACCCAATCGACCTGTTTCAGGTCCACCACGTCGGGACCGCCGTAGCGGAATTCGAGGCCGGGATCGTTCAAGCGGTAACGGAACAGGTGGTTGATATCGCGCTGGAGGCCGTTCTGGAAGTCGCGGATGTTGGCGGCGGACATCACCGAGACGCCGCCGCGATCGAGGCTCCAACCCTTATCGCCGTTGTAGACGTCGATGATGTTGCGCTTGGACGAATATTCGGTGCGCTCTTTGTCGGGGTAGAGGTTGTAATCGATCACCGTTTGGTAGTTCCGCAGCTCATTGTGAAACCCGAAAAAGGCCACGCTGCCCTTGCAGGTCTCGTCGCGGACATCGAGATAGGCCTGGCCGCCGAGCGCCTCGATTGCCTCGTGGATCAGGTGCTTGGCTTTAGCCGCGCTTTGCGCCGGAGTGAGGACACCCTCCTGCGCGTGCGCGCCAGTTGCCAGAAACAGGCCCAGCGCCGCGACAAATCCCAACGTTGCGAATCTCAGCCGCACAAAACCGAACCTCCGTTTACATTGAGAATCTCGCCGGTGATAAAGGTTGCCAGATCGGACGCCAAAAAGAGGATCGGACCGGCGATTTCCTCGGCGGTGGCGACGCGGTTGAGCGGAATCTGCGCCAGCGCGAATTTCCGCCCCGCTTTCGTTTCCAGCACCGGATTGGACATGTCCGTTCCCACCCAGCCGGGCGCGACGCAATTGACCAGGATGTTGTGCCGGGCGAGTTCGGTGGAGAGCCCCTTGACGAAGCTGATGATGCCGCCCTTGCTGGCGGCGTAGTGGACGTGGAACGCTTCGCCGCGCTGACCCGCGGTGGAACTGATGGCGATGATCCGGCCCGAGCGCTGCGCGATCATCGAAGGAACGGCGAAATGAACGAGCGAGTAGACGCTCTTCAGGTTCGCGCGCATCATATCGTCCCATTGGCGCTCGGTCATCTGCTCGATGGGGATATCTTCCACGTTCCAGACGCCGGAATTGCCGACCAGAATATCGAGCCGGCCCAGGCGATCGAGCGCGAAGTCGACGAGTTTGTGCGCGTTTTCCGCGACCCGCAGATCGGCCATCATGCCTTCGACGCGCGTGCCATGCTTGGCCGCTTCCTGTTCGACCAGCCTGGCGGCTTCCTTGTCGCGGCGGAAATTGAAGACGACATCGGCTCCGGCCTGGGCGAACAGCTTCACCGTGGCCGCGCCAATGCCGCGCGATCCTCCGGTGATCAAAGCCGCCTTGCCTGCCAGTGAAATCATCGGACCTCCGCGTCGTTTGAAATGAACGAAACCGTAT
>JAKASX010000158.1 GCA_021818865.1 Acidobacteriota bacterium
GAGGGGGTGTAGAACAGGATTTTCTGTTCGCGATAGGTGCCGAACAGATGCCAGCGCGAATTGATCGAGTAATCGAGTCGCAGCAAGCCGTAATTTTCGTTGTCCGGCTCGGCGTACGAATGAACGTAGCCGATGCTGTTCAGTCCGTCGCCCGTTCCCGGCTGATTGGGCAATGGCTCGTTGCTCCAGTATTGTTGGATGAGAGGATCGATGCCGATGCCGCGCGGGTCGCACGGCAGATTGCCCGACGGTCCGCAGAGGTTGGAAATATTTCCGCTCTGGAGGTAGTAGGGGATAACGTTTTGGGCCGCGTCCCGGAACTGCAGGATGCCCTGCCGGGCCATCGCGGAGGGCACGTCCGTGCTGATCGAAGCGCTCTGCCGGAATCTGCGACCTTCGTAGTTTCCGAAGAAGAACAGCTTGTTCTTGAGTAGCGGACCGCCGAAGGTGAATCCGAACCGGTTGTTCACCGTGTGCGGTTTCGGAATGCCGTAGGTGTTGTTGGTCCAGCTGTTGGCGCCAAGCGCGTCGCCGGTGTAGTACTCGTAGACCGACCCGTGGAATTGGTTCGTGCCGTGTTTGGATACGATGGAAATTTGTCCGCCCTGCGAGCGGTTCAGCGAAGCCGTCGGTCCGGCGTCCACTACGCGGAATTCCTGCGTGCTTTCGACGTTGACCGAAATGGCCGGCGCGGGTTGCGGCTGACCGGGAATCCCTTCATACCCGCCGGTTCCTTCCAGATCGTTTGTGGCGTCGCCGCCGTCCACCAGGAAGGTCGTTTGGTCGCTCGCCGCTCCGGCGACTTGTCCGCCCATTACATCGCTGGGCGAATTCGCGCCTACACCGTTCAGCTCGGGCGCGACGGCCGGCTGCAAGGACAAGAGAGAAGCGACGTTGCGCTGCTCGGTGGGAAGAAATTGCAAGGTGTTGCCACCGATCGTTGTGCCGATCGAGGCGTTCGTGGTTTGTAGTTCGGCGCCGGCCACTTCTTTCACTGTCACCGTCTGTGAAGCGGTGCCGATTTTCAGCTTCACCGGAATCGTATAGGTTTTCGTGACCGTAACCGTCAGATTCGCAACCATGAAGGTTTGGAATCCGGTTGACGTTACCTTCAGGGAATAATCGCCCGGGTTGACCGCGGGAAACAGATAGCGGCCCGTGGCGTCGGTCGTGGTTGTCACCGTGACGTTGGTGGTCTTATTCGTTAGCGCCACCGTTGCGCCAGGCACAACCGCCCCGGTGGGATCCACCACGGTGCCCTGCACCATGCCCGTGGTCGCTGACTGCGCGTAGAGACCAAGAGGAAGCAGGCATAGCAACACCGCCCATGCCCCTACAGCCAATAGGTACCGATAAAAACGCATTCCGCCCCCTTCTGATCAGGCCAGAATGGCCTTGCGATTTACCTGCTTCTCCTGCTCGCTGAATCTCGGATCGCGACGCGCCCCCATTAGGCCGTAGATGCAAACATATCGCGCTCCACGTTCCGCACTTCAGCGAGCAAGGGATCGCTGCCCCGCAGCCACTCTGCCCGAACCACACTTTCACGTCGCACACAACCGGACAAGAAAGAGCACATTCGGACAGAAAACGTACGAGCCCGTTTTCCGCGAAGAAACCAGATGCGTCGCCGGACAGGCTTCCCTTTTCATCGGTCACGTGCCGACAACGGCCCGCACGCCGCAAATTCACGGGACAATCGCACCGTCTTTTGGCGTTAAGATACCGAAAGCATTCGGGCGGGGGGTATTTCCTGGGGAAGACGATGACAACGATGCCGGTTCAGCATCTCGCGCGCTTGGATTGTCCGATCGCTACCGTCGCGGCCCCGCGCACGCACGCGATGGCGCCAGCTCCATCTCACTCCTCCTTCTCTTCCTCTTCCCGGCCGGACAACCGAAACGGCTCATCACGAATCCGAACTTCACATGAATTCGAAATTCATACTTTTTATTGGGGCAGCTGATTGGAGACCAATTTATGAACCCGGGGCCTGCGGCGGGTGAGGCACTTGTAACAACAAAAGTCCGTTTCTTCGATTCCGGCACTCAATCCAAATGGATACGCGTCGCTCTGCAATCGGATCCTGCGGGCGTCGTGGAGATGCAACCCCAGAATAAACCACTCGTCGCCATTCACGTCGGCCGGCCCGTCTATCTCGAATGCCGTCACGGCGACAAACGGCACGCCGGCCTGGCCATTCACGGCGATATCGACATCATCCCTAGCCAGATCAGCGCGCGGTGGGAAATGCGCGAAACTGACACCGCGCTCATCATCTCCATTTCTCCCGAGTTGCTCGCGCAACTTGCCTCCGAATCCGGATTCGACCCCGGTCGGCTCGAATTGCGCGACCGCTTCCAGATCCGCGATCCGCAGATCGAGCACATCGGCTGGGCGCTGAAGGCCGAAATCGAGCAGGGCTATCCGGGCGGATCGCTCTACTTCGAAAGCATGGCCACCGCGCTTGGCATCCAGCTGTTGCGCAACCACAGCTCGCTCCACCGGACGAAAATTCCGGTGGAAAACAGGAGCGGCCGGCTTCCCACCTGGAAGCTGAAGCAACTCCTTTCCTACATCGAGCACAATCTCTCCGAGCGGCTTTCGCTCGAAGCGATTGCGAATGCCGGCGGCTTGAGCGTTTCGCACCTCAAAGCGTCGTTCCACAAATCCATGGGAATGCCTGTCCACCAATACGTGGTTCGCCGACGCGTGGAACGCGCGGCGCTCTTGCTGCAAGAGGGGAATATGTCGGTCAGCCAGATCGCCCTCGAAGCCGGCTTTTCGCACCAGAGCCATCTGGCCCGGCACATGCGCCGCGTTCTGGGCGTCTCGCCGCGGGATTTCGCCAAACGTACCTCGACGAACCGGCCGGCCACGGCCCAACGCCCGGTTGCCTCGGCCTGAGAGCCAGCGGCCGGCGCCGGTGAGTTCTGCCACTCTCACCGGCGCCGGCCGAATCCGCATTCGTTTACGTCATCGGCTAGCGTGGGAAGATCTGCGGTAAAACCGGCGTGAAAATGCGGCGGAAAACGCGCCCCGGCGCCAGAGCAAGCCCCGAAACCGCTCGGCGGAATCCCGCGCTTTATCCTTCTTCGACCGTGCCCGAATTCGGCGCCTGACAGGAAACCGGAGCGTTTTTCGCCACGGCAACCGCCGGCATTTCCACCGGACGGCCGCGGCTCGCCGTCTCCTTTTCCTCGATCGGCATCGGCGCCGCCGCCGGCATCGCGATCAGCGCGCCTTCGCCTTCCTTCCAGAAATCCAGATGGCCTTCCGGCCCGCAACCCGGCGACCAATCCACTCGCACCAGATCGCCGCTCAGAATCTGCCCGGTGGCGAGCAGGTTGGCCAGCGGATAAACGATGTACCGTTCGATCGCCCGCTTCAGATGGCGGGCGCCGTAGCGCGCGTCGGTGCCCTCGTGCAGCACGAACCGCCGAGCCCCTCCGGTCACGTGCAAAATGAAGCGCCGTCCGCCGCTGCCTCCCGTGCTCAGCACGCGCTCCTGCAATCGCCGCAGCTCGATATCGAGCACCTGCTCGAGCTGCTCCGGCTGGAGCGAATGGAACACCACCACTTTGTCGATCCGGTTCAGGAATTCCGGCGAAAATTTCCGCCGCGCCGCTTCTTTCGCCGTCTTTTCCACTTTGCCATCCAGCTGCTCCGCCGGCAGATTTTCCGGCTGGATGAATCCCAGCCCTCCCGTCACCAGCTCGGTGATCTCGATTCCTCCCAGGTTCGACGTCATGAAAATCAGCGTCTGGGAAAGGTCCACGCGCCGGTTATCGCCGAGCGTCAGCGTCGCCTTGTCCAGAATTCCCAGCAGCAATTGCCACAGCGCGTCCGAAGCCTTTTCGATCTCGTCGAAGAGCAGCAGCGAAAGCTTCAGGTTTTCCCGATGCCACTGCGCGAGGCTTTCCTGCGTGATCAGCGGATGCGTTTCCCGGTGACCCAGATAGCCGGGCGGCGAACCAATCAGCTTGGCGATTTCATGCGAATGCTGGAACTCGGCGCAATCCACCTTGAGCATGGCCCTCGGATCGCCGAACAGGATTTCCGCCATCGCTTCCACGATGCGCGTCTTTCCCGAACCGGTCGGCCCGAGCAGCAGCAGATTGCCCACCGGCCGCGAAGGAACGTTCAGGCCCGCACGGAAGACCTGGTAGAGGTCCACCACCGCGCGCACGCCCTCCTCTTGGCCGACAATCGCGCGTCCCAGCGCCGTGGCGAATTCGGCCGCTTCGGCGCTGCGCCGGCTAGGATCCAGTCGTTCCACCATCGTTGCCACGACGACCTCCTTAACGGAAGGCCTTCCTCGTTCCGGGCAAGAGCGGAGCCTGGTGCCATTCGTGGAGCTTGATTTCGAGTGTCGACCGTAAGAGTT
>JAKASX010000060.1 GCA_021818865.1 Acidobacteriota bacterium
GCTGCCGAGCCGGTTCGGAACGCCGGCAGCACAAAAACACCGCGGTAAAACCCGCTCAGCATCCCCAAATCAGCCCAAAAGAAAAGAAAAACAGCCACCCAAAGCGATTTTTCAGCAGCCTGCTAGACAGCACTTTGGGGTCCCGACGCATCCTATTCGGGCAGGCGGCAATGGGGCAGAAAGAAGTTACAGCAGGATTGCTGGAGGGTGGAATTATGCGCACGAGAACAGCGCGGGTGGCGCTGGTTTTGGCGATTGCACTGGCGGGAGCGGCTTGCGCGCGCGGGCCGAACGACGGCCAGATCGCCACGAACATCGAGGCGCGGATGTTTTCCGATCCGCAGCTACGCGGCGCAGCGCTGAAAGTCGCGGTCAAGAACGGAGTGGCCACGGTTTCGGGACAGGTGCCGTCGGTTGCGGAGCGCTACGAGGCGTTTCGCGTAGCCACCGACACGCCGGGCGTGAAAAAAGTCAACGACCAGATGACTATCCTCGAGCCGCTGCTGAGCAGCAAGAAACAGGTTTCCGCGCCACCTGCGCCCGCGCCGCGACTGCGACGCGACGCAATTCGGCGCCAACGCGTGGCGCCGCCGGCGCGTCCGGCGACGGCCGAAAACCAGCCGGCGCCGCTGCCCGGCTATCCCGATTACACATCACAGCAGCCGCAGGCGGCTGAGAACAATCAGGGGCCGATGGCTCCGCCGGCGACGACACCTGCCCCCGCGGCGGAACAGGCCGCGGCGCCGGCGATTCCCGCGCCTCCCGCGCTCGAGCGAATCACGATTCCGCGGGGAACGAAGCTGAACGTGCAGATGATCGATTCGATCAACTCGGCGGTGAGTCGCACAGGAGAAATTTTTCATGCATCGCTGGCGAGCCCGCTGGTGGTGAACCATCAGGTGGTGGCGACCACGGGTACGAACGTTTACCTGCAACTGGTGGAAGCGCAATCGGCGGGACACCTAGGCGGGCAGAGCGTGCTGCGCGTGGAACTCTACCGCTTGCAGCTGGCTGGCAGGAATTATCCGCTAGTGAGCAACGATTACGTGGTGAAAGGAGCGAGCCGCAGCAAGCGCAGCCTGCTGGCGATTATCGGCGGGGCGGCGCTGGGCGCGGTGGTTGGCGCGGCGGCCGGCGGCGGCAAAGGCGCGGCCATCGGCGCGGCAGCCGGCGGAGGGGGCGGTGTGGCGTACGAAGGAATGACGAAGGCGCAGCAGGTGCAGATTCCTTCGGAAAAACTGCTCCATTTCAAGCTGGCGCAGCCGGTGGAGGTGAAAATTCCGCCGCCGCAGGCGTCGGGTTCCTCCGTGAGCGACAAGAGCGCGAAGCGCTGAAGTTTTTCTCTGCCAACGAAAATCACGGCCGGCCTGGAACGACGGGCCGGCCGTGATTTTTTTTCGCTCGCCTGAGGGTGTGCGGCGCGGGGAAAACGAGAACGCGACGCGTGGCGCGCCGTGCGCGGCGAATTTGACTCCACCCGAGGCCCAGACTACCATTTTGATTTTCCCTGCCTTTTGGCGGTGCGAGCAGCTGCGCGCCGGCAGAATACGGAACCGATGAAAACGGCTTATTTCGACTGCTTTTCCGGAGTCAGCGGCGATATGGTGCTGGGCGCGCTGGTGGACGCGGGCGTGGAACTTGCCGCGATCGAAAGCGAACTGCGACGGCTACCGGTTTCCGGTTGGACGATTTCGACGGAAACAGTAAAGCGCGGTGCAATTCGCGCGACGAAAGTGAACGTCGAGGCCGGGGAACATCACCACCACCGGTCGCTCGGCACGATTTTGAAAATGATCGAAGGCGCGAGACTGGCGCCGCGCGTGGCCGACCGCGCCAGCCGGATTTTCAAGCGCTTGGGCGAAGCGGAAGCGAAAATTCACGGCGTGCCGATCGAGCGGGTGCATTTTCATGAAGTGGGCGCGGTGGACGCGATTCTGGATATCGTCGGCGCGGCGGCGGGTTTCGAGCTGCTCGGAATCGAGGAGCTCTCGGCGTCGCCGCTGAACGTGGGAGCGGGGCGCGTGCAGACGGCGCATGGAATGCTTCCCGTGCCGGCCCCGGCGACTGTGGAACTGCTGCGCGGGTTCGCGTGCTATTCGACGGGAATCGAGCGGGAACTGGTGACGCCTACCGGAGCGGCGATTGTTTCGACGCTATCGACGGGAACGGGGCCGTTTCCGCGGATGACCATCGAGCGCGTGGGCTGGGGCGCGGGAAGTGCGGATCCGGTCGAGCAGGCGAACGTGCTGCGTCTGGTGACGGGCGAAGGCGAGGGAAGCGTGTCGCGAGCGAACGAAACGGTCGTTGAAATCAAAGCGAACGTGGACGATATGAGTCCGCAGCTTTATGGATACTTCGCCGAACGGGCGCTCGCGGCCGGCGCGCTGGACGTTTTCTCGATTCCGGCACAGATGAAGAAGAACCGGCCGGGACAATTGATCACGGTGCTCTCGCGGCCGGAAACGGCCGAGCGGCTGATTGCGATGCTGTTTGAAGAGACGACGACGCTGGGCGCGCGGCTGAGCCGCGCGGAGCGGCGCACGCTCGAACGCGAGTGGGCGAGCGTCGAAACGGAATACGGAACGGTGCGCGTGAAAATCGCGCGCGAGGGCGGCCGCGTGGTGAACGCGGCGCCGGAATACGAAGATTGCCGCAAAATTGCCGAGGAACGGGGCGTGCCGCTGAAACGGGTGATCGAGGAAGCGATGGCGCGCTGGCGGCAGACGGGCTCATGACGATGAATACCTTTTACCTGACCACGCCGATCTACTACGCGAATTCACGGCCGCACGTGGGCTCGGCCTACACGACGATCGCCTGCGACGCGATCGCGCGATACAAACGGATGTGCGGTTACGATGTGGCGTACCTTACGGGTACCGACGAGCACGGCGTGAATATCGAGAGAGCCGCGGAAAAGCTGGGCATCACGCCTGCGGAGCTGGTGGACCGGAACCAGAAAATCTTCCGCGACTTGTGGAAACTGCTCGGCATCCAGCTGACGCATTTCGTCCGCACGACTTCGACCGAGCACGCGCGCGCGGTGCAGACGCTGGTGCGGCGGACCAAACGGCATTCGCCGGACGCCATCTACAAGGCGAAATACGAGGGCCGCTACTGCATCTACGACAATTTGTACGTGAGCGATTCGGCCGAGCCGGCGAATTGCCCGCTGTGCGGGCGGCCGGCGGAACTGATTTCAGAGGAAAATTATTTCTTCCGGCTTTCGGCGTACCAGGAAAAATTGCTCGAACTGTACCGCGAGCGGCCGGATTTCGTGCAGCCGGATTTCCGGATGAACGAGGTGAGGAGTTTCGTCGAAGCGGGATTGAAGGACGTTTCGATCAGCCGGAAGGCGATCAAATGGGGCATTCCCTGGCCCGACGATCCCGAGCACGTGTTTTACGTCTGGTACGACGCGCTCTCGAGCTACATCAGCGGAATCGGATTCGGCGAGGGGCCCGAGGGCGTGGGTAATCCGGAATTCACCAAACTGTGGCCGGCGGACGTCCACATGATCGGGAAGGAAATCATCCGGTTCCATGCCGTCTACTGGCCGGCGTTTCTGATGGCGGCGGATTTGCCGCTCCCGAAACAGATCTTCGCGCATGGATGGCTGCTCTTCGAGCAGGAAAAGATGAGCAAATCGAAAGGCAATATCGCCTACGCGGAGCCGATCGTGAACGCGTTCGACGAACTTGCGGGCGCGAAGGTGGGCAACGACGCGTTGCGGTATTACCTGCTGCGGGAAACGGTTTTCGGGCAGGACGGCAATTTTTCGCGCGACGCCCTGGTGACGCGATACAACGCGGACCTTGCCAACGGCCTGGGCAATCTGGCCAGCCGCACTCTGGCAATGATTCACCAGTACCGTGGCGGCCAAGTTCCCGAGGTATCGCAAAAGGCCAAGGACACACCCGGGTTCGGTAGATTCTTTTCGCCGGAATGGTCGGAGAGCACAAAGAAGGCCAGGGAGAGGATTCTGCACAGCTACGACGAATTTCAGTTCTCTGCTGCCGCAGGAGAAATCTGGGAGATCGTCGCCAACTGGGGCGACCAAGTCCTGTCCACGTATCAGCCCTGGGCCAAGGAGCCGCAGCCCGGGCAGGAGTGGTTCGTCGACGCTCTCCTTTGGCTCGTGGCCGAAACGCTCCGGCACGTCGCCGTTCTCGCGCACCCTATCATCCCGGACGCGACGCAGAAGATTTGGGAGCAACTTGGCCAGGCGGGCAAGCTGGGCGACCAGAGGATCGATCAATTGAAATGGGGCGGATTGCGGCCGGGAACGCGCGTGGCGCGGCCGGAAGCGGTGTTTCCCCGAATCGAGAAGAAAGAAGCGGTGGAAAGGATGGAAGCGATGGAAGAGGAAATTCGACAAGCGCCGGCTCCGGCGCCGAAAGCCGAACCGGCGGCGCCGGCAGCGGCTCCCGCAGTTGCGGCAGGAACGGGGCGGATCGGGATCGAGGATTTCGCGAAAGTGGAATTGCGCGTGGGCGAGGTGAAATCGGCTGAGCGCGTGGCGGGCACAGACCGCTTGATGAAACTCGTGGTGGATATCGGGACCGAGCAGCGGCAGATCGTGGCGGGAATCGCCGCGGCATATACGCCCGAGCAAGTGGTGGGCAGAAAAGTGGTGATCGTGGCGAACCTGGAGCCGCGCAAGCTGCGCGGGGTGGAATCGAATGGGATGGTCGTGGCCGCCACGCGGCCCGACGGCAGCCCTGTGCTGTGCACGTTCATTGAGGACGTGCCTGTGGGTTCGCGGCTGAAGTAACGCGAGCGCCGCGGGCTGACGGAAAAACCTGCACGGCCTGAAGGCTGTGCTACTAACTGCGCGAGGGCGCGCCGTCGAGAGGCGATTCAAGGAACGGGGATTAAGGAGTCATCGTGTACCACGAGGTGGAAACGAAATTTCGCGAGGCGATTCGGCGGTTTTTGAGCGAGCGGTACGGGCTCGACGTGGCGATTGCGCTCGAACGGCCGCCGCGACTGGAACTCGGGGAACTGGCGACGCCGGTGTGTTTCGAGCTGGCGCGGAAGCTGCGGCGCGCGCCGCGGCAGATCGCGCAGGAAATCGCTGCGGAAATCGGGCCGATCGAAGGCGTGGCGCGCGTGGAAGTGGCGGGCGGAGGGTATCTGAACGCGTATCTGGACCGCGGCGGATTTTTCTCGCTCGCGCTGGAGGCGGCGCAGCGCGGCACGGCCGAGCCGGGCGCGGAGACGAAGAAAATCATCGTCGAGCACACGAGCATCAATCCCAACAAAGCGGCGCACATTGGGCATCTGCGGAACGCGGTGCTGGGCGACGCGTTCGCGCGCCTGGAGCGATTCGCCGGACGGCGCGTGCAGGTGCAGAACTACATCGACAATACCGGCGTGCAGGTTGCCGACGTGGTGCTGGGATTTTTGCACTTGGAAAAGAAGACGGCGGACGAGGTGCGCGGGCTCGCGGCCGCGCCGAAATTCGATTATTTGTGCTGGGATCTGTACGCGCGGGTAACGGAATTTCTGGAAGCGGACAAGGAGCGGCTAGCTCTGCGCGTGCGAACGCTGCAGGCGCTCGAAGAGGGCAGCGGAGTGGAGGCGGAAATCGCGGAGATCGTTGCGGCCGCGATTCTGCGCTGCCATTTGCGCACGATGGACCGCCTGGGCATCCGATACGATTTGCTCGCGCGGGAAAGCGACATCCTGCACCTGAAATTCTGGGAAGCGGCGTTTCGGCAGATGAAGGAACGCGGCGTGATCACGCGGCCGGATGCGGGGAAATACGCGGGCTGCTGGATCATGGCGCTGGGCGAGGCTCCGGCTGAGGAGGGCGAAGAGGCCGAAGCGAAAGTGATCGTGCGATCGAATGGCACGGTGACCTACGTCGGGAAAGACATCGCGTATCAAATGTGGAAATTCGGGCTGCTTGGACTCGATTTCGAGTATCGGCTGTTTTCGCGCTACGCGGACGGCCACGCGGTGTGGACGACGGCGACGGAGCGGGGCGAAACGGGCGCGCCGGAATTCGGGCGGGCGAGCGAAGTTTACAACGTGATCGATTCGCGGCAGGCGTATCTGCAGAACGTGGTGTCGGCGGCGCTGCGGGCGCTGGGATTCGCGGACGCGGCGGAGCATTCGATCCATTTTTCCTACGAGATGGTGGCGTTGACGCCGCGCTGCGCGCGCGAAATGGGCTACGAATTGCCGGCGGAAGACGCGGCGCGGCCGTACGTAGAGGTGAGCGGGCGGCGCGGAATGGGCGTGAAGGCCGACGATCTGCTCGATCGCCTGGAAGCGGCGGCGCGCGCGGAAGTGGACGCGCGGCACCCGGAAGACGCGGAGACGGAACGCGCGAAAACGGCCAACGCGATCGCGATCGGCGCGCTGCGCTATTTCCTGCTGAAATACACGCGAAATACGGTGATCGCGTTCGATTTTCACGATGCGCTGAGTTTCGAGGGCGAAACCGGGCCGTACGTTCAGTACGCGATCGTGCGCGCGCGGAATATTTTCCGCAAACTCGCCGAGCAGGACCCGGATTTTCCCGTGGAGCGGCCGGAAACGCGGGTTTCGGCAGTGGCGCGCACGGCGCTGCTCGCGGGCACGGATGGCGACGAATTCTGGGAATTGCTATTGCTCGCGGGATCGTTGGGCAGCCAGGTGAACGCGGCGGCCGTTTCGCAGGAGCCGGCGTTCGTGGCGAAATTCGCGTTTCAACTGGCGCAGGCGTTCAGCGTGTTTTACCACCGGCACCATATCCTGTCGGAAGCGGACGCGGAGCGGAAGGCGTTTCTGCTGGCGCTGGCGGGGCTGGTGGAACGGCAACTCGTAGCGGCGCTCGCGCTGCTGGGAATCGAATCTCCCGAGAAAATGTGACTGGCGCGGGATAAAAGCGGACGCGGACACGGACGCGCGACAGTGCGCGTCCGTGAGAGCGCGGCTAAAGCTACAGCGTTTCGGTGAAATCGACGAGCGAGCGAATCGTAACGCCGCTCGCGCCCTTGGGCATCCAGGGTTTCGGGTCGTCGAGCCAGGCGGTGCCGGCGATGTCGAGGTGAATCCAGGGGAGTTCGCCGGTGAACTCCTTGAGGAACGCGGCAGCGGTGGAAGCGCCGCCGCCGTCGCCCGAGGAAATGTTCTGGAGATCGGCAATCGGGCTCTTCATCATGTCGCGGTACTCGTCGTCGACGGGCATGTGCCACATTTTTTCGCCGGCGGCGCGAGCGACATCGAGAAAGCGGCGCGTGAAATCGTCCTGGGAACCGAAGACGCCGACGTTGACATTCGAGAGAGCGACGACGATGGCGCCGGTGAGCGTGGCGGCGTCGACCAGATGCGTGGCGCCGAGCTGGCGGGCGTAGTAGAGGCCGTCGGAAAGGATCAGGCGGCCTTCGGCGTCGGTGTTGAGCACTTCGATCGTTTTCCCCGACATCGAAACGAGAATATCGCCGGGCTTGACGGCGCGGCCGCCGGGCATGTTTTCGGTGGAGGGAACGACGGCGATGACTTTCAGGGACGGTTTGAGGCGGGCGATCGCGCGCATGACGGCGAGCATGGTGACGCCGCCGCACATGTCGTATTTCATGCGGTCCATGCCCTTGCTGGGCTTGATCGAAATGCCGCCGGTGTCGAACGTGATCGCCTTGCCGACCAGGCCGAGGACGGGAGCGCCGGGCTTGGGCTGCGGCGGATTGTAAGTGACGACGATCAGGCGCGGCGGCTCGGCGCTGCCGCGGGCGACGCCGAGCAGCGCGCCCATTTTCATGGCTTCGATTTGCTTTTCGTCGTAAATGGCGATTTCGAGGCCGGATTCGCGGGCCATCTCCGCGGCACGCTCGGCGAGGACGCTAGGCGTGAGGCGATTCGAGGGCTCGTTGGAGATGTCGCGGGCCCAGTTTTCGCTTTCGGCGATGATGCGGGCGCGTTCAATGGCGCGGGCGGCGTCGCCGGCGACGCCGAGGATCGCGGCGTGGTCGACGGCGGCGCCGTTTTTCTTTTCTGTTTTGTATTTGTCGAGGTCGAGCTCGGCGAGCAGCAGGCCTTCGGCGACGATCTGAGCGGAGCCTGCGTCCTGGCGCGGCTCGCGCAGGAGAAAGGCGATGCGCTTCGCGCCGCGGGATTTGAGATGGCGGAGGGCGGCGCCGGCGAGGCGGCGCAACTCGCCATTTCCAAATTTCTCCTGCTTGCCGGCGCCGACGATGAGCAGTCGTTTCGCTTGCAGGCCGGCCGGATAGTGGAGCAGAACCGTTTCCAGCCACTTTCCGGTGAGTTCGTGGGCGGCGACGAGTTCGCGCAATCGGCCGGAAGTTGCACGGTCGAGTTCGGCGAGCGGTCCTTCGAGGGGATCGTCCTTTTCAAAGGCGAAGGTGATGAGAGCATCGGCCTGGATCGAGAGCGGCGAAGCGGAATCGAGTTGAATCTGCATGGGTCTCCTTAGTGTTCAGCCACGACGGCGGTAATGATAAAGGGCTTCGGAGGCTTCGCGGCGAGCTTCACGGTCGCGTTCCTCGGCGCGGCGATCGAATTCCTTGCGGCCGCGGGCCAGTGCGATTTCGCATTTGGCGCGGCCGTTGCGGAAATAGATACGCAGCGGCACGATCGTCAGTCCCTTGGCCTGGGTCTGCGCCGCCAAGTGATCGATTTCCTTGCGGTGCAGGAGCAGGCGCTTGGGGCGCAGCGGATCGTGATTGAAATGGCCGGCGGCGGTGTAGGGAGGAATGTGGCAATGCTCGAGCCACAGCTCTCCGCGGCGCACCTCGGCGTAGGCCTCGCGCAAGCTGGCCCTGCCGTCGCGCAACGATTTTACCTCGCTGCCGAAAAGTTCCATGCCGGCTTCGTACTTTTCGAGAAAAATGTAGTGGTGAGACGCGGCGCGATTCTGCGCGACCAAACGCTCGCCTTCTCGTGCCGCCTTTTTCTTTGGGCTGGCCATGGAGAAACTATCTTAGCCGGAGCGGTGGCATTCTGTGGAGCGTCGTGCGAGGGGAAGTGGCCAGGTCCGCAGGAAACAGGGCTGTGACTGGGAAGGAAAGAACGCCCCGAAAACAGATGGAAGGAGAAGAGCAGGAACGACTTATCGGCATGGCACAGGTGGCTTTGCGGCGGCTTGCCCCGCTTGGGACCGGATGATACTCTGAAACGACGAGGGCTCGATGCGAACCCGTTTCTTGGCCGCGGCGACGCTGGCTGGCGCTCTCTTCTTCACGGCGGGCTGCGCCGTGCCGGGGAAGCACGAATTCCAGCTAGGCCGGAAAGCGCAAGAACTCCAGGATTACGATAGCGCGCTCGTTTATTACGAGCGGGCGTTGCGGAAGGATCCGCGCAACGCGGAATACCGAATTCGCGTGACGCAGATGCGTTTCCAGGCGGCGCAGGCGCACGTGGAGCTGGGCCAGCAGTTGATGGCCCGCGGCGACCTGAACGACGTGGAAGCGGCGCTGGGCAATTTTCAGCGCGCCTACGACATCGATCCCTCGAGCGCGATCGCCAGCCAGATGATTCAGAAGGCGCTGGCGGACATTGCGGCCCTCAAGAAAGGGATGGAAAAGCCCGCGCTCCAGCCGGGCGCTGGCGCGCTGGCGAACCTGGAGCAAATGCCGCCGGTGCTGAAGACCCTCCCCGACCAGCGGATCAACCTGAAAGCGACGAACGACGCGCGAATCATCTACGAGACGATCGCCAAGCTTGCCGGACTAACGGTGCTGTTCGATCCCGATTTCCAGTCGCAGCGGATCTCGATCGATTTGCCGAACGTGACGCTCGACCAGGCGCTCGAAGCGGTGGCTCGCGAGAGCAAATCGTTCTGGGTGCCGATGACCTCGAGCATCATTTTCGTCGCGCCGGACAACGTGCAGAAGCGGCGCGAATTCGAGGATGAGATCGTGAAAACGATCTATCTGCGGAACACCGATTCACCGCAAGAATTGACGGAAATCGTGGGCGGATTGCGGCAACTGCTGCAACTGCAGCGCGTGCAGCAGATCAATACGCCGCCGGCGCTGGTGATTCGCGATACGCCGGCGAAGGTGATGGCGGCGGAAAAAATCATCGACGATCTCGATAAGCAGCGGGCGGAAGTGATGTTGCAGGTTTCCGTGCTCGAGGTGAACCAGAACCGGCTGCGCGACCTGGGCATCCAGCCCGGCAGCAGCGCTACTCTCGTTTTCACCCCGCGCAGCGAGGTGCAGCCGACCAGTTCCAGCAGCAGTTCGAGTTCCACCAGCGGGTCAAGCACGTCCGTGCCCTTGATCACCCTCAACAATTTGCAGCATCTTTCGAGCGCGGACTACAGCCTGACGCTGCCGGGAGCCGCGGTCCAGGCGTTGCTCACCGATAGCAGCACGAAAATCATTCAGAATCCGGAGATCATGGTCACCGACGGGCAGAAGGCCAGCCTGCGGATCGGCGACCGCGTCCCCATCGCCACCGGCGCATTTCAGGCGGGCGTGGGCGTGGGCGTGGGCACGGCCGGAACGAGCCTGGTGAACCCGCTGGTGAACACGCAATTCCAATATCAAGACGTCGGTGTGAACATCGACGTGACGCCCCAGGTGCACCCCGATGAGGATGTGAGCCTGGATATGGATATCACCGTCAGTTCGGTGAGCGGCTATCAGACGATCGGCGGGATTCAGCAACCGATCATCAGCCAGCGAAAGATCACGGACAACGTGCGGCTGCGGAACGGGCAGGTGAGCGTGCTGGGCGGTTTGGTGCAGCACACGACGACGAAAAGCATCAACGGCTGGCCGGGTTTCGACAAGATTCCGTTCCTGCGTTATTTCTTCACGCAGGAAAATACGCAGCAGCAGAACGATGAAGTGCTGATCGTGCTCACGCCGCACGTGGTTCGGATGCCGAATATCACCGCGGAAAATCTCGCTTCGCTGTTCACGGGAACCGGCGAGCACGTGGTGGTCCAGCCGCGCCCCGCGGCCGCCCGTGAAGACGCATCGGCCGGCGTGCCGGTGATTCCGCCGCCCGCAGCGAGCGCACCTGCTCCGCCCGCGTCGGCGGCAACCGTACCGGCGCCGCCGACGCAGGCGTTGCCGGCCTCCGAGGCGGCGCTGGGGTTCGAGCCGGCCAGCGTTTCTCTCGCGCCGGGCGCGACGACGACTATCGCGCTGGTGGTGCGGAACGCAACCGACCTCTATTCGATTCCGATGATCCTGCACTACGATCCGAAAGTGATCGCCGTGGAGGATGTGCGAAACGGCGGATTCCTTTCCGGTGGGAATCAGACGATCGCGATTTTCCATCACGAAGACCCCAAGCTCGGCCAATCCATCATCAGCGTGATGCGGCCGCCGAACGTGAGCGGAGTGAACGGGAACGGTACGCTGGTGGGGCTGGTGGTGAAGGCGCTGGCGCCGGGCAGTTCGCCGCTGACGATCGAGCAGGTGAGCGCAAAGAATTCCGCCGGGAAACCGATCACCTTTGCCATCGGCACGGCCACGATTCAGGTGGGAAGTCCGAAATGAAGCGGGCAAACGCGGCCCCGGCGAACGAGACCGGCTTCACGCTGATCGAGTTGGTGGTGACGACCGCCATCCTGATCATCCTGGCCTCAGCGGCGCTGCCGATCGCGCGCGTGACCATCCAGCGACGCAAGGAAACCGAGTTGCGCCGCGACCTGCTCGAAATGCGCAACGCAATCGATCGGTACAAGGACACGGCCGATCGGAACCAGATCCGGGTGCAGGCCGATACCTACGGCTATCCTCCCAGCCTTGAGACGCTGGTCCAGGGCGTGCCGCTCGCGGGCAAGCCCGGCGTGCGCATCCGTTTCCTGCGGAAAATCCCGGTGGACCCGATGACCGGGCAGAAGGATTGGGGAATGCGCTGCGTGCAGGATCCGCCCGACGCGACGAGCTGGTGCGGCGACGACGTGTTCGACGTCTACACGCCGTCAACGGGCACGGCGCTGGACGGAACGAAATATTCGGACTGGTGAGACGGTGATCCGACTGGCGGAAACTCTGCGGCGGCGGCGCGACGCGCTTCGGGCGAACCAGGGAGCGGTATGGGCGGTGGGGTTCACGCTGCTCGAGATGATGATCGTGATTACGATCATGCTGATTCTGCTCTCGATCGGCGCGGGCCGCTACGAAATGTCGATCACGCGAGCCAAGGAAGCGGCGCTCGAACAGGACCTTTCGGTGATGCGGCGGGCGATCGACCAGTACACGATCGACAAGGAGCAACCCCCGCAAACGCTCCAGGATTTGGTGGACGCGGGCTACCTGCGCGGGATTCCGGTGGACCCGTTCACCCGCCAGCCCAATTGGCGCACGACCGAGGACAGCGTGGTGCTGACGCCCGAGCAGACGCAGTACGGGATCACCAACGTTCACTCGCGATCGGACCAGATTTCGCCCTTCACGAAAACCCCCTACAGCTCCTGGTAACGGCGTGACCGCGGCCGAATTTTTCGACGGCTGGAGCGCGCCGCTCTTCGAACCGCTCGGATGGGCGGCGGGACCGGACCGGATGACGGTGGCTGCGTCGTTTTGGCCCAGGCGGTTTCCCTTGCTGCCCGAGCCGGTAGACCGACTAATCGAAATCGAGCCGGGGACGCGGATTCTGGTGCGCTGCCATTGGCAGCGGGAGAAACGTGCGCGGCCGGCGCTCGTGCTGGTACACGGCCTCGAGGGATCGAGCGAATCGGGCTACATGCGCGGCGCGGCGGAGCGGGCGTGGCTCGCGGGATTCCACGTGGTGAGGATGAATCAGCGAAACTGCGGCGGAACGGAGCACCTGACGCCGACGCTCTACAATTCGAGCCTGAGCGGCGACGTGCGAGCGGTGATCGAAAATACGATGGCGCTGGACGGGATCGAGGAGATTTTTGCGGGGGGATTTTCGCTGGGAGGGAATCTGGTTTTGAAAATGGCGGGAGAAATGTGCGAGCGCGCTCCCGCGGCGCTTCGCGCCGTGGCCGCGGTTTCGCCTTCGCTCGATCTGGCCGCTTGCGCGAGCGCGCTCGAATCGCCGCGAAACTGGATTTACGAACGATATTTCGTGCAGAGGCTGAAACGGCGGATGCGGCGCAAGGCGCGGCTGTTTCCTGGGCGGTACGCAGGCGACCGGCTGGGAGGAATCGACTCGATTCGCGAATTCGACGACCGGATCACCGCGCCGCACAGCGGTTTCCGCGATGCCGCCGATTATTATTTCCGGGCGAGCGCGCTGCGCGTGGTGGACGGGATTCGGCGGCCTGCGCTGATTCTTGCGGCGGAAGACGATCCGATGGTGCCTTACGCCTCGCTCGACCGGCCGGAGATTCACGCGCAGCCGATGATTCAACTGGTGGGAACGCGGCAGGGTGGGCATTGCGGGTTCATTTCGCGGCATGCTGGCGACGGAAGATTCTGGGCGGAAGGCACGATTGTGGAATTTTGCCGGCGGCATTCGCGGCTGCTGGGCGCGGCATGATCGGGGCCGCGCGCGGCGAAACGCAGTTCGTGACCGAGGCGGCGGGAGACAGGGAAGATGGGACTGGGATTGATTGATTCGCACGCGCACCTGGAGTTTTCGCAATTCGATGATGATCGCGAGGCAATGCTTGAACGCGCACGCGCGGCGGGCGTCGAAGGGATTCTGGCGATCGGCAGCGGCAGCGGACCGGAGCGGCTGGAAGCGGCGCTGCCATTTGCCGAAGCGCACGAATGGATCTGGGCGACGATTGGGATTCATCCGAGCGACGCGCGGGAAGCAACGGAAGAGCATTACGCGCGGCTCGAAACGCTGGCGCGGCGGCCAAAAGTGGTGGCGTGGGGCGAGATGGGACTCGATTATCACTACGAGGACCCGCCGCGGGAAATTCAGCAGCGGGTTTTCAGGCGGCAGCTGGAGATAGCGCGCGCGGCGCGGCTGCCGGTGGTCTTGCATTGCCGCGATGCGTGGCCGGACGCGCTGGAAATTCTGGAGCGCGAATGGGCGCCGAGCGGGCTGGGCGGGATTTTCCATTGTTTCACCGGAGGGATGGAAGAGGCGCGGCGAGGACTGGAAATGGGATTTCTGGTCTCACTCGCTGGAAACGTGACGTACCGGAAATCGGAATCGCTGCGGCAGGTTGCGCGGGAACTGCCGCTCGACCGCGTGCTCGTCGAGACGGATTCGCCGTTTTTGCCGCCGGAAGGAATGCGTGGGAAAAGAAACGAGCCGGCATTCGTCGTGGAAGTGGCCAAGACGCTGGCGAATGTGAGAGACTTATCGGTCGAGGAAATCGCCCGCAAAACCGCGGCTAATTTCCGCCGCTTTTTCCGGCTGGAAACGCCCGTGAATTCACGGCCAGCCACGGAGGGTGCGCCATCGCTGTCCTGACCGCCAGAGAGATTTTTGAGCTGATCCGCCAGGATCTGGATGCCGTCGAGCGCGAGCTCGCCGGGCAGAGCCGCAACGCCATCGAGCCGATGGCGGAGATTTCCGCCTACCTGCTCGAAGGTGGGGGAAAGCGGCTGCGGCCGGCGGTGCTGCTCTTGGCGGCGGGCGCGGCGGGCTATCGCGGGCCGGGCGCGATCCGGCTGGGCGCGGTGGTGGAGCTCATCCACACGGCGACCCTCATGCACGACGACGTGATCGACGCCGCCGATACGCGCCGCGGTCATCCCTCCGCGAACGTCCGCTGGGGCAATCACCGAAGCGTGCTGGCCGGAGACTGGCTGTACATGCAGTCGTTTCAACTGGCGCTGCAGGAACGCAATTTTCACGTATTGGACGTTCTCATCGACCTGACGCAGCGGATGGTGGAGGGTGAGCTGCTGCAGTGGACGCACCTGGGCCGAATCGACCTGAGCGAAGAAGAAGCGCTGAACCTGGCGTACCGGAAAACCGCGTGCCTCTTCAGCGGGTGCGCGCGGCTGGGCGCGGTGCTGGGGCAGGACGATCCGGAAGCCGAGGAACAATTGGCCGATTACGGCCGCTACGCGGGACTCGCGTTTCAACTGGTGGACGACCTGCTGGATTTCACGTCGTCGGTGGAGCGGCTGGGCAAGCCGGTGCTGAGCGACCTGAGGGAAGGCAAGGTGACGCTGCCCCTGATCTACGCGATGGACAACGGCAACGCGGCGCGGCGGGAACTGGTGGCGAAGGTTTTGGCCGACAAGGGATTTCAACGCGTACGGCCGGAGGAAATCACGAATCTGGTGCAGGATTCCGGCTCGCTCGACCGGGCGCGGAATCTGGCGGCGGACTATGCGATGAAGGCCAAGGCCGCTCTCGACGTACTGCCCGATTCGGAATACCGGCGCGCTCTGCTTTCCATCCCCGATTTCATCCTCGAACGCGACAGCTGAAAATCTTTCAGAACTTTACTGATGTCGTCTGCCTTTGGCGGAATGGTGCGCCGTGGCGTCTGCTGCGAACGAAATCCCCAGCCCGCCGCGGCGGGTGAATTACACCGGAGCCTGCCCCGAGCGCAGCCGAAGGGATGGCGACGCGCTCTATGCGTCCCGGATGGCTTTACGGGACGGCCTGCGCGTCGAAAAATCCAGCGGCACGCTTTACAGGCGGACGTATACGGGCCAGATGATCGAGGCGCGTAGTTTGCGTCCCGAGCGGCTCTACGGGGAGACGAACACGACCGGCGGAATGCAGCGCAACTACATTTTCTTCGGCGCAGGAGTTTACCCCGACCTCTTTGTCAGGGCGCGCTATTACAATCCGCGTCTCGGCCGTCCCGATGCGTTCACCGACACGGGACGGTCCGCGTGGTCAGAACCGGGCCGCTCGGCGGCTCCGTAGGCAACCCGCAATCACTCAACCGCTACACTTACGTCCTGAACAATCCGGAAAGCCTCACCGACCCGCTCGGGCTCTTTGGCGACTCCCCTTCGGAACCCTTACCCTACACCTTTGGCGATCCCGGCAACGGCTGCTGGTACGTGTTATTGCACGGTGTTCTAGAAAGCTTCACCTGCGGACCGGGAGAGGTCGCGGGGAAGGGCGATATGGGGTCCGCAGCCGGCGGTGCGCCGCCGCAAACGCAGACTAAGACGTGCACCGCCTTAGCTCGCGTTCTCCAGGCCAACCCAGCAACAGTGGGCGCACCACTTGGCCACGGGGCGTTTAACAACCCGCCGAACCCTATCGCCCCGCAGGCGGGTTCGGCTGCGATGACGCCATCTGAGTTCGGCGGACTCACGACTGCACAATTGAAGCCCTCTGCATTGGGAATCAGCGGGTACTTCCCGGGCACGGGGGTCTCCTTCCAGGGAGTAACGGACGTAAACGGGGCGGGCCAGACCCCTCTTGGCTTCAGCAACATCCGGCAGTATCTGGAGTTTATGAATCCCGGCCAGATTATCATTGAGCTCATAATGGGGCCCGACCTCGGCAGCAACGTCCCGGTAGTGATCACTCAATCGGCGGATCTACCTTGCCCGACGGCACCGCCGTTTGTTGCGGATCCCGTGACAGGACCAACGGTCGGATGATGCGACTCCTCAGTGCGTTCTTAGCAGCGGTAATCGCATTGGCCGCGACGGGTTCGCACACCATCCCGCCTACGCGGACCTTCCGATGGCCGCGGATCACGCCGGTTCACAAGAGCTTCTACCTTCCAGACGCGTGGCGGGCGAGCGTCGCGCTCGTAATCAAGGGGGTGGACGGCGTACCCCTCTACAGGCTGCAATGTTATGGCGAGCGGGCGAAGCGTAGTCCGTCCGATCTCCAGCTTCACCCCGACGCTCTGTACGTCGGGGAGTTCGACTGCCACTTGTACTCGCTCTCTAGCCCCGCCGCTTGGGACACACTGCTCACAGATATCACGCTGCCCGGAGGGGAAGCGTACTCTAGGGCGGCAGTTGGCGCTACGGAGCTTGTCGGAGCTTGCGGGAACTACCCTGAATATGGGCTCGTCCGGCATTTCCGACTGCGCGGGATGATGATCACCTTCATGTATTCGGACGTAAGAGCCAAAGAGGAGCTGACGAGCCGCGGTGCGCCGTATCCGCCCGGCACGCCAAGAGTCGATCTCCCGGAGTTAACGTCCTTCCGTTTCACCGTTGACATCGCGCGCGACCCGACCGCGGTCTCGACCATAGCCGAGCCAGTGCCGTTTGCCTCGCCGCCGCCGAAGAAGACCGCGAATCCTTACATCAATCTCCCCAACTGTGAAAATGTGATCCAGCGGCACGTCCCCGGCTTTGTTTCCGAGACCTACATCCATAGCCACCCCCTTCAGCCTCCGTATCCGAAGGTCCGTCCGGCAGAGGCGGGAGCAACGTTCGTGGCCCAGAAACCGGGTCGGCTCCGATTGGACGTGCTTGGTGAGGACGGCAAACGGGTTTACGGCCTGACCTGCACTGCCGGACCCGAAGGTGCCGGACCCGGTCAGTGGGGCATCCGGTGCAGTCTGCGTCGAGCTGGCGAACGCCTCGACCTTCTTTCCGACGCCGTAGATCCCTACAGCCAGGATAACCCTGCTCTCATCAGACCTGAACAGCTCCATGGGGCTTGTGCGCGTTATCCGGGATGGGGAGCCACACGCGTCTTCAAACTCAGGGGACTACAACTAACGCTCTCGTTGCACGACGCAGACTTCGCTACTGCGCAGCCGAAGCGTCTCAAGAGCGTCCGATTGCGCGTCGAAATCGAGCCTGACCCGACGGCGACATCCCCCGTTGCTCGGGCGCCGCAATACATCTATTGGGGAGTTTCGACGAATGCTGCGAATGCTTGCAAGACCCTTCTCATTCCTCCCGCGTCCAGGAATGAAAGCTGGACACCCTCGCACCGGATGTTGATTGGGGCCCAGAATGTGGGGGTGCAAATTGAAAGGACAAAGTTCACGCCGCGTGCCCCTCGATAAGAACGAAGGCGTTGTCAAGGCGCAGTGGTTGTGCCGACGCTGGGAAGCACCGCCCCGCTGTCCAGAGACGCCACGGACCGAAGCTCCGGAACGCTCACGGTGAATCACTTCCCGGTGGAATCCTCTCACCAACCATCTACACGGTCCAAGCAGCGACGCCTCCTTACGTAGACCCTCCCCTCGCGCTCCGAGTCGCATCGCGCGAAAATGCCGTCGCGTGGAGAAAAAAGCCGCTCTCTACCCGCAGAAAGGAGGAAGCATCACATGCCGAGGTTTGCATGGAGAGGAATTCGGCTCGCTCGCCCGAGGAGTGCCGTGACCTCAAATTCGGGCCCCGTAGTCCACGTAGAAGAGGCCCAAAAAATGACACCCTGGAAAAATTATCTCGTTGAAACAAAACCACCTATCGGATTTTCTGCTCGACCACCCGTGACACCCTGGCGCGGCCAATCTGTACCCTCCTTTTGCTTCGCTCAACGCCCCCGGTCTGGCGAGCGTCCCCGGCTGATCCCGCCCTCGCTGGCGCCTTCCGGTTCGTGCCCCTTCCGCCGCGCTTTCCCGCTCCGACGCAACCGGGCATTTCTACTCTGCACGAGCCGGACATCCTCGCTTTGCACTGACAGGTACGACGTCGCGTGTGGCGCGAACGTGCCCGGCGACGTAGGCTAGCAGCGATGGCGCTGCCTTTCAAAGTGGTTTACCACGACGCCTACGATCTGCATCTGGGCGCACACGTTTTCCCTTCGCAGAAATACAGGCTGGTATGGCAGGCGCTGATGGAGCAGGGAATCGCCGCGGCAGACGATTTTCTGGAACCGGAAGCGGCGAGCAACGCGGACGTGCTGCGCGTGCATACGACGGAGTACGTTGAAAAACTCCTGACGGGAAATCTGAGCCAACTGGAGCTGATGCGGCTGGAAATTCCGTATTCGAAGGAACTGATCCGCGCGGTGTGGCTGGCGGCGGGAGGATCCACGCTGGCGGGGAGGAGGGCTCTAGAAGATTCGTTTGCGGTGAATCTGGGCGGAGGGTTTCACCACGCATTTGCCGATCATGGAGAAGGATTCTGCGTGATTCACGACGTGGCGATCGCCATTCGACGGCTCCAGGCGGATGGGGCGATCCGGCATGCGATGGTGGTGGATGCAGACGTGCATCAGGGAAACGGAACGGCGGCGATTTTCGCGGATGACGAAACCGTTTTCACGCTATCGATCCATCAGGAAAACAACTATCCCGTTCCCAAGCCGCCTTCGGACATGGATATCGATCTTCCGGATGGAATCGGCGACGAGGATTACCTGGCGCGGCTCGAATCCCACCTGGTGCGGGCGCTCGAGGAGTTCCCGCCGGACCTGATTTTTTACATCGCCGGAGCCGATCCGTACGTGCAGGATCAATTGGGCGGGCTTGGGCTTTCCATGGAGGGTTTGCGACAGCGCGACCATCTGGTACTGGAAGCGGCGAAAACGCGGGGAGTGCCGCTGGCCGTTACGCTGGCAGGCGGGTACGCGCGGCGCGTGGAAGACACGGTGCAGATCCACGTGAATACGATACTAGCGGCGCGGGATCTGGCCTTGGGCGGTCGCTGACGCGACGCCGCGCGGGATTTCAGCGGGAGCTGGCGCAATCGGAGAGCAGAAGGGAAATTTCCTGCCGCAGGGACTGCTCGTCAAGGAGAAACAGCGAGAAGGCTTCGTAGAGCGGCGCGACGAGCTGGGCGGTGATTTCGGCCAGCTTGATCTCCAGATCCGAAGCGGGCGCGGCGGCTACCGATTCGACGACGTCCTGGCGGCATTCGTGCTTGACGTCAGGTGAGGCATCCCACGCGCGAGCCATGCGGCGCCCGCGAAGTCCCGTCCAGCGCGAGCGAAAGGCCACGGGTCCTGGCGGCAGGAGCAAAGCGCGGCTGAGCCGGGCGGCGTGGAGAATGCATTCGGCGATGCGCCAGACGGGCGCGACCGCGACGAGTTTTCCTGAAGCCAGCAGGCTTTGGCCCGTGCCGGGAATTTCATCTTCCTGGTATTTCCGCAGGTAAAAGAGCCGCAATTCGGGCGAAGCGCGCCAGAATTCGGGCGAATAGCCATCCGGCGAAGAGGTAGGCCAGCATTCGAGCGCGCCTTCGAACGGATACGGGCGGTAATCCTGGCCGAGCGGAACGCGCCAGGGGCGCATGCAACGTGGGCGGCTGGGCATTTTGCGGAGAGATTCGAAGAGTTCGGCGAGCGAGAGGCGCACGTTGCCGGTGGAAACGGCGTAGGCGAAGGACCAGGCGCCGGAAGCGTAGTAAAACTGGCGGCTTTCGCCGGAAACGCGATCTTGCACGACGGCTTCCCATCGGCGCTCGGAATTCCGCGCCCATTTTTCGAGTTCGGCGGCGAGTTGAGCGGCGCCGGGCGAGCCGGAAACGGCTTCGGGGAAAGCGACGGCGTTTTTCGTTTGCTTAGCGCGATACATCATCTCGTCGGCGCGGCGAAGCAGTTCATCGGCGGCGGCATCGGGCGCGAGTTCGGAGGAATAGACGCCGAGACTGGCGGTGACGGGAACGTCGCCGCCAAGGCTGGCCGATTCGACGCTGCGGCGAATGCGCTCGGCGACGGCCACGGCTTCAGGAACGGTGAAATTGGGCAGGATGGAGACGAACTCGTCGCCGGTGGCGTAACGCCGGCGCAATTGGCCGCGGCCCTCGAGGATTTCCGCGGCGATGCGCTCGAAATTGGCGACGCAGCGGTCGCCGGCTTCGTGGCCGAGCCGGTCGTTGACGGACTTGAAATTGTCGAGATCGCTGTAGATGAGCGAAACGAGCGGTCGCTTGGCGAGTTCGGCGGCGAGAAGATCGGCGACGCCGGAATCGGGCCTGGGCGGCGTGGCGGCGCGAACTGGCTCAGCGACGGAAGCGGGGGATGAAGCGAGCGCGGCGCTGCCGGCGCCTTTGAAATCGCGTTCGAGATCCCCATTCACGCTTTCGGGCATACGGATACGGTAGCGCCAGGACGTGGGGACGCAAACAGTACTAAGGAACCAAGAGGTAACCAGGCGAACGGCGGAGGGTCAGGGACGGGAGGGATTGACGCGGATATCGCCGCTGCCGGTTTCGACACCAACGCGCGCGGCGCCCTGGCCGACGACGGCGTGCAAGGCGTGCCGATTCTGCTCGACGATCGTGAGCGGGACGCCGGAACGAATCGAACCGAAGTGCGTTTCCGCGTCGAGGCGGAACGAAGCATCCGTGGGAACGGCGAGCGTGACGTCGCCCGAGCCGGAATGCATTTCCCAATAGGCGCCAGAAGCAGGCGAGCCGGAGACGGTGGTGTCGCCGGAGCCGCTGCGAATGCGGAGATCGGCGGAAGCGCTGGTGACGCGGACGTTGCCCGAGCCGGTGTGAAGGGAAGCGGGGCCGGCGGGATCGGTGAGAGTGATGTCGCCCGAGCCGTCGAGGACGCGAACGCGGCCGCCGATCGAGCGGAGAACCACTTCGCCGGAGCCGTCGGTGACGTCGGCCGAGCCTTTCACCGTATCCACGCGAACGTCGCCCGAGCCGGCTGTGAAATGGAGATCGCCTTGAATACCGATGGCGTGGAGATTGCCCGAGCCGGAAGAGACGGTGACGGGACCGGCGACGTTTTCGACGCGGCAATTACCGGATCCGGAGGTGGCGTGGACTTCGGTATCGGCGGGGACTTCGATCGAATAGTCGATGCTTAAATTGCCGGCGCGATAGCCGGGAAAGCCGATGCGAATCAGGCTGCCATCCTGGCGGATGGGCGGATTCTGCTCGATATCGGCGACGCGGCGGCGGGGATTCGCGAACGGCCAGCTGCCCACGCGGAAATCGCCGTGAATTTGCACCTGGCCCGGAGCTCCCGCCTGGATGTGGATGTTGCCCGAACCATCCGTGAGGTAAAGCTGCGTGGGACCGCTGACGGTGAGCGTGCGATCGAAACTGCCCCGCGCGCCGGGACCGGCGCAGGCGGCGAGAAACGCAGCGAGCAGAAGAGGAGGAGCGAGCAAGAGGCGGCTCGCGCGAGGAGGGTTGCCGGTGGAAGTTTTCACGGGCGCGGCTCCTTGCGCAGCGCGGCATTCAACGAGCCCTGGCGGTAGCCTTCGAGGTCGAGCGTGACGTAGTCGTAGCCGAGCGGTTTGAAGGCCTCGACGAATTGGCGAACCATTTCCGGAACCAGCGCGCGGTCCATTTCACCGGGCGCGATTTCGATGCGGGCCAGACGCCCGTGATCGCGCACGCGGAACTGGCGGAAACCGAGACGGCGCAATTCCTGCTCGCCGCGCTCGATCCGCGAGAGGATTTCCGGCGTGACCGGCGTGCCGTAAGGCACGCGCGAGGAAAGGCAGGCCGACGCGGGACGATCCCAGGTGGGAAGGCCGGCGCGGCGGGAAAGCCAGCGCACTTCGGCTTTGCCAATCGAGGCGTCGAGCAAAGGAGCGAGAACGCGATGCTCGGCGGCGGCGCGATGGCCGGGGCGGAAATCACGGGTATCGTCGGCGTTGATGCCGTAGGCGAGCGCGGATGCGCCACGCTCGCGGGCGATCTGCTCCATATGGTTGAAAAGCTCGTCCTTGCAGTGGTAACAGCGGTCGGGCTGATTCGCGACGTAGAGCGGATTTTCGAATTCGCGCGTTTCGATGTATTCGTGCCGCATGCCGGTTTGGCGCGCGACCATTTCGGCTTGCTCGCGGTCGTGCGCGGAAAAGCTGGGCGAGACGGCGGTGACGGCAACGGCGCGGGCGCCGAGCGCGCGATGCGCGGCCCAGGCGAGATAGGCGGAATCGGCGCCGCCGGAAAAGGCGACGAGAACGGAATCGAGCGCGGCGAGCGAGGCGAGCAAGCGCTCCTCTTTCGCGAGGGCCTGCGGCTCGAGGATTTCGGGGGCGATGGAAACGATTTCGGTCATTGTGGCGAATCTACCATAAGTGCAGGCGCGGAAAACCGGCTCATTCGAAGTCGAGCAGAACGTCGACGACGTGATTCTTCTCGTGCCGCTGCAAATAGCGGCCGATGCGCCGGTAGTGGACCGGCAGACCAGCGAGCGCTTCCTTGACGATGCTGCTCAAAAACGCGTGGTAATAGCCAAGATCGAAGGTCTGGCCGGGATGAATTTCCCACGCTTTGCGAACGCGCTTTTCGGCTTCGACGGCGAGACCGGTGATGACGAGTTTGCCCATGCGATAGGGCTGACCTTCGGTGATGGCGACCGAATATGTGACGGTGGATTTGGCGGGATCGAAGGACGGCGTGGGATCGAGCGTGGCATCGAGATAGCCCTTCGAACCGTACTGATCGCGAATTTTCTGCCAGCCCGCTTCGATCGCGAGGCCGTCGGCGGTTTGGCCGGTGCTCAAGCCGAGCATGCGATCGAGGGCGACGCTGGTGAACACGGTGTTGCCCGTCCAATGCGCCCCACCCCAGACGTAGCGCGGGCCGGCCTCGATCGGCACGACGACGATTACCGGGCCCAATTCGGGGCCGTTGGGATTGCCGGCGAAACGGGCCTCGGGAGGGCCAAAACGCGCCTGCAAAAATCCCTGGGAAAGATAGATCGGGCGAACCTGCTCGGTGACGAAAATATCGGTGTAATAGCGGGAAAACGGCTTGCCGATGAGGTCTTGCAGGCGTTCGGCGATGCGCTCGTCGTGCTGGGCCAGCGGGTCGGTGAATTCCACTTTGCCGACGTTGAGGGAGGGGCCGACGAGGCGGAATTGGACTTCGAGGCCGGAGCCGACCAGGCGCTCGATGACGCGATGCTCGACGCGACCGGCGATGTTGAGCTTTGCGAGCTGTTGCTTGATCGCGGCGCCGATTTCGTCGACGTAGGTGCCGGATTCGGGCGCGGTGCCATCGAACAGGCCGACGGATTGGCGGATGGCGGCGTCGAGCTGGGCGTTGGTGAACCAGGGGAAATTATCGAAAGCGACGGGAAGCGTTTTGGCGTCGGCGACCTGGAACTGGATGGTGACGTTCTGGCCCTGGCTCGAAAAACGGTAGTGAACTTCGGAGAAGAGGCCGGTTTCCGCCAGGCGATTGGCGGCGAGCTGAAACGTGGCGCGCGTGACCGGCTCACCGACTTTCAGGCGGCTGGCACCGATGATTTCGGCGCTTGTGAATTTCGAGGAGCCGGTAGCGGTCGCCGAGGCGAGAACGCCGGTGCCGGGAGGGCCCGGCGGAGCGGGTTGCTGGCCTTCGAGAGCGGGATTGATTCCCTTTTGAAGCGAGGCGAGCGAAGAAGGAGGCGCGGATTTGGCCGCCGCCGGATGGGCGCAGGCGGCCACGGCGATGCCGAAGAGAAAGATTGCGAGCGCGAAAAACGATTTTTTGTGGCCGTAGCTCACCTGACGATTGTAGTCCGTTCGAGGGCTTTGCGTCGAAAAAACACCGAGTGAGCGCGGCTTATTCGACGGTA
>JAKASX010000061.1 GCA_021818865.1 Acidobacteriota bacterium
CTACATGGCCGAGGGGATTTCCAATTACAACGCCCTCCAGTTCAGCGTCACGAAGCGGTTGACCTCCGGCTTGGCGGTGGACGCTTCTTACACCTGGTCGCATGCTCTCGACGAAGGCAGCGGCATGCAGCTCTTCTACAACGGCAACAACCCGTTGGCCCCGCACACGGGATACGGCAACGCCGGATTCGATCGCACCCACGTCTTTACCGTGAGCTACCTCTACCAATTCCCCAACGCCGTCCGCTCCCACGGTTTCCTCTCGCAAGCCTTGAACGGATGGGCCATCAGCGGAATCACCATCGCGGAAAGCGGCCAGCCCTACAGCGTCATCGACTTCTCGGGCGGTGTCGGCAGCATCCTCTACGGCGGCGGCCAGGACGAAATGACGAACCCGATCGTCCCGGTCACGAACCTGGCTGAAGCGAACGCACAGGGCACGCTCGGCGTCAATCCCGCCAATCCCGTCCTCAATCCCAACGCATTCAGCATCAACAGCCTCATCATTCAACCGGGCACCAGCGGCGTCCCGCCGTGCGATCCCACTTCGGGAGCCTGCGACTACTACGAAACCGGCTTCGGCACCACTGGCCGCAACATCTTCCGCGGCCCCTTCCAGTCCCGTTTCGACATGGACATTTCCAAGAACTTCAAAATCAACGAGCGTTTCTCGCTGAAGTACGACGCGCAGTTCTTCAATATCTTCAACCACCCGAGCTTCGACACCCCGAACAACAACGTCGAGTTCAACCCGTACTTCGGCAATCCGCCCATCTACGGCAATTTCCCCAATACGAACGCCTCCTATATCACGCCCTGCAACGCGACTACGGGCGCGTACGCTTGCCCGCCGTTCGGCAGGCTCGGCGAAATCCAGCACACGATCGGCAGCCCGCGTTTCATCGAGATGGCCCTGCACCTGGTCTTCTGAAACCGCGCTGCAGTCGCAAACCTTCACCAAAACAAAACGGGCCGCGTCGAATGGCGCGGCCCGTTTTTTCTTGCCTGAATGTGTCTTTCAGGCCAAAACCTGGAAGAATCCTCACCCTCCGTAGAACACGATGGAAATTCGGATTCCGGGATACATCCGGTTGCACAGATAATATCCGCCGCCGTAATAGATGATGTACATCGAATCCACTGCGTACCAATCGGCCGGCCAGTATTGCGGCCACGGATCCACCAGCCCAAACCAATACCCTCCATACCAGAATCGCCGGCGCCCGCCCACGTACACCACGCGCAGCGCGTTCATGCGGAAAAAGTGGCGCGGGCCGAAATACATCCGGTAATGATCCTCGGGAATCCGGTATCCGCGATAGCCGCCGCGCTGTTGCCAGGTGCGGTGATCCCGCTGCCAGTCCCGTGCGCGGTCGCGTTGCCAGGCATCCTGTTCCTGCCGCATCTGCTCCGGGGTTCGCTGCTCGGGCCTGTACGCGTATCGCTGCTGGCGCTGCGGCTGCTGCGGCTGCCTTTGTTCTTGCCGCCGCTGCGGCTCTCGGTATTGTCGTTCTTGCCGCTGGGGCTGGCGCTGCTGTTGGCGTTGCGGCTGCTGCTGTTGCTGTCGTTCCGTTCGCCCGCGCTGCTCCCGCTGCGGCTTCTCCTTGCCTTTTTGTTCTTTGCCCTTCTGTTCCTTCTGCGGCCGTTGCTGTTCGTTTTGATGTGCGAAAACAGGTGCGGCAATTCCTAGCGAGCAAAATAGGGCCGCTATCCCGATTCCTCGAACGATGCTCGTCATGTACCCCTCCTTACCGCGTGTTCGTTCGCGCCCGGAACAGGCATCGGACGCGGTTGCCAGGTTCTGGCCTTGTGTTGGTTCCGTGGGCCGCGCTCCCATCGCCTTTTCTGCTTGCCCGAAGCCAATCACTCAACGCGAATGCACCGCCGGAAATGGAGTAACCCACCACGTTCGACAGCCGCACCCCACGGCAATGACCGCGGCCAGATTCGCGGTCCTTACCGCGTTAGATGCCGCACCCGGCTTGCGGGGTTACGCGAGGCGAGCGGCGGTGTTCCATAACGCGTGGAAATGAATCGCGCAACGGCCGGAACGCGCGTACAATTTCCCCAAATGGGTGATGTCTTCTGTCCACGGTGCCAGGCGGAAGTGGCGCACGCGGCCGGGCAAGCCTACTGCCCGAAATGTGCGTGGAATCGCCACGTCGCCATCCATCAGGTGGATTCGCTACGGCGATTGCTGCCGATTCTGATCCTCCCGCTGGTCGCTTTTGGCATGCTGGTGGTTTCCCGCCAGCAGAGCTGGCTCTCGTTTCTCTCAGTGGTCGTGGTTGGCGCGCTGGTGTGGCTTCTGGCGGCTGTGTCGCTTGGCCGCACGCTCGTCCGTTTGCAGAACGTCCGGCCGACCGTGGCCGTCACCGCGCGGCTCGGTCCGCTCGCCGATCCGCTCGAGGAAGAGGAAGCTCGCGCCAAACAGCTGCTCCACGCGCCCCGGCCTCGCGCCGTTCGCCTCACTTCCACCGGCCGTTTCTATTTCATCGCCCTGGCCGGTGTGGGCGTTTTGTTCGAGTTGCTTTTGATTCGGCGCGTTTTCCGCTCGCTCAGGCAATCGGAATCTTTTGCCGCGCTTCCCGTGATTCATTGGCTGGAAATCGTTCTCGCGGCGGTCGTGTTTGTCGTGCTCGTTGTGCTCCTTTTCGGCCTGGTCCGCCAGAAGCGCCTGCTCTCCCGCGGCGAAGTCGCGGTAGGCCGCGTCACAGGCCAGTGGCGCGTCCGCGGCAATTCCTGGATCCGCTACCAGGTCGAAGTCGGTGGTTCCAAAATCGAGAAGAGCGTCGCCGATCCCACTCACCGCTTTCATCCCGGCATGGCGCTTCCCGTCTTTTACGATCCCGCGAATCTCAGCCGGCAACTCGCTTGCTGCGCTGCTTTCTATCAGGTTGTGCTCCCTCCGGCGCACTGACCGCTCGCTTCCCGCATCTCCTCCGTGCACTCTTCGACGCTGAAGCCCGCATCCAACGGCGCAACGGGGCAGCGCCCGGAATCCGTCACCCGGCGGTAATCACCTCTGAACTGATGCGCTGGGCCTGGCTTTGCTGCGCGCCTGCCATAGAAGTCCTTTTGGGCTGGTCCAGCCGGAAGGGGAGGGTAAATTCCCGGATATTTTATGGCTTGCCGCAAATGGAATCTATCCCCGCGGCCGCGCCCTGCTCGCCTCACGAACATTTGGCGCCCACGCGCCACGCTCTGCCAGTTGCGCGAAAACCTGTTCGCGCCAGGAACCTTCACTCGGGCAGCGCCTGCCCGCGCGTCTCGATGCCAAGCGGTATCAGCGCAAGCCCCGCCACAAACGCCACGCCTGTCAGCGCCACCGGAATCCCGATCGTGTGGAAATACGCCGCGCCCGCGCCCACCAGGAACGTCATCCCGGCTCCCGCAAATCTTCCCACCGACGTCGTGAAACTGAATGCGCTGGCGCGGCATTCGGTCGGATACTGCTCGGGCAGCCAAAGCGTATACACCGCAAAGCTCGCCCCGCCCACCCCGAGGAAAAAGAGGCAGACGAAAAACCACGCGAGCGCCGCGTGACTCGTATAGAAGACCACCCCAAACGCCAAGGGAATGAAAATCAGCATCAGCGCGAAAAAGACGCCGAGCGTCCGCCGCCGGCCCCAGCGTTCCGCCATCCGCGGCATAGCCAGGCAGCCGGCGATCGTTGCCGCGGAAAGCAGCATTGTGCCCCACGACGCCAGGCGCGCGGCCTGCGCCGCGTTCGCGCCCGCACGTACCGCCAGTTGCGTCACTGCCGCCGGAATGTAGACCGATCCGGCCCAGAGTCCGCAGATGGAAATCGTGACGTAGAGCGTGTTAAGGATCGTGCGCCGCCGGTACTTCTTCCCGAAAAGCGCCGCCATCGCGCCGCCGAGCGTGGGCCGGGCGTCCGAGCGCCGCTTCGCCGCCCAGCGTTCCGGCTCGGCGATCCCGTAGCGCAGAAACGCCACCAGCAGCGCCGGCACGCCGCCAATCGCAAACATCGCGCGCCAGCCGTACCGGCTTCCAACACCCCAATTCAGCAGCGCCGCCGCGAAGATGCCCACGTAATATCCGGTGTGCATCCATCCGGCGCCTTCGGCTCGCCGCGATTCCGGCCAATCCTCGGCCACCAGCGTTCCGCCGATCGCCCACTCCCCGCCGATGCCCACCCCCGCCAGAAAACGGTAAATGCCCAATCCCCAGACGGTATGCGCCAGCGCGCCAAGAAACGTAAAGAGCGAATACCAGAAAATCGTGAGCGCCAGCGTGCGGACGCGCCCAAAGCGGTCGGCCACCGGGCCCCAAACGAGCGCCATGCCCCATCCCGCCAGAAACACGGCAAAGAGCAAGCCGCCGTAATACCCGATCGCGCCGGCCGAGGGCGCGATTCCCGATTGCGGCAGGAGTTGCTCGAGCGACGGAACCAGCACGAGCGCGTACAGAAACGAATCCATGCCGTCGAGCGTCCATCCGCCCCACGCGGCCCAGAAACTCCTCACCTGGTTCCGGCTCAGCGGCGCACGTGCTGCCGGCGAGCGGCTCGAAGCGGTTCCGCGCGGCGCATTGTTTCGGGATGCGATGCGATTCTCCGGCACGAAGGCGCGCCGATGATACACAAACCCGCACCGCGGCGGCTACCCGCTCGCGATGTCACGCGTGGATCGCGCTTGACAACCTTCGATTCTCGATTCACCTTGTGGCGCACGGCGCCGCCGTCGGCCGCGCACAAACAAGGTTCCGGGAGGGTTTCGATGCGAGCAAAAATCGCCTGCTTGGCCGCCGCGCTGGCGTTGGCGACATCCACGTCCACCGCTCTGTTCGCAAAACCCACGCAGGCGCGGGCCGCTCGTTCGCCGATCGTTGTTTTCTGGGAACAGAATTTTCCCACTGCTGATATGTCTCCCGTTTCCCACGCCACGCTCGCCTCCGCCCTGCCCGGAGCGCAGTTCGTTTCTTCCGGCGATCTTCCCGCGGCCTTGGCCGCTCGCGAAACGCGCCTTCTCGTTCTCCCATTCGGCTCGGCGTTTCCCGAATCGGATTGGGGACCGATTTTCCATTACCTGCGGCGAGGCGGGAATCTCCTGGTGCTCGGCGGCAAGCCGTTTACGCGTCCGGCGGAATTCGAAAACGGAGCGTGGAAACTCGAACCGGCGCGCATGGCCTACGCGCTCCGGCTGCTCATCAATCGTTACGACCGGACGCCTGACTCAGACCATCTCTCATTCGATCCCAACGCGGATTTTTCGTTTCTGAATCTGCCCGAATTCGCATGGTCTCGCAGTTTCAGCCTGATCGCGCGTCTCAGCGACGAATCGCTCTATTCGCGCGAAGGCTCGGCGGGCGAAATCGACGCGCGTCTCTCGACGCTGATCTGGGGTTCGCAAAATGGCCGACGTCTCAGCGCCCCACTCGTCCAGCTGGACCACTTCCAACAAATTTTCATGGGCGGCCGATGGATTTTTCTCGCTTGCACTCCAGCGCCCGGCTTTCTCGATTCGGCTTCCGGCCGCCATCTCATTTCCACTCTTGCCGCGCGGGCCCTGCGTGGCGCGGAAATTTTCACTGTGAGTCCCGAATGGCCGCTCTTCCTTCCGGGCGAGCCGTGGGTGTTTCGCGTGCGCTGGGAACGCTACCGCGCGGCGGCGCAGGCGATTCGGCTAGAGATTCGGATCACCGGAGCCGGTCCCGCCGAAAACCGCACCTTCACGTTTCACCCGCGCGAATTTCCATTCACCGCCCAGTTTTCACTCCCGCCGAATCCCGCGCCGGGCCTGCGCACCGTCACCGCGCGGCTCTATTCCGGCGGCAAACTCCGCGCCATTGACCACACCGGATTTTGGCTGCGCGATCGCGCCTGGCTCGATTCCGGCCCTCGCGTCAGCGTCAATCATCATTTCTTTCTCATCAACGGCCATCCCGCACCGGTCGTCGGCACCACCTACATGGCCAGCGACGTTCAGCGCGAATTTTTCATGAGCCCCAACCCCTACGTCTGGAATCGCGATATGGCTCAAATCCACCACGCGGGATTCAATATGATCCGCACCGGCTGGTGGTCGGCCTGGGGCCAGGTGATGAAGCAGCCCGGCGTGGTGCATGAAGAAATGCTGCGCGTCTTCGAAGCGTTTCTGATGACCGCGCGCCTGCACCACCTCACCGTTCAGTTCAATCTCTTCGCCTTCATTCCGGAAGTCCTCGGCGGCGGCAATCCTTATCTGAGCCGCGACGCCGTCCGCCGCGAGAAGGAACTCGTTGTCACCTTCGCCCGCCAGTTTCGCCGCGTGCCGTTTCTCATGTGGGACCTCATCAACGAACCGAGCTTCTCGAATCCGCAGGAACTCTGGATGACGCGCCCGAATGGCGATCCGACGGAACTCCGCGCGTGGAATCGCTGGCTGGATGCCCGTTATCCCAGCCGAGCCGCGCTCGCGGCCGCGTGGCGCCAGGCGATCGTTCCCTCGGGCAGCCCCGTGCCGCTCCCGCGCGATTCGCAATTTTCTCCTCGCGCAGCCTACGCCACTGGCGAGTTCCTGAACGCGATTCCCGCGCACGATTACTACATTTTTTCCCAGGAAAAATTCCGCGATTGGACGCAAACGATGCGCCAGGCGATTCGCGCCACGGGTAGCGCGCAGCTCATCACCGTCGGCCAGGACGAAGGCGGCGCGGAAGACCGTCCCTCGCCCGCGTGGTTCGCTCCGGCCGTGGATTTCACCACGATGCATAGCTGGTGGCTCAACGACGACCTGCTCTGGGATTCGCTCGTCGCCAAACAGCCGGGCCTGCCCATGCTCGTTCAGGAGACCGGCATTCAGCGCGAACTCGGCCTCGCTGGCGATCCGCGGCTCACCGAGCGCCAGTCGGCCCGGCTGCTCGCGCGAAAAATGGCCATCGCCATGGCCACCAGCGCCGGCGCGATCGAATGGCTCTGGAACACCAACGCCTACATGGACGACGACAACGAAGTCGCCATCGGCGCCTTGCGGCCGGATGGCACGGAAAAGCCGAAAGCGGTAATCCTGCGCCGCTTCGCGCGTTTCGCTCGCGCCGCCGCGCCGTATTACGACCACCCCTCGCGCGCCCAGGTCGCTATCGTCACTTCCCAGGCGTTCCAATATTCGACGCTCAATCCGCTGGCAATCGAAGCGCAACAAAAAGCCGTTCGCGCGCTCGAATATTCCTGCCACATTCCCAGCCGCGTCGTCGCGGAAAACCAGATCGCGAGTCTCGGCGATCCGCGTCTCGCGATTCTTCCTTCGCCGATGGCCCTCGGCCACGCCGCCTGGCAAGACCTGCTTGCTTACGTTCGCGCGGGAGGCAATCTGCTCGTCACGGGCTCGATGGATCGGAATTCGGAATGGCAGATCGTCGATCGCCTCTCGCCGCTCGGCCTCGATGCGCATCCCGCTCATCTGCTCTTCCATCAGGCCACGCTTACGCTCGGCGAAGAGCAAATCCCGGTGTCGTTCAACGCCAATATGCAATTGTCGGTGGATTACCTGCGCGCCGCGGACGGCAAATCCTTCCACGAAATCTCGTTGGGGAAGGGAAGAATCTTCCTGGTGGATTTTCCGGTCGAACTCGCCCAGGGCACGGCATCAGCGGCCCGCGTTTACGAATGGGTGCTCGCACAGGTTGGCATCGAGCCGCCTTTTGCCGGAAAAATCTCCTCGCCGGGCGTGCTGGTTCGCCCGGAAATCTTCGCTCACGCCGTCCTATATCTTTTCGAATCGGAAAGCGTACAACCCGAACCCATCAACATTCGCGACAGACTGACCGGCGCGGAAATGAATTTCACGCTTCCTGCGCTCGCCTCGCGCCTGATTCTACTCTCGCGCCCCAGTGGTCGCGTGCTTGCTCGGTACGGCTTCGCCAATCACTAAGGCGAGCGGCAAGGCAAAGATAAATTACTCGAGAAAAGGCCTAAAGAAGGCTCTTGAAGTGGTCCAGGCTGAGCCCTGCATCACGGACAATTCCAGCCATGGTAATCGCGTTTACGGGATTATGGCGAGGTATGGTGACCTTGCGGTTTCCGTCCGTCATCACGATGTGCTTGCCCTGGCGCAGGATCCAGAATCCCGCTTTTTCGAAAGCCCGAACCGCGGCAAGGTGATTGACTCCGGGCAACTTCGGCACGGTTAGACAGCCACTTCGATCTCGCGGACCTCTGCGCCTTCATCCGGCTTGACCTCCGTTCCGAGATACTCCCGAATCGCCTCGGCGATATTTTCCAGCGCCGCTTGTTCTGTCGCTCCCTGCGACCAACAACCGGGCAGGTTGGGCGCGCAAACGGCAAAACCCTCTTCCGAGGGATACAGCACAACCCTGATCTTCATCAGGCACTCCCGCCGCCAGTATATGGATTTTTGGCCGCCAGTTCCAGCATGGCTAAAGTAGGGTCCAGGCGATCTGCTTCAACTCGCATCACACCCGGTCCGCTTCCTCGCGAATCCGACGCCACGCCCACTCCACGTGCCGCAATTCCGTGTGCGTCTGGCCAATGGACATACGCAGCGTCACCCGGTCGGCGAGCCGCGTGTGCGTCAGGTAGAGATCCCCGCTCGCGTTCAGCCGGTCCATCAGCTTCTGATTCGCTTCGTCTCCCGCGCACAGCCGGAAGCAAACCAGATTCAGCGGCGCGGGCGCGGCCAGCTCGAAACGCGAATCCTCGCTCACCCAGCGCGCGAATTCGTGCGCCAGCTCCACGTGCCGGCGAACGAGCGCGCGCAAACCCTCCACGCCGTAGTGCCGGATCACAAACCACAATTTCAGCGCGCGGAATCGCCGCCCGAGCGGAATCTGCCAGTCCCGGTAATCAATCACAGCGCCGGAAGCCGTGGCGCGGTTGCGCAGATATTCCGGCAAAATGCTGAGCGCCTCGACGAGCGCCGCGCGATCGGCCACCCAGAAGCAATCGCAATCGAAATTCGTGAACATCCACTTGTGCGGGTTGAAACAGTAGCTGTCGGCCAGTTCCAGCCCATCCTGAATCCATCGGAATTCCGGGCAAATCGCCGCCGTGCCGGCCATTGCGCCGTCCACGTGCAGCCAGATTCCCTCTCGCAGGCAGATTTCCCCGATCGCGCGCACCGGATCCATCGCGGTCGAGGACGTGGTGCCGATCGTCGCGCAAACGAAACACGGGGTTTTGCCCTCGCGGCGGTCCCGCGCAATCGCTTCTTCGAGCGCTTCCGGCCGCATCCGGAATTCCGCGTCCGATTCGATCGCGCGCAGGTTGTGCCGGCCGAGTCCCGCGATTTTCACCGCCTTTTCAATTGAGGAATGCGCCTGATTCGAGCAGTACGCTGTGAGTTTGCCGTCGCATCCTTCTTCATTCGTTTTTCCGCCGCTCGTGCGCTCCCGCGCTGCCACCAGCGCGCACAGCGACGCGCTCGACGCCGTGTCCTGAATCACCCCTCCGCCGCGGCCGCTCGATAGGAATCGCTCCGGCAGCCCCAGCATCTCCACCAGCCAGTCCAGTACGTGCGTTTCGAGTTCGGTGCAGGCCGGGCTGGTGGCCCAAAGCATTCCCTGCACGCCCAAGCCGGCGGAAAGCAGTTCGCCCAGAATCGAAGGCCCGGAATTGTTCGAGGGAAAATAGGCGAAAAAATTCGGCGATTGCCAGTGCGTGATCCCCGGCAGCAAAATCCGCTCCACATCTTCCATCATCGTCTCGAACGGCTCGCCCTCCATCGGCGCTTTTTCCGGCAGCGCCCTGCGAATCGCGCCCGGCTCGACTTGCGAAAGCACCGGCAGCGATTCAACGTCGCGATGGTAATCGGCAATCCAGTCGATGGCGTCGCGGCCGTAGCGGCGGAACTCGTCAATCGTCATGTGGCGCCGGTTCGCTTCGTCGGTCATGGTGTGTTTCTCCTTGCGCCGCGCCGGGAACGCGGAAATCGGCCTTGGATTCCGGCGGCGGATGGGTCGCGCGTCGTCGCCGGAGCGAGCGTTGAAACTACCACATTTTTCCTCGGCTGGCGCGATGCCATCGCTCGCCTTGCTTCAGCTACTCCCCGCCCGGTGCATTCCCGAGTACACTACGGGTGGGCCCGATCGAAATTTTTCGCGGGAGGTTGTCGATGAAGCGCACCCTCACCTTGATCGTGATCGTTCTGATCGCCGTCGCTTATGGCTTCGGTTTCTGGCCGCAGTATCAGAAAGCGCAGAAATCCCAACGCGACTTGAAAGTGATTTCCGCGGAAATGGGTGTCCTCCAAAGCCAGATCCGCCTGTGCCAGCTCCAAAATTCTCTCCTCGCTCTCGTCAAATCCACCACCGAGAAGAATTATGGCGACGCGTCGACGATTTCCACGGGCTTTTTCACCGCGGTCGGCGACGAAGTCTCTCGCCAAACCGATCCCCAGGTGAAAGCCGGACTCACTTCGATTCTCCAGCAGCGCGACGCCGTGACTGCAGCGCTGGCCAAGGGAGATCCCGGCGTGCTTGCCCTGCTCCAGCCGATCCAGAATACGATGTTTCAGATCGTCAATCGCGTCCTCGGAGCGCCCGTCGCGCCCACGCCGGCATCGAGCGGCACCGCGCCTTCGTCGACTTAATCCTGGCCCCTTTGAACTCCCTCCGTCGGCTGCTCGCCGCGTGCAGCAGCGCCACGCCACTGCCGCGTGCCATTCGCTCTCTCGCGCTCGTCAACCCATTTTCCCGTTCTGCGCCGCAATCCTTGACTTTGCCGGATGCCGCCAGTAGCCTCGCTATATGGTGCGTCGCGCGATCATTCTGCTTCTAGCGGCCTCCTGGCTCGCGGCCGCCTCGGGCGCCACCGCTTGCCGGGCTCTCTGCGCGATGGGCATTTGCCCGGAGCAGCAGGCGGCTGGCTGCATTTCCACGAAGCAAAAGGATCGTCCCGCCATGCCCGATCCGGGCTGCGCCGTGCATCATCACACCGTCCTTCAGGTTGTCGTGCCGGCCGGGATTCCAGCCAATTTTCTTTCGCCAGCACGTTTATCCCACGCTCCTGCCGCGCCCTCCGCGATCTGGACTCGATCCTCCGCGTTCCCGTCCCGATCGTTTTTGGCGGATTCTCCGCCGGATCGCGGTTCGGGTCGCGTGCTTTGCCTGAAAATTTCCGTCCTTCGCGTCTAGCCGTCCCTCGCTGATTGCTGCAACCGTTCTGGCGCGGCAATTTTGCCGCCCGCCGGTGGCCTGCTTTCCGTATTGCGCCACAAAAAGGTCAAGACCAGGCAGAAGGCGATCTGCCGTCAAAGACGCGATCGCCCGGAGAGAGCGATGAAGAGTGGAAGGGAGCAGTCGAGGGGGAATCAATTTCTGCCCAACGCAAAAACCGGTGCGCGACTTCGTCCGGCCGGTGAACGCCGACTCGGTCAGCGCGCCGGGCAGGTTTTCTTGTTGGCTGCGGCGATTCTGGTCATGGCGTGTACGGCGCGCGCGCAGATGGATCCGTATTTCACGGCGATCAACGTTCCAGCGCCCAAAGGCACACTCATGTTGATGCTTTTGCCGGACTATCAACTCGCGCGCACCGGTCCGAATTTCCTCACCTACATGGGCATGGCCGAATACGGGATTACGAATCGCTGGACGGTCGGCTTCATGGCCGAAGGCCAGAAAATCGGCGGTTTGCCGGCGACGTTTGGTGGCGTGAGATTCAACACCTACTTCCAAATTCTCCCGCACGACCGCCTTCTCCACCTCACTCTCTACGGCGAATACGAAGACCTCAACGCAGCCTCGCTCTACAAAATGGAAATCAGCGGTTTCGGCGGCGAAGATTTGACGATTCCTCTTTCTCTCGCGCGAAATACGCCCGCGCACACGTTCGAGCAGCGCCTGATCGGCTACCACGATTGGGGCCGGTTGAATTTCACCGTGAATTTCATCAACGAAACCAACGTCGATAGTTGGGGAAATAATTTCGGCTACGTATGGGGATTTTTCCGCCGCCCGGCTTGGTCAGCCATGGACGCGATGAATGGCAGAGCCGGCGCGAAAGGGACTGCCCCCAGCGGTTTCTCTTTTCGCCGGCTGGGCTACGGTGTGGAAATGATGGGCGGCCTTGGAAACACCAGCCAGTTCGGCTTCGATTGGCCTCGCGAGCAGCAATATTTCGGCCCTGTCTTCAGCTACTCTCTGTCACCCGCGTGGAGCTTTCGCCTCGAACCCACGTTCGGACTCTCCGATGTCAGCGACCGCTTCGTTTTGCGCATGGGAGTGGATTACGCGGTGCCCAACGTCTTCGGCCGCCTCCGCCGCGCGTTCTGACCGGGCGCGGTGGCCAACCGCACTCACGCGAGCATACCCCGGCCCGTGCCCTACACGGACGGTTCTCTCGGGGATGGTCTAAGGTAGAGCCAGCGAAAAAGCAGATACCAGAGAAGCCCAAGCAGGAAGCTGGCAGCCAACTCCACCAGGGAGACCCGCAAAAGCCCGAGGGCGGGGTGATGAGTTCCGGTCCCTGCCGTCACCTTCCGGAAGGCCCAGTCCTCAAAGGGCGCTGTGGCGGCGCCCGCCAGCCGCAGAATTGCCTGCGCGAGGACATAGCCGAGGGCGATTGCCCCGACATAACTTTCCACGACGGCGCGCTTAAATCGGTCGACCATCGCTCCTCCCGAGCACGGCGGTGAGCTCCTTGGCTAGGCTTTGAAACGGCCCTGCACGGTACACCCAGTGGGACAGCAGCCAAGCGGTCGCAAAGCCGAAACAGGCAACGAACAGGACGGACGCTTCTCGAACCAGCATGAGAAGGTCGTAACCCGATGGCCAAGGTGACGAGGACGCGGGAATTCCGTGGATCGCTACCGCAGTTGCCACGTATTCCATCGCCCGAGGGGCCACGTAGCCGACATTCTCCAGGAGATGAAGCAGGGAAGCCAAAAAAAGCGTCGCTACCGCTACGGCTGCGACGTGTGAATCAGCGAGAGCAGTTCGAAGGGAAGGCCTCAAGTCCTCACCGCCCGCATTCTCGCAGGCTGGTTTGGCGTTTCCAAGCGAAAATTCGCTTGCGCCTGAGCCAGCGAGCGCATGCGCCGGGCGGATCGAATCAGCGCGGGACAGGAGGGTTTTGCGGGTCGGTTTTCAAACGCCCGAATGATGCCGCGTTTCGGCGGATCTGGCGATCTTAGCGTCCGTCTTGTGCACGAGGCGCAATTCGGCGACGAGCGGCAAGTGGTCGGATGCGACGAGGGCCTTCGACGTCCGGTGCAACTCGAGCCCGTGCAGCTCGAAGTGCCGGTCGAAATAGATGTGATCCAGGCTCAGCAACGGCAACATGCCGGGATACGTGCGGCGGTGGCCGAGATGCAGGCGAATATCGGCGTGTTTGAGCTGCGCGACCAGCAGGCGCGTCGCCAGGCCGCGCGTCCATTCGTTGAAGTCGCCGAGAACGATTCGCGGTCCGTTCAGCCAGGAATGCCCGAGGATCGAAGGTCCCGTCAGCCGCCGCGCCTGATGCCGCCGCTCGAAATACGACGTGCCCAGGTGGACGTTGAAAACGTGCAGCAGCGTGCCGCGGTCCAGCGCCAGATCGGCGCGCAGGCAGCCGCGCGGTTCGCGGCCCGGGGCGCTGATGTCGTAATTGGCTACGGCGTGAATCGGGAATCGGCTCAACAGCAGGTTCCCGTAAGGCCGGCCGTTCCGCTTCCGCGTTTCGCCCAGCACGAATTTCAGGCCCATCTCCTTGGCCAAAAAACTCGCCTGATCCTCGCGGCCGCCATCCGGCGCGCTCACCACCTCCTGCAGCGCCAGAATATCCGCGCCGATTTCCTCCAGCACCTCGGCAACGCGTCCCGGGCGCACGCGGCCGTCCATGCCGCGGCATTTGTGCACGTTGTACGTGGCGATGCGAATCGTATCTTTTCTCATTCCTCTCTCATTTTTCCGATTCGAGGTGCGTTCGCTCCTTCGAATCCGAATCCGTATTGCAATCGTCGCCCGCGGCGGCCTCAACCGTTCCCGCCTCCGCCACCGTCTCGCTTTCCTCGCCAGCGGGCGATTCGCGGCTCTTGCGCCACAACTTCCACGAATCGAGCAGCAACGCCAACGCGATCCACGCGCCCACGATGCCCATGGGCACCGCCAGCAGCGCCGGCCACAACCACCCGAGCACCGAAATCCCCAGCAGTAGCGCCCCGGCCGCAAACATCACCTGCGCTTCCGCCGGTCCCAGCGTCCTGCGCCGCGTGATCACCGCGCCGATCGTGTTCGTGATCGCCACAACGCCGGAAGCCGCCCGCGTCGCGCTGCCTCGCGCCAGCCGTCGCCGTCCCCGTTGCCGCCGAATCTCGCTCATCTCCACCGGACGCACGCGCCGCGCATTCGCCAGCACGATTTCCGTCGAATGCGAAAGGTCGTCGAGATACATCCGCTCCATCTGCTCTGCGAACGCCTCGTCTTCCACCAATACGTCCAGCTCCCAATTCCCGATCCAGCTCGCCAGATTCAAATTCGACGAGCCCACCCGCGACCACCGCCCGTCAACCACCGCCGTTTTCGCGTGCAGCATCGCGCCGTTCCACTCGAAAATCCGCACGCCCGATTCGAGCAGCGGCCGGTAACCCGCGCGCGAAATCGATCGCACCAGTGGGACGTCGCTCACGCGCGGCAGCAGCATTCTCACGTCCACGCCGTCTCGCGCGGCGGCTTCGAGCGCCTGCGAAAACGTGGTTGTGGCGACGAAGTAGGCATCGGTGATCCAGATGGATTGCCGCGCCAGCGCCGCCATCAAATGTTCCAGCCGGTAATTTCCGCCGGTATTCGGCGGCGTCGCCACCACTCGGAGTTCCGTTTCGCCCGCCGGTCCCAGTTCCGCGCCCTCGCCGGGCAAATCCTCCATCGGCACCGGTGGCCCTCCGACCGCTTTCCACATGTCCGCGAAGCACCATTCCAGATCAGCCGCGGCCGGCCCGCGCACTTCAACCGCGGTATCGCGCCATGGCTCGATGCCGCGATCGGGATTGCCCACCCATTCATCGCCCACGCACAAGCCGCCGACGAATCCCACTTCACCATCCACTACCAGCACTTTCCGGTGGTCTCTGCTCAGCCATCCAACCGGACTCTCGATCCGTGGCGGATTGAAACATCGCACCTCCACGCCGCCCGCGCGCAGCCGCTTCCAGAATCGCCGCGAAGCCATTCCGCGCGCCCCGAACCAGTCGTAAATCACGCGCACGCGCACGCCCTGCCGCGCCTTCGTGATAAACGCCTCCGCGAATCGGTTTCCCGAGCGGTCGTCCTTGATGATGTAGCTTTCGAAATGGATCGTGCGGCGGGCGCCCTCGATGGCTGCCAGCCACGCAGGGTAGTTCGCTTCCGCGTCTTTGAGCAATCGCACCCGGTTTCCCGGCACCAAAGGAGCGCCGGCCGCGCGCGAAAACGCCTGTTCGGCAAGCTGGCGGGGAGAAACAATGCCCTGCGGAGGATAGATCGGTTCTGCGGCTGCCATCAAGAAGCCTGCAAATATTTTACCATGTCCCGCGCGCACCCGGCTCTATGTATAAGATGCACAAGCGCCTCCCTGCGTCGCGCCCTTCACCTCGCCCCTGTCCCCGGAATGAGGCCCGGGACCATCCACTCCATATCGCTACCGCGGCATCGCCCAGGAAAAACGAATCCGCCTCGCCCGAAGGCGAGGCGGATTCGGCTGGAGGGACGTTACTGCATGTGTGAAGTTCAGTTACGCTTAATGCCGCCGGCCGCCGCGACCACCCCCGCCGCCATGCGGAGCCGAGGGCCGCGCCGGCGCATGATACGCCGGAGCATGATACGCCGGCGCACGATACCCACCGCCGCCGCGATATCCGCCGAAGTTGCGGCTCGGCGCCCGGTAGGCTGGCGCGTGATACGCCGGGGCGCGGTACCCACCGCCGCCGCCGCGATTGTATCCGCCGTAGTTGCCGCTCGGCCCCCGATACGCTGGGGCGTGATAAGCGGGGGCGCGGTAATTTCCGCCGCCGTAGTTGCGTGGTCCGCTAGATCCGTATTGCGGGCCACCGCGCCGGCTCACGATCGGTTGCCTCAGGTTCAGCGGCTGGCGCCCCGACTGCCGCCAGCCGCTGCCCTGCGCTGAAGGCCGCGACGATGGCCGGAACGACTGCCATCCTCCCGGACTCCTCGCCGGTCCCGACGAACCACCGCGCGCCGGAGGGGAATTGCGCGGTTGCTGGCCAGAACGCGGCGTAAACACTTTCCATCCCGGCCGCGCGGCCGGAGACGGAGAATTCCCTGGTTGACGCATCGCCGGACGCGCGCCTTGCGAAGAGGCCCCGGGCGTGAACGTCCGGAACCCTCCCTGCTGGCGTTGCGCCGGTGAGGGTGTAAATGTGCGGCTGCGGGAGTTGTTGGGCGTTCCCCGGCCCTGTTGCATCCACGCGCCGTTGCTTTGCGAGCCGCGGCCGACGTCGCCAAACGTGTGCCATCCCTGCGCCGGGGCTCCGGTGCGAGTCGCGCCCTTCATCGCCCCGCCGTTCTGTTGCGGCTGTCCGCGAAACGCTTGCACCTGGCGTCCGGTTCCGGTCCCGCCGAATCCGTTCCAGCCGTTCCGCGGCGTGAAGCCGTTCGCTTTGCCGCTCCGATTCATCGCGGGCGTTGGCGCACCCGCACGGGCGTTGCTGAAGGTGTTCGCCGAACGGCCCGCCGGACCGGGCATTACGCGGTTGCCGAATTTCCCTCCGCCTTGCGCTCGGTATGTTTGGACGAAGCGTTGCATCGAAGCTTGTTGCTCTCGGAACGGCCGCTGCGCCGGCGCCGGTCGTCCCTTCGTGAAGAACTGCGTCTTTTCGAAACCGCGCCGGTAGCTCGCCGGATTCGGCGCGCGATCCACCACCTGCAAGCTGGCGTGCGACGGCACCAGCGGCACGCGCCCGCCAAACATGCGGCCCTGCCGCAGCATCGTCGCGTCGATCATGCGTTGCTGATGTGGCACCGGGCCGCGCCCGAACTCATTCGACCTCATCCAAGAGAGCCCGCCGCGCAGCCGCTGATTGTTGAACACACCACGGAAGTTCGAATACCCTCCGCGCCCGCCGTAAAGCGGCGCGTAGCAGTGGTAGTTCCGCCAGTCGCGGTCCATGTTGTAGTAGTTGTTGAAGCTGAAGACGCTCACTCCGCCCCAGCCTCCATACCACGGGAAGAACGGATCGGCCGGCCCGATCGGCAGCCAGCCTACGTTGCCGAAACCGAATCCGATCGAAAGGCCCCAGTTTCCGCCTCCGAATCCGAAGAACGAAACGTAAGCCGGCGCCCACACCGGGTAGTAACTCGGGTACATCCCAATCGGTCCGGGCCACCACGCCCACGCGTTGTCATAGAGGAACCACCGGCCGTAGTGATACGGCGCCCAACCCCACGGCTCGTAGGAAACCCACGTCCAGCCGTAGTACGGTTCCCAAGCCCAGCGGCCAACGCGATACGGCGCCCATCCCGCCGATTCGTATGGCGTCCACACCCAGCCGTAGTCAGGCGCGTAAACCCAGCGCCCGTAAGCGCCCAAATCCTGCGCGCCCGTGTAATACCGGTCGGTGTAATGCCAACTGGGCGAATCGAGAATCTCGCGGTCGCGTTTCTGATTCCAGTAATCCCAGGCATCGGCGGCCGGCGCATTCGTGACGCGGTACTGCGGATTGTTCGTTCCTTCGATCGTGATCAGCTGGCCCTGATCGACCCGCGTGCTCCCTTGCGGCGTCGAAACGTCGGCCTGGCCGCGCTCGACGGTCAGGTACGAAGTCTGGCTGTTGGGATCCACTTCAACCCGGTAGCGGCCATTGCCGTCCGGGCGGATCGCCACGTTGGGCGTGTCGATTTCCGCCTGGGCGTTGTCCTGATTCAGCACGTCGAAATTCACAAGCCCTTGCGACACCTGCACCTGGATGTGCTGGCCGTCGAGCGTGGCGATTTTCGCCGTCGAATTCGAGGCCAGCCGCAGCACGTTCGCATAATCGAGCTGCACTTCGGCCCGCGAATTGGGGCCGGTCGAAATCGTGTCGCCGCTGAGCAGCGGAGTATTCACCGTCACGGCGATCCAGCTGCCCGAATCGCCCCGCTGCATGGAAACGTTCCCCTCGATCACGCTCACGCGAGCCACGCCCGGTTGCGTTTGCACCTGCTGTGCTCTTGCCGTTCCCGCCATCGTCATCGCGAAAACAACGGCTGCCAGACTGGCCAGGAACTTCGTTTGTAGTCTCATCGGACACCTCCCGCCTCTCGTGCCGATCGGAACCCAATCTCTTCACCCGTAAGATTGCAGGTGGCGTGCCAAAGTCGCACACGTTTCGAAGACCGCATGTCATTGTTTGTCAATGGATTAGGAATCGGTCTTCCTGCCGCGCCGGAAATCCCCACCCCGCCTGGTGCTTTTCGGCCGCCACTGGCCGATTTCAGCCACCACCCCGCAAAGTTAAATTCCCCGCATGGCAGGGCTGGGTTTGAAACCCGCCCGCAGGGCGAGTCCATCCTGTTCGCTCTGAAACGGCGAAGCGGGGTTTTGCAAATGGCCCTAGCTATCTTTCTCCGGATTATCCACCACGCCCATCGTCGAGAGCCGGTACCGCAGCGCGTTCCGCGAAAGCCCCAGCGCCCGCGCGGCCTGGCTCTTGTTTCCGTTCGCTCGCCGCAGCGCCTCGCGAATGATTTCCTGCTCCCACTGTTCGAGCGTCATTCCCTCCGGCAGCACCGGCGCCGCGCTCGGCGCGGCGCGTCGGCTTGGCGGATCGAAATGAATGTCCGCCGCGTCCAGCGTTTTTGCCGCCGAAAGCGTCACCGCGCGCTGCAGGATATTTTCGAGTTCCCGCACGTTTCCCGGCCAGTCGTATTCCACCAGCCGACCCATCGCCGCAGCCGTCAGTTCCTTCGCCGGCTCGGCCGTTTCCTTCGCGAATCGTTCCAGGAAAAATCGTGCCAGCGGCGGAATATCCTCCTTGTGCTCGCGCAGCGGAGGAATTTCGATCGCCACCACGTTCAGCCGGTAATACAAATCCTCGCGAAAGCTGCCTTCCTCGAGCGCCGCGCGCAGGTCGCGATTCGTCGCCGCCACCAGCCGCACGTCCACCTTGATCGTTTTCGTGCCGCCCAGCCGCTCGAATTCGCGTTCCTGCAGCACGCGCAGCAATTTCACCTGCGTCGCCTGCGGCACGTCGCCGATTTCGTCCAAAAACAGCGTGCCCTTGTTCGCCAGCTCGAATTTCCCGGGCTTCGCCGAAACGGCGCCCGAAAACGCGCCCTTTTCGTAGCCAAACAGCTCGCTTTCGAGCAGGTTTTCGGGAATCGCCGTGCTGTTGATTTTCACAAAGGGTCCTGCGGCGCGGCTCGAATGCTGATGGATCGCGCGCGCGATCATGTCCTTGCCCACGCCGCTTTCCCCGCCCAGCAGCACCGTCGCGCTCGTCGGCGCCACGCGTTCCACCAGCGCCAACACCGCCTGCATTTTCGCGCTCTGCGCCACGATGTTTTCGTATTCGTACCGCCGGCCCAGCTCCTCGCGCAGCGTTCGGTTTTCCTCGCGCAGCCGCTGCGCGTCCAGTTCCTTGCGGATCACCAGCACCAGCTCGTCGAGCGAAAATGGTTTCAGCACGTAATCGCTCGCGCCCGCCTTCATCGCTTCCACCGCCGTTTCCACCGAGCCGTAAGCCGTCATCACCACCACCGGCAGCCCCGCGTTCACGCGCTTCGCCGCGTGCAGGAATTCCAGTCCGTTCATCCCCGGCAGCCGGAAATCGGTCAGCACCAGATCCACCGGATTTTCGCGCAGCAGTTTCAGCCCGGTTTCGGCGTCCCCAGCCCCGAGCGTTGCGTAGCCGTGCTCGCCCAGCTGCATTTCGATCAGCCGGCGCATTTTCGGCTCGTCTTCGACGATCAGAATCGCCGCCATCGCATTCCCCAACCCTTATCTTTGCCGCTCATTTCACGCGTTTCGCCATCGCGCGTTGTCAGTTCTGTTCATCCGCCGGCAAAAACACGCGAAAACACGCTCCGCCTTCCGGCTTGGGTTCCAGCCGGATCGTGCCGCGGTGGTCGTCCACGATTTTCGCCACGATCGCGAGCCCCAGCCCCACTCCCTCTTTCTTCGACGTCACGAACGGGTTGAAAATCTGCTCGCGCAATTCCTCCGGCACGCCCGGCCCGGTGTCACCCACGGCAATCGAGACGCCCGGTTCTCCCGTTGCATTCCGCGTTTCGGCGATTTCCAGCTCCAGCTTGCCCGGTTTCCCGTCCATCGCCTGAAACGCGTTCACGATCAAATTCAAGAATACCTGCTCGGCCATCTGCTCGTCGGCGCGCACGCGCGGCAAATTCGCGGCGTACCGTTTTTCCACTTCGATGGGCGCGTTCGGAAATTGCGCTTGCGCCGATTCGAGCGCGCGCTCGACGATCGCCGGAACGTCCACCCGCGCAAGTTCCAGCCGCGACGGCCGCGCGAAATCCAGAAATCGCGCGATCAATCCGTTCAGCCGGTTCACTTCCGCCGAAATATATCCGGCCAGTTCCGTCGCCACCGGCGTCGCTTCGCCCAGATTCTTCGCCAGCATCTCCGCCGAGCCCTTGATCACGCCCAGCGGATTCCGAATCTCGTGCGCGAGTCCCGCCGAAAGCTGCCCCAGCGCCGCGAGCCGTTCCGCCCTTTGCGCCTCGGCTTGCGCCTCGCGCAGTTGCCGGTTCGTTTCCGCCAGATTCTCCGAGAGCGCCTGAAACCGCTGCACCTGCTGCCGGTTTTGCTGCACGAACCGGTTCACCAGAATCCCCGCCAGGAAAAAGAACAGAATCCGCGTCGCCAACGTCGCTTCGCCTTCCGGCGTCAATCTGTATTCCTGCAGCACCGGCAGCAGGTACGAGCAGTACGCCGCCGACGCAAACGCCGTCCATCCCAGCGTCCCCGCCAGATTGAAATACATCCCGGCCGTCATCACCGGCAGAAAGATGATCGGGTAGTAGATGCTGTTGATGGCCATGCCGCCCGTGTGCGCCAAGAGCAGCGTCGCCAGCAGCGTTTTCAGCAAAACCGTGTAATACCGTCCTCGCGTCGGCTGCCACGCCACCAGCCGCCCTTCGAGCAGCTGCAAAGTGCCGAATCCCGCCAGAATCAGCTGCTTGTGAATTTCGTTGATCGGCGGCGACACCGCCAGCCCGGCCAGAAACGCCAGCCACAGGACGTCAATCCATCCGATTCGCAGCTTCCGCAGGTCCACCACCCGCGTCCCTCCCTGCTGAATCTACCATGGTAACGGCCCGCGAGACGCTTTTGATGCGATAGCGCAATGAAAGAAGGCTCAAGGCCACGGCTTCCGCCGCAACCGCGTTTGCGCACGAGCGCCCGCGCCGACTACTGAGTCGCCGGACCAAATCGAGTAGAATCGAGCCGTGGGGCTGTAGCTCAGATGGATAGAGCAGCAGTTTCCTAAACTGCGTGTCGGGAGTTCGAGTCTCCCCAGCCCCACCAGCCTTCGCTCGCCGGGGCGAGCTACGGCTCGGCGGGCCAGCCTTCCCGTCCGCTCCGCTCCATATGAAATCCGTCTCGGCGAGAGCTGCCGTGCCGGAGCTTCGCCGGGGGTGGGCTCCAAATGAAATACGTCTGCATCCTGCAAGGAGTATCGGACCACCCGTGTTTGAGGGCGAACACTGCGCGTATTCGTTTGTTCGCCCCGCCGGGGCATCACAGAACGCGAAGGGTGTGTTTCGACCAGAACACTGCGAGTGTTTCGGTGCTCTGCGCCGCGCTGAAACACACGGGAGGGGTAGCTCGTTATAGCTCAGGAATCCAGGCGCAGATAGACGTGTCCCCGCAAGTCGGCTAACGCGTTTACGAGGAGCTAGTGTCGTGAGTTGCAGGTTCCATGTAAAAGTCGCTATTCTCCAGGGGCTGAAGCCCTTTGATGTGGCGGGCTTTAATGTCGGAGCTAAAGCTCCGACCCCCGAAGGACCATGCAGGGAATTTCTCACTCAGGACACTAGGCGACTAGTTCCGGCTTGACGACGATACGACCGAAACCTCATCTGTTTACTTCCGCTTTGCGAGTTTCATCTGGTGGAGGCCTGCCCTACCTGTGAATTAGTGCTGCCGCGAGCAGCCACATGGAAAGCCCGGCGGAATCGATGATAATGTGGGGCTGGCTTCCAACGGTCGTCGGCATGAGTGGTGGTGACCGAATGAAAGGGCACTGGCAACACATCTACTCGGCGAAGTCTGCGGATCAACCGAGTTCTTTCGGGCAATCCTCGAAACGTCGATCATTATTGTTCCAAGGGGGTGAATCGTGACTGATCCCTTGAACAGTACAGACTTTATAGAGTCGCGCGCGCTCGGACTTCGGGTCTGGGGTGATAGGAGCGGATCCACTAGCGAAGTTGGGCGGGCGTACAACGAAGGCACGAAAGGCGCCAATGGCGGGCCGCCGCACATTCACCTTCTTCAGGAGGAGCGTTTCATCGTCCACACGGGGATACTTCGGGTGCGTCGGGGCCACGAGCGGTTACGTGTGGGCGCCGGGGAGGAGGTCCGGATTCCGCCCCGGACTGTGCACACCTTCAAGACGGAGGCTGCGAGCACCTGGACCGTCGAGTTTCGCCCACAGCTTCGGGTGTGGGACTTCTTCTGCGCTTTATTTGCATTGCCCATCAATCGGCGCGGTTACCCGCGCGTCGGAGATCTCGCGCGCTTGCTGCGCGCCTTCCCCGATGAATTTCTCTATTTTCCTATTGTCCCTGTTTCCGTGCAGAGGGCACTGGCGGTGCCGCTCTCCAAGCTCGGCCCTCGACCACGGGCCAGGGCCGCGAGCGGCGCTCCTTGACGAGCTGTACGCTTCGATTCTCGCCAACTCATTCTCTTCCGACATACTTCACTCTGGCTGTCCGATTTGCCTTCCCCGATCACGAGAATACTTCTTCGGCCAATGGGAAGCTGTGAGCTAACTGTCGCCCCGAGCTGTAGTTCTCTCGATGAAAGGCTGCCATCTTAGTTCAGTGTGAGTGGCTCAACCGAGATAATGCTCGATGGCCCATGGGTCAGATACGAAGGGTAGCTTCCTCGATATCCCAATAGCCGGGCGGGCGGGGTCAGGACGCCAAATAGGATACTCTGAACGATCCGCGGTGGATGGGTAAACTGGATCACGTCAGCGAACTCCCGCGCAAAGACGGCAAGCTGCAGGAGATTTGGCATGCCCTTCTTGTTCACCTTCCCGTCTATCGCGAGCCCGAACGCATTGCGGATCATGGCTTCAAACCGGGCAGCCGGCCGCATCTCACATCGGATGACCGCTTCCTCAGATCCCGCATTCCACCAGTCGTGAGGAGTTCCCGGCGGGGCGATCAGCACAACTCCCGACTCGGCGATCGACACGCGCCCCGCAAGACGAAACCCAACCCGACCGCGGAGCATGGTGAATCGCTCCTCCATCTCCGGGTGAATGTGCTCCCCCATCATGACAGATCGCTCACCCGTCACTGGGTTCTCGTACACTTCGCCAGCTTTTAGCATTTCCCGCCTCACTAATGGAGCGATCCTACCACGTCGCGAATTCCCTGACTCTCGAAAAACTCCACTCGGAAACAATCCACATGCTTGGTAGGTCGGCCAACCGGACAGGTCGGTACTGAGACCCGCATCCGGCTCCGGCGCAGGCCACAATGGCCGCTCGATGCTCTTCGTTGGAATCAGAACAGCGAGAGCTCTCCGATGTGCCGGATCCCCACGACAATCTGACCCAGCGGAAGAGTTCCAAGATCGTCAACCAAGGCCAACCAGCCTTCGCTCGCGCAGCGAGCTTCGGCTCGGCAGGCCACCACGCCAACGTCGAGGTCGTGTAGTGTCTCGGGAAAGTGGCCTATGACATGAGGCCTGCGACCCCTCCCGAATCGGGCGAGCGGGCAAGGGTGGTCGTAGCAACGGGATGCTTCGCTTCGCTCGGCATGACAGATGCATGGGATCCGCGAGCAAACTTCGATTGCCGGAGCCTGAGACAGGCCAGCAGAATCGCCTCGGCGGAGCATGACCCCGGGCCGCGACGCCAAACTCACCCTTGCAATCTTCGCCATTCGAAGGCAATCTTCTTCGCGCCGGGCCGTATTTCCGGCGCGCCTTTCGCCGGCCTCTTCTCCATGCTCCAAGAGGACGCGAATTCGACGCAGCCGTTCGAGCAAACAGAAAAAGAGGACCACTGATGCATCATCTCTCTAAAATCTCCAAAATCGTCGCGAGCACTACTGGCGCGGCTGCCGTATTTTTC
>JAKASX010000062.1 GCA_021818865.1 Acidobacteriota bacterium
TGCGTTACGCCGCGGAAGGACCGCAGTCGCTTGGCGCTGTGGTTTGCCGCAACGCCCGGCTCGATTCGGCCCAGGGCTGTCTCGGCTCGGTGCGCGCGCCCGTGATGCTGTTGGCAAGCGCTTCGGAGACCCAGACGGTCGCCCGCAGCGAAGCGGCCCTGCTTGGCATCGGTTCGAAGCGCAAGGAAGCGGTTCTCGTTCCCGGTTCGTCCGGGCGTCTGGACGATCCGGAGGAACTCGAAACCGTCGCGGAATTGGCGGCGTGTTGGTTCAGCGAGTCGCTCATCGCGCTCTGCTGATTGACTGGTTTCGGGAATCAGTCAGTTCGGGAATCAGAACGTTCGCGAATTAAAAGGGGCCGTCAAAGGCCGAGGAAAGAAACGGGCAGGTTGTTCCGAAGCGGAATAGCCTGCCTTTCCCTTTTGTGCGCGAGAACCACACCGCTCGCCACCCAGCATCCGATTTCTCCTGATCCCTGAAAAACCGAATGCCGGCCGAGCGTTTGCGCCCGGCTTCGTTTATGGGTTTGCCTGACCGGCCGTCGCCGTTTGCTGCGGTTGGGAGAGCTTATCCTGCAGCCAGCCAATCGCTTTCGAGATCGGATTGTTGCCGCTCACGTTCACCTGTTGCCACGCCGATGGCGTGGTCCAGAGGGCGCGGAACTTGTTCCAATAAATCATGCGCGTCGCTGCGTCGTCCTTCAAGCCAACCTGATCCACGCGGAATTCCGCGGGCGGAGTTGCCGGAAGCGCGGTGTTGTACGGGTATTGGTGCTCGAGATCGTTGATGCCGATCATCCAGTAGGCGTGCGCCAATTGCAGTTGCCGGGCGCGCTCCTGCGGTCCCCAGCCCGGATTCGCGTCGATGAATCCGGCTGGCGGATCGTTTTTCAGCTCCATCGCAATCACTTTCTTCGGCGCCATCCGCACGAAGAGCACCGTCAGCGCGGCCGCCAGCACGACCACGCCGAGCAACGTGAACACCGTGCTGAGCGAACTGCTGGCGGCTTTCTTTCTCGCCTGCTTTTGCGCCTGCTCGCGTTCGCGCTCGAACGGAGCGTGCCCGTGGCTCGCTCCCGCCCCGCCGCGATTGATATCCAGCCAGACGGCTTCGCGCTTGCGCTGCAGCCATTCCTCCTGCTCGCGCTCGAGGTCGGCCGCGTTTCGCGAGAGCAGTTCGTGGAAGCGCGTCGTGGCCATATCGATTGAGGTCTGGGTCAGATTGGTCAGTTGCTTCTGCGTGTCGTCGAGGAAGTTCTGCCGCGACGACTTCATTTTGTCTTCCAGTCCGTTAAGGGTGTTGTCGATGTGCCGTTGGAGTTCCTTCGTGGACCGTTCGGCCATCTCGCGCGAGGTCTTGTCGAGTTCCGCGCCGATGGTTTCCAGCATGTCCTTCTGGAATCCCTGGCGGCGCAGTTCTTCGGTGGCCGCTTCGCGCAGTCCCTGCCGGTAACTTTCCAGGCTGGCGCGCAATTCCGCTTCGATTTCGCCCCGAATCGACTGAATCTGTTCGGAAGCCGACCGGCCCGACCGCGTCAGCGAATGCAACGCTTCTTCGCTCTCGCGCCGCACCGCCTGCGTCCGCTCCTCCCACCAAACGGAAAGTTGACGGCGATAATCCTCAGTCACCGCTTTGCCGGCCGCTTCGACGGAAGCCTGCGCCTGTTCTGCCTTCCTCGCCATCTCCTCGCCCAGGCTGCGCCGCGAAGCGAGCGCCTGATTTTCGACGGTGAGCCTGGCCGCTTCGGCGTGCTCGCGGATCTGCTCGGCCGACCGAGCCAGCACTTCGTTGGCGTTCGTGCGCAGGGCCGTGGTCGCTTCGTTCACCGCGCGCTCGATCGCGCCGCTGCGCCGCATCTCTTCCATCGCGGAATCCAGCAGGCGCATCTGGTGTTCCCGAGCGCGATTCCTCAGCCCCTCCTCGATCTCGCTCTGGACGTTGCGGAGCTGGCTGGACGCCTGTTGCACCGCCTGTTCGATGGCCTGCGTTGCCGATTCCGCTTCCCGGTGCGCGGTTTGGGACCGTTCCTCCCACCATTGGGCCAAACGGCCGCGATGCTTCCACGAGATGTTTTCGAGCGAAGCCTCCACGCCTTCGAGCAGCGTCCGCGACGCCCCTTCCATGTCCCGCGCGATGGCTGCCCGCGAGGCTTCCGCCTGCGCGACGAAACGCTGGTTCGCCTGCTCGGCCAGTTCCTTGGCGCTTTCCTCGATCTTCCCGAGCGCCTCTTCCACCGCCTTGCGGTCGAATCCTCGCTTGCGCGCCGAATCGAGCGCGGCTTCGATCCATCGTTGCTGTTCGTCTTCAATCCGCTTCCGAAGCGCCGCTTCGGCTTCCTCCGAAGCGGCGCTCAGGCGCGCCGCTGCCTGCTCGGCGTGCTGAGCCGCGGCACGTCCGGCTTCCTCTGACTGGCGCCGGATCGCCGCGGTTTTTTGCTCCAGCCATTGCGAAATGCGGACCTGATAATCCTGTTGCACCTGCTGGCCGGCCGATTCCAGCCATGTGCGCCCGGCGGTTTCCAGCCTTTCCTGCATGCCGCCGAGAAAGGTTTCGGCCGCCTGTTCCAGCTTCCCCGTCACTTCCGCGACGGCGCGTTCCGAGCGCGTGCCGAGCGAAGCGCTCGAGCGGTCCAGAAGTTCGCGCGCGGTCTGTTCCAAGCGGGCGCGTGCTTCGCTGGTGACTTGGTCGCGGAATTCTCCGCTGCGGAGTTGCGCCGCTGCCTCTTCCACCACGCGCCGGCTCTCTTCCACGGCCGCTTTGCGGAATTCCTCGGTGATCGCCCCGCGCGCATGATCGAGTTGCGCCCGGCCCTTTTCGCCGGCCTGTCTCACTTCTTCGATCGCCGCTTGCGCGCGCTCCAGCCACTGCTCGCCGATGCGCCGCTGCTGCTCTTCGAGCGCTCCTTCGATCGCGGCTTTCGCCGATGCGCTGAGCGACCGTTCGGCCGCGCTCAGTTTCTCGCCGAGCCGGCCGATCATCTCCTCGGCACGCATTTCGATCCGTTTCGACGAGCGTTCGAGCACCTGATCCGTCAATCGCTGCAATTCCTCGGCCGCATTTTGGAACTTCGCCTGCGAAATTCCCTTTTCTTCCAGCTGGGAGGCGGCCTGCTCCACGGCCCGCCGATATTCCTCCACCTGTTTTTGGAAGGTGGCCTGGATGCGCTCCTCGGTCTGCCGCAGCCGGGCCATGGCTTCTTCGGTGGCCTGCGCCAACCTCTGCGCGCCCGATTCCATCTGCTGGCGCGACGCCTCGCCCTGTTCTTTCAGCCACCTCTCGACGCGCTGCTGATCGTCCTGGCGATTGCTCTGCGCCGTGGTTTCGATCGAGGTGACCGCCAGCGCCTCGATCTTCTTTTTCGCCGATTCCAGCAGTTCCGCGTGCCGGCTGCGCAGCTCGTTTTCGAGCGCCGTCCGCGAAAGATCCAATTGCTGGCTGAGTTCCTGCCGGGCTTCGTCGAACCATTCCCTGGCTTCGGTGCGGAATTTCGCCGTCGCGTCCTCCACCGGCCGTTCCGCAATGCCGCGTTCCAGGCCGCCCATCGCCGCCTCGATCGCTCGCCCGTAATCCTCCACGCGGTTGCGCAAACTCGATTCGATCTGCTCCTGCGTCGCGCGCAGCTGTTCCATCGCTTCTTCGGTCGCGCGGGCGATCGTCGTCGTGCCGCCGGATGCCGATTTCGCCGCCGGCTTTTTCGCCGCACGCGATTGCGCCGCGGCCGCGCGTTCCCCGCGTTCGCTGATTTCGATGGAAAGGCTTTCTTCGGTCGCGGTCTGCGTGCCAACTCCCGGGTCGGTTTCCGTTTCGCGGTCCCTGAGTTCGGGTGAGAGGCCTTCTTCCTGCGCCTTGGCTTGCTCGAGTTCGGAGAGCTCGCGACCGAGCAGTTCCGCCAGGCGCTCGGTCAGCGCGGCATCGCCGGGTGGAGGGGCATTCTTCCGGGAAGATTCGTCGTCGGGCCGCCAGATGTTTTTCAGAAGACTCACGATCGCCCTCCCACCAGAAGTGTCTTGGGGGTTCTGTGCGCCGTCAATGCGATTTCCCCGTCCGTCGCATCCTGCCTGTGCCTTTTGCGACACGCCTCCCCGCTCCGTCCCGTCACTCCTGTTCGCGGGGTGACGGATTGGCGGCGCAGGTGCCTTCCTTGTAACGACCTATTATTGCCTAGAATGTAACCTGTAAAGAGGGAATCTTTTGGTTTGTCGCCATTTAGACAATTGCACCCCCATAGAGTACTGGAACCGTAAATAGCCCATGCCTCCAGTCTGCTCATCCCCTTGAATCGCGGAATGCGCCGCCCGCCCACCTGCTTCCGAGACTACGGTTTATTCCCCTTCGGCGTTTCATAAACGAAACCCATCCGTTCGGGCGAGGGAATCTGCGACGTCTGACCATACTGGCCGATGATCACCGTCATGCGGTTGATTTTCCGTTGGTAGAGCTGGGCGAGTGTTTCGTAGCGAATCAGCACGTTGCCAAGCCAGAACGGCTCGTACTGCTCGCCCCACAGGTGTTTGTACTCGGTCTCGAGTTGCGTGGTCTCATCGCGCAAATCCTCCAGCCGGCCGTTGGTTGCGCTGATGCCGTAGAGATCGCTGTAGGCGTCCTGCGGATCGCCCATGTGCAGATAGGCGTCGCGGTAAAGGTGGCTGATTTCGTGGGTGTACTGGATTTTCATGCCGAGCGCATCGAGACGTCGCGCGGCGAAGATCAGGTCGCCGATCGTCTCCTGATGCAGGCGGGCGTGGTCGCGGTCCGTATAAAACGTCTCCAGCGCGTTTTCAGCATCGAGCCGTAATTGATGAGCCTGGGGATGCGCCTGCTCGGCCCATTCCGCGCCGGCTTTCGAAAAAGGATTCAGCCAGAAGGAATCGTCCCACGCGCCGCCCAGCCCCACGTCGGCCAGCAGATCGTTCACCTGGGCGAGCTGTTCGATTGCCTGGGCGAACTGATGTCCGGAATTGCGATAAAAGGCCCAATCGTAGCTGGCCCAGAATTTGCGGATCGAGGATTGTCCCGGCTGCCAACCGCACGCGGCGCCAAAAACCAGCGCCGGCCACGTCATATCCACCAGCGATTCGCCATCATCGTTCCACGTCGTGTTGAGAACGCCGATCGAATGGTATTTCTGGCCGTCGCGCGTGAAATTGCGAATGTTGATGAACGCAGGATCGAGATTCGGGAAAATGATTTTCCAATTCCCCGCGCCGGGGGAAACCATCGTCTGGATTCCCTCCTTCGCATACGGCGCGATCAGCGCGTCGTAATTATCCTCGGCTCCGTACTCCCACGGCACCGCGATCATGTCCTTGGGCGCCAGGTTCAGCAGTTCGGGATGCTTGATCGCCATGTCGCCCCAGAACATCGCCGTTTTGTGTTCGGCGCGCACGATCTGGTTGATCTGGCGCAGGAAATCCAGATAGACGCGTCCCACGCCTTCCTTTTCCGCCAGCGCCTTCGTTTTGCCTGCGCCAAGCTCGCTCGTTTCATCGGCGCCGATGTGGAAATAGGGTCCGGGAAAGAGCGGAATCAATTGCCCGAGGATTTTCCGGATCAGCGGCAGCGATCCGGGCTCGACCGGAGCCAGCACGCTGCCGTGCGGAGTTTCCGCCAGGTTGGCGTACTTTTCCAGCCGCAAAATTTTGTGCAGATGGCCGAAGGATTCCTGTTCCGGCAGGATGGTGACGTAATACTGCTTCGCGTACGCCACCAGCTCGTGGATTTCCTCCGTCGTCAGCGCGGCGCCATGCGGCGCGACGAGCGGCTCATCCGGGAAATCGTACACGTTTTCCATATACAGCCCGAACATGTTGATTTTGTAGGAAGCGAGCGTCCGGATCTGCTGCTCCATGTAGGCGAGCGTCGCGATCGGCCCGCGGCTGATATCGTCCTGCACGCCGCGCCAGCGCATCGCCGGCCAATCGCGGATTTCGACGGCGGGACATTCCGCCTGGCCGGAAGCGCTCGGACGCAGCAACTGGCGCAGCGTCGCCACGCCGTAAAAAATCCCCTGTCCATCGCGCCCGGCGACCACGATTCGGTGCGGGCTCGCCAGCAACACGTAACCCTGCCCACTGAATTCGGTTCCGAGGGATTCATTCCGGCCGGAAAGGAGCCGGGCGAGCGAGGCGTCGTTTTCCGGCTCGCCGAGGAAAATGATGCCGCGGCGGCGGGAAAGTGACCGCTGGGAGCGGATTTTCGGCGTGTGGCCGGTGATTCGTTCGATTTCCCCGGCAAGGATTTCCGCGGCCAGACGATCGCGCTGCGCGGTCTTGCTCTGTAGCACGATTTCCGTTCTCCGCGTTACGGTGAATTCGCCCGTCTCGCGTTTCAATTGGCGCGGGGCGGGAATCAGGTCGAGCGATTCGGGCGCCTGCGCCGCGCGAGCCTGCGGCGCTCCTGAAAGAATCAGCGCTGCAGCGAGCGCCGTGAAAACCGGTCGAAGAATTGTAGCGTTTTGTCTCATCGCCTCACTCATCGGGAACTGCACCACGCAGCATAGGCGCTCAGCGGCCGCTGTCAAGTGTTCTTCGCGCGCAGCGGCGTTCCGGTTCGCGGTGTCCGCAAACTCCAACTGGGCAGCAGGCGCGATTTTCACGCAAAGAGGAATGAGGCGGCGCGAGGCGATTTTGAGGACGCGGAGGCGAGACTGGGCAAGGTGTCACTCGCGGGGCCAAGGAAAATGACCTTCTTTTTGCCGTAGCGTTTGTAGTGTCAGTGGGATACATGGTGTTCCGAGGGTCTCGGAGAGCGTCACTCGATGACGATTTTTCATGGCGGGCTTGGGCGATTTTATACGATTCAAATCGTATGGATGAAATGCAGGCCGATTGCGAATTGGCGCGTGAATACAGGGGTTCCGCGTTGCGAGGGTTTGGGATGAAAGCGAAATGTACGGATTTCTGTTGGTCTTGGCGAGAATTCACAGTGGCATTCTTCCGGTTTGGGCGGACGAATTCCGAAGGAAAAACCTGAGATGCGAGACGGCGGCCGATCAGAAAGAGCGCGAGGCGAGAAGCTGCGTTCGGGTACGGAACTATTGCGCGCTCCGAGAAGCCAGCCATGTTGGCGACAGGTTACGAGCGAAGTGCCGTCGCTGCAAGCGATGAATCTACGTGGAGGGTGGGCCGGGGGTTTCGGCCGAGGCTTCTTCGCGGCGGCTAGCGCAGCCATCCGTCAAGGAGATAGCGCAAGCGCGTCGGGATTCTCCATGCCGACGGAGAGCGTTTGCCTTCTTGTCCCGGCACGAGGCGCCGAGACGAAATCTGCGCAGATGACAGCGCGCTTTGAAGGTGAGAACCAAGAGCGGAGACACCGATGGGGTACAGAATCTTCCTTTCGGGATGTGGCCGCCCCTTGGTCTCGCATGGTTCTGCCTTGATGGGGCGAGCACACGCGACCTTGGCATAGGTCTTCAGATTGTTCCGCAGGCTCCAGACCCAGGCCGTTCAGGTCAACGGCATTTTGGCCACTTGGTGGTTCTTCACTTCATACATGCAGCGAGTGTCTGTGCACTTGCCGAACGTCAGGGTCCACACTTCGCCGCGACCGCTACTGACGTAAATTTCGACCTGGTGACTCATGGGGTCGCGGCGGTATTCCACGCGGTAGTTCCCGGCACCGGCAACGCGCAAGGATGCGATCATCGTGCGCGCGTCGTAATTTGCGCTGACCAGGACGGCGTGCGACTTCGCGTTCGTGACGGCGAGCAATTCCCCCCACTTGTCGTACTTGTAGGAGAGCTTCTGTCCGTCCGCGTTCGTTGATGAGGACAAGAGATTCCTCTTATCGTAGGCGTAGGCTGCCTTTTCCCCATTGCTGCTGCTGAGCGACACAATTGCGGAACCCTCATAGCCAAGCTTCATCCAGCGTCCATTGCTCGACGCGACCCAATGTAGGTTCCCGTCGCTGTCGCGGCTGAGGCGCAGTTCGGCTCCCGATGGGCCGCGCAGGGCCGTCAGAGCGCCTTGCTGCGGTCGCTTGGCGTAATAGGACGCAGGAAACACCAACGTTCTGCCATCGGCGAGATCGACGTCCCAACCGTTGCCGTTCCAACCGTCGATCGCGTGATAGAAGGCAGAAATGGTCTCGGTCTGCTCATAGACCGCGTGGGCGTACCCGGTTCCCTTGGAAATCCGCCGAAACAGCACCTGCTGCCTGTCCGCCAGTTGGAGTTTCTGGAAGGTGAAGGGAAATCTGTCGCCGGAGGGAAATGCGTCGTATTCGTTCGGCAGGAAAACTTGAAATCGCAGGTTCCAGTTTCGCAGTGGTTCAATCACGCGAGTGAAGGTGATCGGAGGATGGCCGGGCAGGTACATGTCCGTCTGCACGAGAATCACCGAGCCCGAGCGCAGGTCGAACTCGACGGCGTTCGTTGGAGGGCCACCGGGAATCAGGTCAAGGCAGTCCCGGACTGAACCGCTCTGCTGGCTGCCCGCCCGAGCTCCTACGCCGAGCGGAGCTGGTATCACCAGGCAAGGCTCCAAGCCGGACTTGCCGGGCTGGACCGAAGGCCGATTTGTAGACAACTTGCGCTCTTCGTCGCGCAACCGTTGCCTGAGGAACACACGCGCCGCGTCGGCATTTGGATGGTAGTAGCGCAGGATGGCCCACGGCACGAACCGGCGCACGAGCAACACAGCGCCTGCAGCAATGATCGCAAATAGCGTCCACTCGATGAGCTTGCGTTTCATTGCCCTCACTCGTTGGAGCCGCAGGCAGACCGGTTCGTGCGGAACTGCCGCCGGGCGATATCGTGCGGGTAAGTCGGGGTCCTCAAGGCCTCGTCACTCATTGCAGTCAGCTGCCATGCCGCGTCGTGGCTACGGTTCATCATTGCGCTCTCTGCGTTTTCCCGGCCCGGGAACTCATATGAATTCGCACTCGCAGTGCTTTGGACGGTCGTGGCGCTGAATGGGTCGTAAGTGTATTGCGTTTGGACCACGCCCCTGGAATCGGCGATGGCGATTGCGCTTTCCAACGCGTCGGTCAGAAAATTCGACGTGCCTGTGGAATCCGTGCGCGTGAAGTATTCATCCACGCCAAGCCCCGTGAGGAGATTCGCAGTCACCGTCGTTCCCGAAAGCTCCTGCACCGGATTCACGCCGTCGTAAAGAAAACCCGTTGTCGCGCTGTTGATTGTTTTCTGCAACCGGCGGCCAAACGGATCGTCCCGTAGAAGCGTCCGGGACGCGAACTGCGCGTATTCGAAGCTCGCAGTGAGGATGCCCGAGATCGAGTTGAGCTGATTACGGGCGTCCCACGTATACGTGTTCGTGCCGTCCCGTAGCTCCATCCGGGACGCAGACCGCGCGTCGCTTACGGTCATATTCGCATCACTTCGGCTTCGCTCAGGGGAGGCTCCAGCGAGCGTCGCACCATTCCAAACTGTCAGCTCGTTGCCCGCGTTGTAGACCGCCGTGCTCGTTGTCGGATTCGGAACGCCCATGCGCGCCCAGCTCCCGCTCTCTTGGATGCGGCGACCGTCCTGATCCCTTCGACTTCGCTCGGGGCGAGCTCCGGCGTAGGTGAGATTGCCCAGCACATTCCCGGCCTCTGAATACGTCATTCCGGTCAGCTCAGAAGCAGCATCGTAGCCATAATTCACCACGATTCCGTCCGGCAGCGTGAGCGAGGTGCGTCGCCCCGCGACGTCATAGGTGAACGATACGCCTGCCGTCCCTGCGTGATGCCGGTCAAACGGCTATCGTTGTCGTAAGCGTAAGTCGCCGGATTCGCCTGTCCCGAAACGTCCACTTTGAAACCGTCCCGGCGTTTCTAAACTGAAGACTGGGAACGCGAAATCCTGAACCGAATACTGAGCCGTTCCTACGAGAGATTGCGCGAGCGCGTGGGGATTCTTCAGGCCGACGAAGGGTCCCGATTCGCACCATCGGGGCAAGTGTCGGCCTTCTCGTCCTGGCACGTGGCGCCGGGTCCAATGGAGAGCTTCGGACTCCAAGAATCGGAGATGCAAAATGCGCGGATGACTCTCTTTTCGGGAATCTTGGGGGAGGGTCGGCGAATCGAATCTAGCACGGTCCCATCGGCCGCAATCGAAGCGTGAGGGAGACTCCGCAACCATGCCCATCAATCAGATGTTTCTCGGTGAATTCGATCATGAAATGGCGAACACGCGCAAAACATTGGAACGCATTCCCGAAGGTAAATTCGAGTGGCAACCCCACGAGAAATCCATGACGCTGGGGCGTCTGGCGAGTCACCTGGCCGATCTCCCCGGTTGGATCGAGCACACCTTCGCCGAGGACCATCTGGACATCAATCCGCCCGACGGCCAGCACCCTGAGCCAACACAGTTCACGACCCGCAAGCAGGTGCTCGAAGCATTCGACCGGAACGTTGCGAAGGGACGCGCGGCGCTGGCCGCGGCGACCGACGATCAGTTTCAGAAGCCGTGGTCGCTGCTCAACGGCGGGAAGAACGTGTTTACACTGCCGCGCGCGGCGGTACTACGAGGGTTCGTGATGAACCATTTGATTCATCACCGCGCGCAGCTCGGCGTATACTTGCGCTTGAACGACGTGCCAGTGCCCTCGATTTACGGGCCATCGGCCGACGAGAACGCATTCTGAAGAGGGAGTCGCGCGGCGTCGGGCCGGCGCGGCGCTCAACGACGATGCCTCGAATGTCGGGACGCGCGGCGGTGATTTTCGTTGCAGGCGCGCTGCTCGTGTGGCTGGTGATGCCGCGAGCGATTCCCGTTTCCGCCGACGCCGAAGCGGTTCGCCAGGCGGAACAACAGCTCACCCAGGCTTCCGCGCAGGGGAACGTCCACGCGCTGGGCTTGATCCTCGCCCACGACTTCATCGCCACCGACGCGAAGGGAAATCGCGAAAGCCGCGCGCAGGTGCTCGACGGTTTCCGCGCGACGCCGTGGAGGGTGGAATCGCTGCGACAGGAAAACGTGCAAATCCGTTTCTACGGGCCGACGGCGGTGGTGACGGGCGTGGACCGCGTGACCGCGCACAACGCCGCGGGACTCGATCGCAACGTTTCCTATCCTTTCGTGCACGTTTTTCGCAAACGCGGCGGGCAGTGGGTGCTGATCGCGGGGCGCGGGTCGCTGCTACCGGTTTCCTGAGGTTTTTCTTCCCGAAGCTCCACTCGTCCCATTTTCGTCATCCGGCGAGGCCAAGGGCGATTCGACCGCGCGCCTATTCGCCGCTCGGGCCGAACCGCTCCGTTTTGACGCGGGCGGGATCGTGGCCTAAATCCACCAGCGCCGTCGCCACCGATTCCACCATTTCCGTCGGCCCGCAAACGTACAAGAGCGGATTTTCTGCTGGCGCGGGCAGCGTAGCCTGGAGCATAGCGGAATCGATGCGCCGGCGTTCACCTTTCCAGTTTTCCGGCCATTCGCGCGTCAGCGTGTGAACGACGCGCAAATGCGAATCCTCTGCCACCATCCTTTCGAGTTCTTTTCGATAGATGATTTCCTCGAATCGCCGCGAGGAATCGAGCAGCACGGCTTGTACCTGCCGCGCCGCGGCCGCGCGATGGCGCAGAATCGCCATCAGCGGCACGATTCCCGACCCTCCCGCCACGAGTCCCAGCGGTCCGCCGTCTTCGATTCGCCAGGTGAAGTAGCCGCCAATCGGCCCGCGCAATTCGATCCGGTCGCCCGGCCGCAATTCATCGGTCAGGTAGGGCGAAACCTCGCCGTCGCCCAGACGCTCGACGGTGAGTTCGATGATTTCGCGCTGGGGCATTTCGGCGCGCGGCCCGGATGCAATGGAATAGCTGCGTTCGGCCTGATAGCCGTCCTCCGCCGTCAAGCGCACGTCTACGTGCTGCCCCGGCCGGTGGCCCATCCAGCCGGGAACGCGCAGCCGCAGCGTTTTCACGCGCGGCGTTTCGGAGAAAATCTCGAGCGCTTCGGCCGCGCGCCAGGCGAGCCGCGACGCTCCCAGGGTCGCCTGCGGAGCGTCAGTCATTCGCATAGCGCTGTTCGCGCCACGGATTGCCGTGATTGTGGTAGCCAAGCGCTTCCCAGAAACCCGGTTCGTCCGCGTCGGCCAGCCGCAGGCCGCGTACCCATTTCGCGCTCTTCCAGAAGTAAAGATGCGGCACCAGCAGCCGCGCCGGTCCTCCGTGCTCGGGATCGAGCGGCTGGCCCGCGTACGTGTCCACCACCCACGCCTTGCCTTGCGTCACATCCGCGATCGGGAGATTCGTGGTGTAGCCGCCGTCGCAGAAGATGACCACGTGCGTCGCTTTCGTCGCGACGCCGGCGAGCAGCGCGTCTACGGAAACACCTTCCCATTCCGTGTCGAGTTTCGACCATTTCGTGACGCAATGGATGTCGCGGGTGAATCGCTCGCGCGGAAGTTTTTGGAATTCCTCCCACGTCCAGCGGCGCTCCGTCTCCAGGCTGCCGGTCAGCCGGAAATCCCAGCCGGCCAAGCGGACGCGCGGCGTCGGCCCGGCGGAAAGCACGGGAAAATCGTGCGTTTCGTATTGGCCGGGCGGAATGCGCGCGGGATCGGCCGGGCGATTTTTGCCGCGGAAACCACGTGTGAGAAAACCACCCAACGGATGCACCTCCATCCTGCTTCGATGCGCGCGGCATGGCGCGCGCTTCGCACCGCGGATTTTGCAGGAAAACGGAAGAAATGGCGAACCGGGAAGGGAAGCGGCTCTGGCAGAACGAGCTTGTGCGGCGACATGCAAGCGCGGCCCTCAGCGGCTAAAGCCGCATTGCTAGGGCCGCTTGCGGCACGGCTGAAGCCGTGCCCTTCCCGGATCCGCAGCCGCTGCTGGCTCAGGCGCGCGCTGGAGTGCGCCTCGAGCGAAACATCCCGGCAAGCGCGCGGAAGATCGCCCGTGCCAACAGCACGATCGCTGCCAGCATTCCGCCCACCACCAGCGCGGCGGCGACCGGATGGTGCGCCGCGAACCAGACAATCCCTACCGCCGTGGCATCTTCGCCGGCGCTCAGCGCCGCATTCGAAAACGGCTCTGGCGAAGCGCTGACCGCCGCGCGCGCCGCCGTTTTCCCGCCGTGCGCCGCAAGCGCCACAATCGCGCCCAGCACCGCGCAGGCGGCTTGCAGCGGTGGTGAAAGATGCGAAGCCGCGCCGTAAGCCACCAGCGCGGCGATGGGAACGCGAACGAAGGTGTGCGCCGCGTTCCAGAAGAGATCGAAGACGGGAATCTTGTCGGCGAAGAACTCGATCCCAAACAGCACCAGGCTCGCGGCAATCACCAGCGGATTGGCCAGCAGGTGAAGCGAAGCCGGCAGCGGAAACACGCCGAATCGCGCCAGCAGACCGAGCGCCGCGACGGTCGCGTACACGTTCAGCCCGGCCGCGAAACTGATCGCGACGATCATCGGCACCAGCGTCGCATTGGAAATACCCATACTCATGGGAAGCCGTTCCGTTCCCGCGCGGTTTTTCCGCCTTCGTCTATTCGTCCCGCTCGCGTCTCATTCATAGCGCAGCGCCGTTGCCGGATCCACGCGCGTCGCCCGCCACGCCGGCCGGTAACACGCGGCAAGAGCCACGAGCACCAGCACGGCCGAAACGCCAAGAAACGTCAGAGGATCGTGCGCGCTAACGCCAAAAAGCATCTTGCTCATCAGGTGCGTCAGCGCTAGCGCAACCGCGAGGCCAATGCCCACTCCGGCCAGCGCCATCTTCGCGCCTTCGCCGAGCACCATCCGCAGAACGTCTTGCCGCTGAGCGCCCAGCGCCATGCGAATGCTGATTTCGTGCGCACGCTGGCCCACCAGGTAGGACACCACTCCGTAAATGCCGACGCACGCCAGCACCAGCGCCAGCCCGGCGAAAACCGCCAGCAGAATCATGGCGAATCGCCGCGAGGCCAGCGAATCGGCGATGATGCCGTTCATCGTCTCGGCGTCAAACATCACGAGCTGGCTATTGAACTGGGCAAGATGGTCGCGGATAGGCGCCACTTCCGCGTCTGGCGCTCCGCGCGTCCTCACCAGCGCGCCCACGCCCCGCTCGAGCAGCGGCATGAACTGATCGGGCGTCTGCGAAATCGGGAAATACATCTGCGCCTGGATGGGCGACCGGCTGTCCGACGCTAGCCCCCACTGCTTCAAGTGGCCGACAACACCAACGATTTCCGGGGACGTGTTCAAAAGGTCCAGGTTGATCCGCTGCCCGATTGGGTCCTGCCCGCCGAAATAGAGACGAGCGAATTGCTGGTCGATCACCACCACCGGCGCCGAACGGTGGTTGTCCTGCTCGGTCAGCAAGCGGCCCCGGATCAGCGGAATTTTCATCACGCGGAAATAATCCGGCTGCACCGCGTAGAAGAGCGACACTTTCATCGCGGATTGGCTCGTGGGCTTCGGCTCGTCAGTCTTCCAGAACGGCAGCTCGGAATCGCCCGACATCGGCGTCGAACCGATCGAGAGCGAAGCCGACTCGACGCCCGGCACGCTCGCCAGTTGTTGCCGAATCTGGCGAAATGCCGCGCGAACCTCGTCGGGAGTGCCGCCCAGCGGCTGCCCCGATCCCACCCCGAACGTCAGCACGTGATGCGGATCGAATCCCGGATTCACGCTCCACAATTTCACCAGGCTGCGAATCATCAGCCCCGCGCCGGCCAGCAGGACCACCGCCAGCGCCATTTCGACGGCAACGAAAATCCGCTGCGTCCGATGCCGCCGGCCGCTGCCGCCGCGTCCGCCTTCTTTCAAAGTTTCGTGCAGATCGGTTTTGGTGGTTTTCAGCGCCGGGGCCAGCCCGAACAAAATGCCGGAAAGAATGGACGCGGCCAGCGTAAAAAGAAGTACGTGGCCATCCAGTTGCACATCGCTTGCCCGCGGCAACGCTTCCGGCAAAACGCCGAGCGCCGCTTTCGTGCCCCACGCCGCCACGCCCAGTCCCAGCGCGCCGCCGATGAGCGAAAGCAGCACGCTTTCGGTCAGTAACTGTTGAATCACGCGCCCCTGGCTCGCGCCGAGCGCCACGCGGATCGCGAATTCGCGCGTTCTTCCGGTCGAGCGCGCCAGCAGCAGGTTCGCCACGTTCACGCAGGCGATCAGCAGCACGAATCCCACCGCGGCCAGCAGCATCAGCAGAAACGGGCGAATGTTTCCCGTCACGTTTTCCTTGAGCGGGATCACCGCAATCCCGGTGTCTTTGTTCGTGTTGGGGTATTGCTCGGCCAGGTGCGCGGCGATCGCATCCATATTCGCCTTGGCTTCCGCCAGCGTCACGCCCGGCTTCAATCTCCCCACCGCGTCCATCCCCATGCCGGTGCCGCGATTGCGGAACAGCGGCGCGTCCCACTGCCCGATCGGCACGTAAGCGTCGCAGTGGCTGTGGAAGTTGCCGCTTTGGTAGCGGAAACGGGCGGGAATCACGCCGACGATCGTGTACACCTTGTCGTTCAGCGTCGCCGTTTTCCCGATGATGTCGCGCTCGCCGCCGAATTTCCGTTTCCAGAAGCCCTCGCCGATCATTACCACGGGCGCGCCGCCCACCCGATCTTCTTTCGCGGTAAATTGCCGGCCCAGAATCGGCTGGATCCCCAGCACCGGGAAAAACGAAGCGGAAACCATCTCCACCTTCACGCGGTCCGGCCGTCCGCGTCCGGTCATCATGAAAATGTCCGAGCGGAACGCCGCGATGTCGGAAAAGACCTGGTTGTCTCTGCGCCAATCCTGAAAATTCGGATAGGAAATCGAGGAGTGGTGAAAATCCTTGTCGCTCGAATAAAGCGCCATCAGCTGGTTCGGCTGTTTGTAGGGCAGCGGATTGATGAGCACCGCGTTGACCACGGAAAAAAGAGCGGTGTTCGCCCCGATTCCAAGCGCCAGGGTCGCAATCGCGATCGCCGCCAGCGCCGGCGCTTTCGCGTGCAGTCGCAGCCCAAAGCGCAGATCCTGCACCAGATTCGACATTCCCCCTCCCTGCGGCCATTTCCGCGCGCCGCGCCCGGCTCCGCCGCCGCTGCGCGCCGCTCATCTGCTTGTACGCAGAGCCGCGCGCAAAAGTTCGCCGCTGTTTTCGCCTGCGGAAGGAATGAACCGCGGTCTTTCGGTTAGCGTGCAAGCGGGCTCTGCCAGATGAGAAACAGGATCTCCTTGAGTTCGGCGAAACGCCTCGGCCCGAGTTCGGCCATCCATTCGCGCTCGATCTCGCGCAGAATGTCGTGGATTTTCGCGTAGGCGGCGCGTCCGCGCCTGGTCAGGCGGACGATTCGCGCGCGGCCTTTGTTGGGCACGTCGGAGCGAACGATATAGCCGAGCGATTCCAGGCTGCGCAGAAGTTGGTTCATCGCCTGCTTGCTGATTCCGGCGCGCTCGGCAAGCGCGCCCGGCCGGGCGCCGTCCGGACCGGGGAATTGCAATACCGCCATGTGGGGCACGCGGAGTTCCTCGAAACCGGCTTCGTTCAGTTCGTGAATGATTCGCCGGTGAATCGCCTGGGCCGGGACGCGCAGCAGGGCTCCGATGAGCATTTCGGCGGGTTTGATGGGTGACTTCGTCATTTTGCGCTTGACTTCCATGGTAAATGTGATTTACTGTCTGCCATGGTAAACGCACTTTACCACAAGGAGAGCCTCCGTGGAAGAGCAGGCAGCCGGTCTCCGCGCCAATCCCTCCGAGGAAACCATCCGTCTCGGGCCGCTCGCGGTCCGCTTCCTGCTCACCGGCGAGAATTCGAATGGCAGCGTCGCCGCGTTTGAGTTGGTGGTTCCGGCTTCGCAGCGCCTCGCCGCCCCGGCCCACAGCCACGACCATTACGAAGAGACGATCTACGGCATCGAGGGGGTGCTGACGTGGACGGTGGACGGGAAACAGATCGACGTGGGACCGGGACAGGCGCTCTGCATTCCGCGCGGAGCCATTCATCGTTTCGATAACCACGGAACCCGGGAAGTGAAGGCGCTCTGCGCGATCACTCCGGCGGCGATTGGCCCGCAGTATTTCCGCGAATCGGCCGAGGTGATTCAAGCAGCAGCCGGCGGACCGCCGGATCGGGCGAAAATGGTCGAAATCATGCTACGCCACGGCCTCACGCCGGCTCCGCCGCAGCCCTAGGCGCGGGCGGCGTGGGATCAGCTTTTTTCAGCCCATGCGGCGCGAGCGGCATCGCGCGCAGCCGCGTGCCCGTCGCGTCGAAAATGGCGTTGGCAATCGCCGGCGCCAGGCCGCAGATCGGCGTTTCTCCCGCGCCCGCCGGCGGCCGGTCCACTCGATCCACCAGCACGACTTCGATTTCCGGCAAATCCTTGAAGCGGGGCACGCGATATTTGGAAAACATCGGATTCAGGATTTTCCCGTCGGCGAATTCGATCGCCTCGAAAAGCGCGCCGCCCAAGCCCATCACTTGCGCTCCGGAAACCTGGTTATTCAGGCCGTCCTGATTCACGATGGCGCCGCATTCAAACGCCACCACGACGTGCGTCACTTTTACCTCGCCGCTCTTTTCGTCCACGGCAACTTCGGCGCAGGCGGCGACGCGCCCGCCCTTTTCGATTCCGCCGCCGATGCCGAATCCCTGTCCCGGCGCGGTTTTCGCGCGCGGCCAGCCGAATTTTTTCGCCGCAGCCAGAAACACGGCTTTCAATCGTTCGTCGGAAAGATGCTTCAGCCGGAATTCCAGCTGATCGGCCCCTGCCATGTGGGCGAGTTCGCTCATCGCCGATTCGCGCGCGAAGTGATTTGCCGTCGCGGCCAGCGCCCGGTAGCTGCCCTGCCGCAATGGATATTTCGTCGGATGGAACGAGATGCGCTGGTTGGGAACGTCGTAGGGCGTCATCACGGCGGATGGCCCGGAATTGTAGTTGTGCATCTCCCACGCGACCAGTTTTCCGTCCGCGCCCAGCCCGGCGCGCACGTCAATCACGCCCGCCGGCCGGAAATACGCCCACGTGAACTCCTCTTCGCGCGTCCAGATGAGCTTCACCGGCTTGCCGGCGCCGCGCGACAGTCGCGCCGCTTCGATCGCGCATTCCGGCGTGTGTTTGCCGCCGTAGCCGGAGCCCATATCGGGCATCAAAACGCGGGCGTCGTCCTTGGCCAGGTGAAACGTATCGGCCAGCGCGTCGCGCACGGCAAACGGCCGCTGCGTTCCCGTCCACGCGGTCACTTTCCCGCCCTGCCACACGGCCACAGCGGCGCGCGGCTCGAGCGGAGCATGGGCGATATATTCGACGGTGTAGGTGGCCTCGAATTTCTTTGGTGCGTCGGCCATCCCGCTCTCGACGGACCCCGTCTCGTGCCGCAGCCGGTCCTCTTCGGCTTCGCTTTCCGGCAGCACGTTTTGCTTCAAATAGGCGAACAGCTCGGCATTCGAAATTTGCGGCGCGGTTTTCCACGTCGCCTTCAGCAGTCCCAGCGCTTTTTCCGCCTCTTCGAGCGTCGGTGCGACCACCCCAACGAAATTGCCGTCGTGCACGACGGTCACGCCCGGCATTGCCTTTGCCGCCGATGCATCGAGCGTTTCGAGCGTCGCGCCAAACGCCGCCGGCCGCAGTACTTTTCCGTAGTGCAGACCCGGCACGACGATATCGGAGGGATACCGGTGACGCCCGGTAACGAATTCGACGGCGCCGACCTTTGCAAGCGGTTTCCCCGCCACCGTCCAATCCGCGGGCGGCTCGAGCGGATCGGTCGAAATGATCGTTTTCGCCAGCGTCTGCCCGGTCGCCAGCTCGCCATAGCCGAGCGTTTTCCCCGTAGCGGGATCGCGCACCGCGCCGTTTTCCGCGACGAGCGTTTTCTTATCCGCGTTCCAGCGTTCCGCAGCCAATCCAATCAGAATTTCGCGCGCTGTTGCGCCCACGCGCCGCAGCTGGGGCCCCATCGTTGGCGTGGTCCGGCTGCCAAACGTGCCCATGTCGAACGGAGTGCGCGCCGTGTCGCCCATCACCATCGAAATCGCGTCCACGGCCACTTTCAATTCTTCCGCCACCTGCTGCGCCAGCGACGTTCGAATGTTTTGTCCCACTTCCACCTTGCCGGTGAAAACGGTCACCGCCCCGTTCGGCGCGATATGCAGCCACGCGCCCACGTTTTTCGGCAGCGGCGGCATGCGGAAACGAAATTGCGGCCGTCCGCTTTCCTGCGCCAGCGCCGCCGCCGGCTCGCCCATCACCAGAAACACGCCGATCCCTCCGCCCACCACTTTCAGGAAATCGCGGCGTTCCAGATCGAAATGGTAGCTGGGAGGAGCGAACGCTTCGTAGCGTTCGGGCTCGATCGCTTCGACGGTCCGCATTTCTTCCGGCTGCTTGCGCTCGCTCATCGCGCTTCTCCCTTCGGCATGCGTTCGGCGGCCAGATGCACCGCGCGGAGAATGCGCGGATAGGTGCCGCAGCGGCAGATGTTTCCGTTCAAGAATTCGATGGCCTGCTCGTCGGTGGGATTCGGCATCGCGTTCAGCATGGCCACCGTCGTCATGATCATGCCCACGGTGCAATAGGCGCACTGGAAGGCTTCGGCTTCGAGGAAAGCCTGCTGCACGGGATGCAGTTTGCCCTCCTGTTCGAGCCCTTCGATCGTCGTCACCGGCTGCCCGTGCAGATCGCCCACTTTCATGATGCACGATCTTCGCGAGTAGCCGTTCACCAGCACCGTGCACGCCCCGCATTCGCCTTCGCCGCAGCCGTATTTCGAGCCGGTGAGGCCAAGGTGATCGCGCAAAACCGTGAGGAGGCTGGTTTCCGGCGAGGTATTCACCGAATGCTTCCGGCCATTCACCTTGATTTCGATGGACATGAGGGCCTCTCTTCCCGCGAGTGGTGTTCCGCGCGTTCGAGTTGGTTTCCTGGAAGTGGGATTCGCGCGGAGGGGTTTGCGTTACATCCCGCCTGCCAGTTTAACCCAGCGCGGTCGCGGCGGGGTCGCGCCATTTTCAAATGGAAGTCTGCCACGGGGCAGGAAGCAGAGCCGTCAGGTCGAGCGGATGTCGTGATTCGCGCGGGGAGATGCCGCTCGTAGAGATGGATTGCATCGGCTGGCGTCGCCAGGAAACGAACCTGAAAAAGCCCGCGTTTCGGAGGTGGCCAACATGCGGCGCGGGACGGGTCGGGGATGGCGTCGCAGGGTGTCACACGCGGTCGAGCAAAAAAGCCCGCAGCTGGTTTTGTTTCAGCGAGATAATTTTTGCAGGGTGTCATTTTTTGGGCCTCTTTCGAGTGGGCGACGGGGCCTGAATTCGGCGTTACGACGCTCCTCCGGCGAGCGAGCCGATTTCCTCTCCATGCAAGCCTCGGCACGTGGTGCTTCCTCCTTCGCGCGGGTAAAGGCCACTGTTTTTCCGCACGCGACGGCATTTTCGCGCGATTCGACTCGGAGCGCGAGGGGTGGTTCTACGTAAGGAGGCGCGGAGGAATTGCGGCGGGCCGGTGCGGGGATTTCTTTCCGCCGTGTTTAAAATGATCGATAGAGCGTCTCGGGAACTGCGTGGGACGCCGCAGGCTGAAAGCCTGCTCTACTCGCCTTCGCTTTGTATTCGGGAGGGAAGCGCCGCTCGGGGGGGATTGATTACGTCGCCTGACATGGGCAGGAGACGATCCCGAAAGGCCCCCACGTTTGGCCGATGCCAAACGCGGGGCAGGGATGCCCGGGACGCAAACGGCGCGCCTCGCCGCGATTCCAGCCGCCGGAGGAATTGACTTCGGTGATCACGTGGCCTGCCAGATCGTTAGAGATAATAAACCGAACCGGCGGAGGTTGTCTTTTCGACGGGCAGGCCGGCGGCGCGGACGCAGGTCATTCCTTCTGTAACATTTCGGAGTAGCGGGCGGCTTCGTCGTCCTGGCCGAGGGCCTTGTAGGCGTCCACGATCCCGGTCAGGACGGGGCGCCTGGAGATAGTGGGCTTTTTGTCGTTTTCCAAGCACCAGAGGAACTGTTCGAGAGCGCGGGCGGCTTGGCCTCGCCAGCGATAGGTCAGACCTAGCGTGTAGTGGGCGTCGGCCCGAATGCCCGGAGACAAGTCGTCGAAGGTTAGGGCGGCCCGGAGGTGTTCGCCGGCCTCGACGAGCTTCCCGAGCCGGTAGCAGCATCTTCCGAGATGATACAGAACCATCGGTTTCTCTTCGTCCAGAGCCGCTGCCCGCTCCAGTAAGGGCAGGGCCTCCGCGTACCTGCCGAGCCTGCAAAGCGCGATTCCACGTCTGCGCTCAGCCGTTTCCAGGCTGTCCCTGTTCTCGGGAAGGTTGAGCAAGTCGTGGAACTCCGACTCGAGGCGGTCGAGGTGCGCGAGGGCGGCGCTCCAGTTGCCCGCAGCCGTTTCAAGGCCCGCGTTAAATAAAAGCGCCCACCCAAGCTCCTCGTCCCGTTTGTCTGGGAGAACGAGGGCTCGGGAGGCGGCTTCGCGGGCCTCGGCCCACCGCCCCAAGTTTACGAGGCAAGCTGCCATCCCCACGAGAATAGCCGCCTGTTCTCGCGGCGCTGGTGCGGCATCGAGCAAGCCCTGGAACCCATCAAGTGCCTCCGCAGGCCTCCCGGAACGCTGGAGCGCCTCAAGCTCGTGGTATCGGTCCCAGTCCACGCGCGGCGCACTCGGCCCACTTCGCGGCGGCTCGTCGCCATGGGCCTTCGGAGGCCGGTCGTTAGCGTGTATCAAGTTCCACAAGCTCCGTTCGCGGATTGCGAGCCACCCGGACATGCCAGCTGGTTGAAGAGCATGTTGTGGTGTGGAATCACGGCGATAACAAGGTCAGACGATCCCCCCGCAACCCGAAGGATATTTGTGATGACTAGGATGACCTTCTGCGTCACGCTGAGGGTCTCGGGATTGATTTCAGGCGTCGAGCCTTCGCCCGCCCCGATTATCGAGGACGGACCGCCGCCAGTGAGGTTCGGTGGTAGCGGGACGGGCTCCTCGGGTAGGGGGTTGGTCGGCTCCGTCCCAGTCGGAGCGCGAAGCTCCTGCCTCGCAGCTCCCTTTAGCGCATTCGCCGCTGGATTGGCCGCTGGAGGCAATCTTCCGGGGACGTGTGCCAGGGCGGGAAGCGCGTGGGGACGGTGTACCTGGTTTCTCTTCTGTGCCACGCTCTTTGAGCCGGTCTGCGTGGGCGGGGGCAATGGGCAAGCATTGGGGCCTGTGGCCTCCTCGCAGGCGTGACCGTCCAGGTCGAGGCTCGTCGTCGGATTGTCGAGGACGTACGCGTAGAGGTTCAGGCTTTGCGGGTCGGCGAGCTTGGCGTAGGGGACTGGTTCGACCTTGGCGGACCAGTCTGGCGTCATGAATCTGCCGAGCGAGGAAGCGTCGTATCGGGCGTCAAAATAATCGAGACCGGTCTCGTCGTCGCGCTGCTTGCCAGTGAAGTGCAGCGGGCTGACGTCGTTGCCGCTGCAGCCGAGTTCGTCGCCAAACGGCAGGCTTTCGCAGGTCTCCGCGACCGCGCCATTCTCGTCCGCGCGCACGCGCTCAGCCCGATCCTGACGATGCGGGCCGCGCCGTGTTTGGAAAAGCATCGGCGCGGTCCCGAGCCAATCCGTGGTATCGAAATACGTGTTGCCGTTGCTGTAGGTGGCGACGTGGCGATTGCCGGCGTAAATCTCGCCGCGATTCCAGCCGCCGGAGGAATTGACTTCCGTGATCACGTGGCCCGCCAGGTCGTAGAGATAATAAACCGAACCGGCAGCGGTTGTCTTCGCCGTGTCCGTTCCGTGGTTCCGGATGCGGGTGCGCGGTCTCAGCGCCGGTTCCCCACGAGCGCCAGGATGAGGGCTGTCAGCACGGCGGCGGCGAGGGCAAGCTCGACCCCGTCGTGGAGCGGCCGACCTCTATGGTCCTGCCAATGCATAAGGTCGTCCGTAGCGAGCGCCAGGATGAGGAGGGCCACTGCCACGGAGGCGGCCTTCAGGCCGCTTCGACGCTTAGGGGAGTCGAGCCGGTCGGCCGGGCTCGTGCGCAGCAGTAGCGCACAGTTCATTATCGCAAGGACTGCCGTCGAGATTAGCGCCCACTCCCACACTGGTGTGCTTGGCGGGAGGGTAAAGGCGCTAGCGAGAACCCCGGCCAGCACGGCCGCGTTCCAAAGCACAAGGCGTCGCCGCTTCCCTTTGTTGATTGTAGGCACCCTCGTCGCCGCTTCGCTGTCCGGGCGAGCCATCACGGCCTCGGAGGCCCAGGCGGGTTAGAGCTTTGCGGCGGGGGCAGGGGACAGGCATTGGGGCCGGTCGCTCCGCTGCAGGCCGCCGCTGAGCGGAACCCCTCCTGGATGCGTCCGCCGAGCAACGCCTTCAGGTTGCTGTACGCTTCCTTTGCGTCCTGTGCCAAGCGGCCTAGGGTCAAGGCGGTCTCGGCTGGGTTCTTCGCGGCCTCGCCGGGGTTCGCGGCGAGGCCACCGACTGAGGCAACCTCGGATGCAGAGGCTCCCTCCTTGACGTTACCGCCCGTAGCCAGCGTCACCGCAAGTCCGACTGGGCTAGTCACCGCCGTAATCACCTCGCTTCCCCGGTTGGCGTCGACGGCGTTGGTCCCGACGGCAGTCTCCAGGATGCGGGACGTCCCCTTGACCAGTAGACCGGCCGACCCGGCGGCAAGGAAAGCTCCCTGCAGCGCCGATCCGGCGGCCATCGCCGCGCCGCCGGTGTAGTAGGCGGCGGCCAACTCAAGGACGCCGATCTCAATCTGTCTGGCTCGCTTCCCGGTAGGTAGCAGGATCGGAGCACCCAGAGCCAGGCTGCAATTAGGATCGTCCTGTGAGCAATGACCGTTGGGGTCCGCCCCGCTTACCGGATTGTCAAGCACATAGGCGTAGAGGTTGAGCGACTGCGGATCGCCGAGCTTGGCGTACGGGACTGGTTCGACCTTGGCGGACCAGTCCGGCGTCATGAAGCGACCGAGCGAGGAGGCGCTGTAGCGGGCCCCGAAATAGTCGAGACCGGTTTCCGGGTCGCGTTGCTTGCCCGTAAAGTGCAACGGGCTGACGTCGTTGCCGCTGCAGCCAAGTTCATCGCCCCTTCGGCTTCGCTCAGGGCAGGCTCCTGGCAGACTTTCGCAGGTCTCCGCGACCGCGCCATTCTCGTCCGCGCGCACGCGCTCAGCCCGATCCTGACGATGCGGGCCGCGCCGTGTTTGGAAAAGCATCGGCGCGGTCCCGAGCCAATCCGTGGTATCGA
>JAKASX010000159.1 GCA_021818865.1 Acidobacteriota bacterium
CGATCTTCCGTCCCCGCTACCAGCAGCCCGCGGCGGTTCGGGTCCTCGCGTACCACGTGCACCGGCTCGTCGTTCGGCAGGTTGCCGGTGATGTTGGTCCACGTCGCGCCGAAATCAGTGGTTCGGAAAACGAACGGCCGGTTGTTTTCCGTTTCGTGGAAATCCACCGCAACGTAGGCCGTGCCGGCCGAAAACGGGGAAACGCCGATCTGCGAAATCCGGCCCCACGGCGGCAAATCCGGAATGTTTCGCGTGACGTTCGCCCAGCGGCGTCCCGCGTCCCGCGTTACTTGCACCAATCCGTCATCGGTGCCCACCCAGATCACCTTCGGATCCACCGGCGAAATCCCGATCGACAGAATGGTGTCGTAAGTTTCCGCTCCGCTCATATCGAGCACTTCCGGCCCGCCCGTGACTCTCTGTTTTTCCTTGTCGTTTCGCGTCAGGTCGCGGCTGATCGGCCGCCAGTGCAGCCCCGCGTCCGTCGACCGGAAGAGCACGTTCGCGCCCAGATAGATCACCTTGGAATCGCTGGGAGCGACGGCGATCGGCGCCGTCCAGTTGAATCGGTACCGCAGCGCCGAGGGAGGCCGATCGAAAACGCTGGGCAGGTACGGCCGCAGAAAGGCTGTTTCGTTCGTGGTGCGATCGAGCCGCACGATCTCGCCGTTTTGCGAATCGGCGTAGATATAGGGCGTGCCGGGCGCGGGAACGGCGTATTGGCCGTCGCCAAAGGCCACGGTAAACCATTCCGCGCCCGTGATCGGTGAGCGGCTCAGGCTGTTCGTCGGCCCGCACCAGGCGCTGTTGTCCTGCAATCCGCCGCAAACACCGTAGGGCGTTCCGCCGGAATCGATCGAAACGCTGTAAAACTGTTCGATCGGGAGATTATCCAGATGGCGCCAATTGCGTCCGCCGTCGGTCGTCAGGTACGCCCCACCGTCGTTCCCTTCGATCATCCTTTCCGGATTGCGCGGATCGATCCACAGCGCGTGATGATCGGGATGGACGCCACGCCCGATGACGCGCGCCGTGCGGCCGCCGTCGCGCGATTCCAGAATATTGAACGAAAGAAAAAACATTTTTTCCGGATTATTCGGCGCCACGTAGAGATGCGAAAAATAAAACGGCCGCGCGTCCAGGTCGCGGTACCGGCTCACGAGCGACCATCGCTCGCCGCGGTCGGTCGATTCCCACAGCACTCCCTGCTTCGATTCGATCAGGGCATACACGCGGCGCGGCTCGCTCGGCGCAATCGCCAATCCGATTCGTCCCATCGGCGGCGCCGGCAGTCCCTCGGTCAATTTCTGCCAGGTGTCGCCGCCGTCCGTCGATCGGTAAATTCCGCTCGCCGGGCCACCGCTTTCGAGAATCCACGGCCATCGCTGCACCTGCCACATCCCGGCGTAGAGAATGTTCGGATTTCCCGGCTCCATCACCAAATCCGAAACGCCCGTCGTCGGATCGACGTACAGCACTTTTTCCCACGTTTTCCCGCCGTCCGTCGTGCGAAAGACTCCCCGCTCGTTGTTCGGACCCCACGCATGCCCCAGCACGCCCACAAAAACCACGTTCGGATTAGCAGGTGAAACGACGATCGAGGAAATTTGCCCCGCGTCCGCGAGGCCCATGAATTGCCAGTTGCGTCCGCCGTCGGGCGAAAAATAAACGCCGCGGCCCGTGACGATATCATTCCGGATATTCGCCTCGCCCGTTCCCACCCACACCAGGTTCGGATTCGATGGCGCGAGCGCCATCGCTCCCACCGACGAAACCGCCTGATGCTGAAACAGCGCCGTCCAGGAAATCCCGCCATCCTCGGTCTTGAAAATCCCGCCCGCTGCCGTTCCCACGTAATAAACGTTCGGATCGCCCGGAATGCCGGCCACTGCCGTAACTCGTCCTCCGGCAATCGCCGGGCCGAGGTTGCGAAACCGCAGCGCTTCGAGCGGATTCGGTGCCGCCGTCGCGGCCGCCCGCTCCTTCAGCACCATGTTCCGGTTTTGCGCCGCCGCTCCCACCGCGAGCAAGCACAGCACGAGCGCCGCCCCCGCGCGCTTCGCATTCGCCAGGAAATCGATTTTCATGAACCGCTCCTTGTGCGGTATCGGAGCGCGTATTTTCTCAGACACCGGCCCGGGAAGGGAAGCGCGTGCGCGGGAGTTCCGGAATCGGGATTCCCGGCGTTCGGGCTGAGCGGGTGCTCACCGTGCGTTGCGCTGCAGGCGGAATTCGCGGTGAATCGCGCGCACTGCGGCGCGCAGCGAGTTCTGCGGCACGGCCAGCGCCAGGCGCTGGCCTGAAGATCCCGTTGCCGCCGCCAGCACGTTTACGCGGCAGCGCTCGAGCGCCGTGAAAATGCGCGCGGCCGCCCCGGCGGGCTGGCCGATCCGCGCGCCAATCGCGGTCACCAGGCCGACTTCCTCGGAAGAATGCACCACAAAGCCGTCGCTCGCCTGCCGCGCGGAAATCGGATGGCAAAATCCGGCCAGCGTCGCTTCCTCATGCCCCAGCGCGAACGCCAGCGAGTTTTCCGGAGAAGATTGCACCACCAGCAGCGGATGCGCGCCGGCTCCATCCAGCCAGCCCAGTGCCCGCGTGGCCAGTTCCACCGGCCGCAACGCACCGTCGCCGCGCAGCGTCACCAGATGCGCCCGCGGCACCGCCGTCACAGCCGCAACTGCCGTGCGGCAGTTTGCACCGGAAACGATTCGCGTGCCCGCGTTCCTCGGCCGAAACGAATTCCGCACGCGCAGCGGCATCTGCGATTGCATCGCCGGCAAAATCGCTTTCCAATGGATCACCTTCGCGCCGAAAAACGCCAGTTCGATCGCTTCGCCGTAGCTGAGCCGCGAAATCACCCGCGCGCCCGGAACCAGGCGCGGATCGGCCGTCATCACGCCGTCCACGTCGGTCCAAATCGTGATTTCTTGCGCTCCGAGCAGGGAACCGGTAAGCGTCGCCGTATAGTCGGAAGATCCGCGTCCCAGCGTCGTCGGTGCGCCCTCGGTCGTTGCGCCGCGAAATCCGGTAATCACCGGAACCACACCGCGCGACAGCAGCGGCCCGACGCGCTCCCGCAACCGTTTTTCCGTCGCTTCCACCATCACGTTCGCGTCGCCAAACCGGTTGTCGGTCACGATCAACTCGGCCGCGTCCACGGCCCGCGCCCTGGCTCCCGCTTCGCGCAACGCCGCAGCGAAAAGCGCCGCCGAAATCACCTCGCCCAGCGACGCCACGCTGTCGAGCCCTTGCGCCGTCGCTTCTCCCGAGGCCTCGAAGTTTTCGCAGTTCTTCTCGAGCGTTGCGATCGCTTCTTCCATCCGCGAATCGAAACGTTTCCGCTCGGCCCCGCTCAGCAGCGCTTCCGCCGCCTGGCGGTGACGCTCGCGAATTTCATCGGCGGCCTTCCGCCAGTTCCCATCGCCTGTCGCCGCCGCCCGTGCCGAGCGCAACAGCAGATTCGTCATTCCCGCCATCGCCGAAACCACCACCAGCGTGCGCCGTCGCCGCGCCGAGCTGGCCGCGTGCCGTGAGGCCCACGCGATACGTTCGGCCACTCCGAGCGAAGTTCCTCCGAATTTCAAAACGTGTAGCGGATTGCGCGATCGCCTTGCCATGGGGTCGCCCTTTACTCCGCGGCCGGGCAGCCGCCGGCGATCGATGGCACCAACATCACCTCGTCGCTTTCAGAGAAGCGATACGATGCACCCCCGAGGAATCGAATATCTTCCTCGTTCACGTAGACGTTCACGAACGGCCGCAGTTGTCCCGCGTCGTCGCGCAAATGCCGATTCAGGTCGGGATATTGACGTCCCAAATCGTCGAGCAGCTCGGCCAGCGTCGTGGCCGTGCAATCCACGTTGGCTGCGCCTCCCGTGAGCCGGCGAAGCGCCGTCGGAATCTGGACTCGGATGGACATCGGCTTGCTCCTTTTTGCTTCCGATAAGCTACGGGCCGCCAGACGGCGGCGAGCCAAGGCCCCGCGGCTACACCCCGAGTTCGCGGATTCGGAAAAGCCGGAAGCGCCGGCAATCCGAAATAGCCGTACTCGCCGCGCCCGGCGGCGTAGGAGGAAAGAGAGGTAGACCAGTCTTAGTGGTTTAGCCTCATGGTCCCCCGTAACTCGGGGCGGGACTTGGCACCGGTCGCTCGGATCGTCTCCGAGCCGGTTGCCGTGGCGTCATTGGGCCCGTTC
>JAKASX010000063.1 GCA_021818865.1 Acidobacteriota bacterium
GTTCCGCGGCCAGAAAGTTCCCGGTGCAACGTCCGGCTCGAGCGGCCGCCAGTCGAAAGAGACAGCGGCCAACCGGCGATTGGCGACGGCCGGAAGGAGGTAGCCTGTGTTTGACGAGTTAGTGGTATCGGGAGGGACGCGCAGGAAGACTCACACACGCTGGACGATCTTCGTTTCGTTGATCGGCCAGCTGGCGGTCCTTGGCGTGCTGCTGCTGATTCCTCTCATTTACACGCAAGCGCTTCCGACGGCGATGCTGGCAACCATGCTCGTTGCTCCGCCACCTCCGCCCCCGCCTCCGCCTCCGCCGCCGAAAGCCATCAAGATTGTGAAGGCTCCGCCCAGTTTCATTCAGCACAATCAACTGGTCGCGCCGAGGGTGATTCCCAAGAAGATCACCATCGTGAAGGATCAGCCGATGCCGCAGGGAATGAGCGGCGGTGTGGGCGTTGCTGGCGGCGTACCCGGCGGGCAGGTGGGTGGCGCGCTGGGAGGGATTCTCGGCTCGGTGTCGGGTCCCGCGGCGCCTCCGCCACCTCCGCCAAAGGCTCCATCGATCATCCGGGTGGGCGGCAGCGTGCAGCAGGCGCGAATGATCCGCATGGTGCAGCCGATCTATCCGCCGATCGCCAAGGCGGCCCGCATTTCGGGCACGGTGGTGCTGCACGCGATCATCGCGAAGGATGGCTCGGTGCAAGAGCTGACATACGTTTCCGGTCCTCCGCTGCTGGTTCAGGCGGCGATGGAAGCCGTTAAACAGTGGCAGTATCAACCAACGCTGTTGAACGGCCAGCCGGTGAAAGTGGATACGGTGATCTCGGTCGTTTTCACTCTGGGTGGTGATTAGCGGCTGGCCTCGGCTGGCGCGGCTATCGGTAGGTGAAGGGCAATTCTGGAAAGGTATTGACGACAGGAGGGAACAACCCAATGGTAGCGAACCTCTCACTGGCGGGCCTCTGGCTGCAGGCTGGCGGATTCGATCTGGTCGGCATGTGGCACTCGATGGGGGTCCCGGCAAAAATCGTCGTCGGCATCCTGTTCATCATGTCGATCTGGTCGATCGCCATCATGATCGACCGGGCGCTGATGTTCAGCGCGGCGAAGAAGCAGTCGCGTCTGTTCGTTCAGCAGGTGGCTGCGGCACTGAAAGACAACAAGCTGGACGAGGCGATCTCGATCGCCGAGAAGAACAAGAAGAGCCATATCGCCAAGGTGGTTGCGACGGGCTTGGCGGAGTTCCAGGCGGCGGCGGCGCAGGTGCCCGAGGAGGAAGTCCTCGAGGCGGCCAAGCGCGGCCTGGAGCGCTCGGTGGCCATCGTTCACGCGGAGTTGAAGCGCGGACTGGGCGGACTGGCGACGATCGGAGCGACCGCTCCCTTCGTCGGACTGTTCGGCACGGTGCTCGGCATCATCCACGCGTTCCAGGGCATTCAGGCGGAAAAGGCGACCGGACTTTCGGCGGTGGCCGGCGGTATCGCTGAAGCGCTGGTAACCACGGCACTCGGTTTGTTCGTGGCCGTGCCTGCCGTGTGGACGTACAACTACTTCAACGGCCGGGTCGAGCAGTTTGACGTCGAGATGGACAACTCGTCGATGGAGTTGATCAACTACTTCATCACGCGGCGCGCCTCGGCGAATTCGGTCCGGAAGGGTTAGTCGCCCGGGAGGGAGCGGCAATGGCTTACAAGCCGAAAGTCGGCTCGACCATGTCGGAACCGAACGTGATTCCGATGGCCGATATCATGCTGGTGCTTTTGATCATCATGATGGTCATCACGCCGATGCTGCAGAAGGGCGTTTCGGTGGACATGGCGAAGGTGAATAACCCGGTGGACATGCACGCCGCGGACAAGGACAACGCGATTCTGTTTTCCATCACCCGCGACGGCACGATCTATTTCCGAACCACGAAGATCAGCCTGAGCCAGGTGACCGACAAGGTCAAAAATGAGGTGAAGAACCGCCTCAACAAGATCGTCTTCATCAAGAGCGACGCTCGCGCCAAGTACGGCGACGTTGTTTCCGTGGTGGACGACGTTCGCGCGGCGGGCGTGGAACAGATCGGCCTGCTCACCGCGAAGGCGGAAAAGCCGCTGACCGGCGCGCCCAGTCCGGGCAGCTAGCCGGCGCGCTTTGCCGCCCTCGAAAGGGTAGCGGCAGGGAGAAATGCTATGGCGATGCAAGTTGGTGGAAAAAAAGGAGCGATGTCGGATCCGAACATCGTTCCGTTGATCGACGTGCTGCTGGTGCTGATCATCATCTTCATGGCGATCACGCCGACCACGCCCAAGGGCCTGCACGCCCAGGTACCGCTGCCGGCACCACCCAACCAGAAGCAGCAGCAGCAACTCAATACCCGCACGATCGTCGTTCAGGTGGCGCAGGACGGCAGCTTGAAGATCAATCAGGATCCGGTCACCTGGACGCAACTCGGCCCCAAGCTCGAAGCCGTTTTCAAGGAGCGGGCGCCGGGCGATCGAGTCGCGTTCATCAAGGGCGATAAGAACGTGCAGTTCGATTTCGTCGCCCGCGCCATTGATATCATGACCAGTTCTGGCGTGGAAAAGGTCGGCCTGCTCACCAAGAAGGTCGAGGAAGGCCAGTAGCCCGCCCGCTCCCCGTCTTGCGTTCGCTGGCCTGGCTCTGGAGGATTTTGCCGATGCGTTGTCCAGAATCTGTGCTTCGAGGTTGCGTTGTCGTCCTGGTCGCTGCGGGGCTCGTTGGCGTCGCGGGCTGCAACAAGCTGCGCGCGCGCGACCTGCTGAACCGCGGCGTCGAGGCCTACAAAATGGGACAGTTTGACAAAGCTGAGGAGGACTTCAAGCAGTCCGCTCAGCTCGATCCGACGCTCCAGATGGCGCGGATCTATCTGGCGACCTCGTACGCCAGCCAGTTCGTTCCGGGGTCGCCGGACCCGTCGAATATCGAAAAGGGCCAGCAGGCGATCGCCGAGTACAAGAAGATTCTCGAGCAGGATCCCAAGAACCTATCAGCGATTGACGGCATCGGCTCGATGCTCTACAGCCTGGCGTCGGTCCCATACAGCGAAAAGGACCTCATTGAGTCCAAGAAGTGGCACGAGAAACACATTCAGATCGATCCCAATAACCCCGAGGCTCACTACTGGATCGGCGTGATCGACTGGACGCTGGCGTATCACGCGAATCAGAAATTGCGGATGGATTACAACGAGCACCTGCCGCGGCGCGCCAAGCCGCTGCAGGCGAACATGCCGTTGCCGCCGAAAATGCGCGATCCGTTCGCTTCGCAGTACCAAACCACGGTGGACGAAGGCATCCAGGAACTCAAGAAGGCCATGCTGCTGCGTCAAAACTATCTGGACGCGATGGCCTATCTGAACCTTCTGTATCGCCAGAAGGCGGACATGGTTGCCACGCCGGAGGAACGCGCCGCTTTGTTGAAGAAAGCGGACGACCTGGTCAATCAGTACAAGGAAATTCAGCAGAAAGAAGCGTCAGCCCCGAAAGCGACGAGCTAATTCGAGCGGTTTCGCCGGCTGGCCCGGTCCGGGCCGGCCGGCTTTTTTTTCCGCGAATCCGGGCCGGCGAAAGCCATGTCGAGCGAACCGAAACCCATCAGCCTTTCCGACCGCCGCGTTCTGGATTTGCGCTTCATCGAACTGCTCGACAAGGTGCGCCAGATCCGCCCGACCGAAGACCTGGATCTGCTGCGCCGCGCTTACGATTTCGCCGCGCTCCAGCACGCGGAGCAACGGCGGGAATCCGGCGAACCCTACCTTTCCCATCCGCTCGCCGTCGCCCATCTGCTCGCCGACATGCGGCTGGACGTGCCCACGCTTGCCGCAGCGCTGCTCCACGACGTGGTGGAGGACACGAAGATTCCGATCGCGCAGATCGCCGAGCAGTTCGGGGCGGAAGTGGCGCGGCTGGTGGAGGGCGCGACCAAGATCGGCCGGCTCGACCTGCTCGCTCCGGAAGTCCGCCAGGCGGAAAACGTCCGGAAAATGCTGCTGGCGATGGTCAACGACGTCCGGGTGGTGCTGATCAAGCTTGCCGACCGGCTGCACAACATGCGCACGCTCGGTTACCTGCCGCCCGAACGGCAGCAGAGAATCGCCCTGGAAACGCTCGGCATCTACGCGCCGATCGCTCACCGGCTCGGCATGGGCGCCATGCGCGGCGAGCTGGAGGATCTGGCGTTCAGCTACATCGAGCGCGACGCCTATCTGGATTTGCAGCGGCGCGTCGAATCGAAGCGCAGATTCTACGAGAAATTTCTCGGCGAGGTACAGGACCAGATTCGGAAGCGGCTGGTGGAAAGCGGCATACCGGCGGAAGTCGAGGGGCGCATCAAACGTCTGTACTCGATTCACCAGAAAATCCAGCGCCAACAGCGCACGCTCGATCAGATTTACGATCTGCTCGCCGTGCGCGTGGTCACCGATTCGGTGCGCAACTGCTACGCCGCGCTCGGAGTGATCCACCAGATCTGGCCTCCGGTTCCCGGCCGTTTCAAGGACTACATCGCGATGCCGCGGCCGAACCTCTACCAGTCGCTCCATTCCACGGTGATCCGCGGCGGCCAGCCGTTCGAGGTGCAGATTCGCACGCAGGAGATGCACCGGATCGCCGAGCACGGCGTCTGCGCGCACTGGCGGTACAAGGAGGGTTCCGGCCGCGCTGCCGATTCCGACGATCGGCGGATCGCTTGGCTGCGCCAGCTGATCGAGTGGGTGCAGGACATGGAAGAGCCGAGCGAATTTCTCTCGACGCTGCGCGTGGACCTGTATCCGGAGGAGGTCTACACCTTCACGCCGAAAGGACACGTGATCGTCCTGCCGCGCGGCTCGACTCCGGTGGATTTCGCTTACGCCATTCACACCGAGGTGGGCAATCAGTGTGTCGGCGCCAAAGTGAATGCGCAGATCGTGCCGCTGCGCCATCCGCTTTCGAACGGCGACGTCATCGAAATTATGACGCAGAAGGGCCACGGCCCCAGCCGCGACTGGCTGACCTTCGTTCACACGTCGCGCGCGCGCAGCAAAATCCGGCAGTGGATTCACCTGCAGGAAAGCCTGCGCGCGATGGAAGTGGGACGGCGCCTGCTCGAAAAGGAGGCGCGCGAGCACGGCTTGAGCCTGAAAAAACTCGAATCCTCGTTCGCCCGCGTCGCTTCCGAGCACGGCTGCGCCACGATCGACGATCTTTACTCGGGCGTCGGCTTCGGCAAATTCGCCGCGCGGCAGCTGCTGGCCCAGGCGGCCGGCGAGCCGCTCGCCGAAAAGCCGCCGGCCGAAACCCCGCGGCTCGCGTCGGCGGTCAAGCGGATTCTGGGCATGCACGAACCGGCGATTCTGGTTCGCGGGCAGGACGACGTGCTTGTCTATCGCGCTAATTGCTGCAACCCGATTCCCGGCGACGACATCGTGGGCTACATCACTCGCGGGCGCGGCGTCGCGGTGCACCACGCCGGCTGTCCGAACGTCCAGAACCTGCTCTACGAGACCGAGCGGCGTATCGCCGTCGAATGGGCGCCGAAATCCGGCGGCACGTATTCGGTCCGGCTGCGCGTTTACACCGAGGACAAGCCCGGCATCCTGGCCGCGATCACCTCCGCGATCAGCGAGGCGGACGTGAATATTCGCTCGCTCGAAAGCACCAGCGACGATCTTCGCGCGCGCATCGAAATCCTGCTCGATCTGGCCGACCATCGCCAACTGGACCGCATCCTGGCTGCGATCCGCCGCGTTCCCGGCATTTTCGACGTCGAGCGCGTCTACAACGTCTGATCTCGCCTCTCCGCCTCCGCTCCATTACAATGGCTGCGTTGACTGGCACGCTTCGCGCGCGACTCTTATCGCCGGGGCTCGTCTTTCTGCTGGCCCTGCTGGCAGGTTGCGACGTGCCGCTCGGCCCGGGCTTTCATGTTTCGCGCGAATCCGTCACGGTTCGCTACCAGCCGGGGGCACCTAATTTTCATTACACCGTGCGAGCCGTTGTGCGAAACAGCGGCAATCGGCCGCTTGGTGCGGTACGGATCCAGGTGGCGTTGCGGCAGCGGACCGGCACGGCCGAGGCTTCGACCGCGGGCCCGCAAGGCACAGCGGCGTCCGCGGCTGCAGAGGGCGAGCGGCTATCCTTCGCACTGCCGTTTCAACCGCCGCTCGGCCGAAAACAGACGCGCCGCCAAGCTCCCTTCGGCTACGTGGTTCCCGTGCACGGCGATGCCGTGCTGCTCGAGCCGCAGGACTGGTTTCCGGTATTTCTGCCTCCGAAGGGTCTTTTTGCCGACGGCGAGCCCCGCGCGCCAAAAACGCGACTCGATATTTTCGTTCCTGCTGGCTATGGCGTCTTGACCAACGGGCGGGCGCTCGCGGTGCGCCACGGCCTTCGCGGCGGCGCGAGCGAATATCGTTTCGAAACGCGAAACGGCGAATTTCTTCCGTTTCTGCTCATTGCGCGATACGCCGAGGAGACGATTGGCAACGGCAAAGCCAGGGTCGCTTTCTGGACGCGGCGGACCCTTCCAACGGCGTGCGCGGAAAGCTTCGCCACGCACCTCCAGACGACGGCTACGTTTTATCGTTCCACCTTTGCCGTGGCGCGCAGAGGCGAGAGGCCGATTCCGTTCATCGAACGTCCCGCGGGAATCGCTTCGCCCATCAGCGACGAAGCCGGCGGTTTCGGCTCGGTTCCCGGCGGAATCGTGTTTTCCTTGCCTGCGACGGAATTGTGCGCCCAGCCGAGCCGTTTCTTTTTTTCCGCCGACCGGGCTCTCGCGGCCACTTGGTTTGGCTGGGCGGTCGAGCCGGAACCAGGTTCGCGGGCCATCCTGGCGGCCGGGGCTCAGCGCTACGCCGCAGTCGCGGCGGAGGAACGCACGGGCGGAGCGGCGGCTCGCGATCGTCAAATTGCCAGATTGCTCGGGGAATACGACCACGACGCCACGCTGGCCGCTCCCGTGGCGCCGGCACGGCTGACGCCTCGTTCCATGCCGCTGCAGCGGCGCATGGCCGGCATCCAATCGGCGCTTTCGCTCATCGCACTTCAAGACCGTTTTGGAGCGCAGCCGGTCGAGCGCGCCCTGGCGCATCTCGTCCGCAGCCTTCGCGGCAAATCGGCGGGGCTCAACGAGCTGCGTTCGGCGCTCGAAGAGGAAACGGGGCACAACCTGTACGACTTTTTCAACCGCTGGCTTGGCCGAGCAGAAATTCCCGCGGCTTTCCGGCGCAGCTATTCGGGGACGGCGCGAGCAGGCCGTCAGGGCCAGTCGAATTTGAAATCGAGGAGGACGCCGTGAAAGAAGTGATTTCCAGTCCGGAGGCGCCGCGCGCCATCGGTCCTTATTCGCAAGCCATTCGCGCGGGCGGGTTCGTTTTTCTCTCGGGCCAGATTGCGCTCGATTCGGCCACCGGCTACATCGTCGAGGGCGGCGTCACGCAGCAGACCGCGCGGATTATGGAAAACCTGAAAGCGGTTCTCGAAGCCGCGGGATCCTCGCTCGACAAGGTGGTGAAGACGACGGTGTATCTGAAATCGATGGACGATTTCGGCAAAATGAACGAAATCTACGGCCACTATTTTCCCGAAAATCCGCCGGCGCGCTCGACGGTCGAAGCCGCCCGGCTGCCGCGCGACGTTCGCGTGGAAATCGACGCCATCGCGCTTGCTTCCTGAGCGTGGCGCGGAGCCTTCAGCGAGCGGTGGGAAGTTGCACGACGAGAGCGTTTTCCTGCTCGTTCCACTCGGCTTCACTCCCTAGATCGCGGCACAATTTGCGCATTTTATCGGCGATTGAGCGGCCTTGGCGTCCGGTCGCGCGCCGCGCCTGGAATTCCACGATGCGCGTGGGATAGAGACACCATCGGCGCGCCGCTCTGCCCTCGATTTCGGCCAGATAGACGAACCCTTCGTCGTTCCTCTCGGTTGCGTCCACCGCGTAATCGTCCACGAAATTTCCCGCTCCATAGAGAATCGGGCGGCCGAGATAAAACTCGATTCCGCGAAACACATGGCTGGAATGGCCGAAGACGAGATCGGCGCCCGCTTCCACCAGCGCGTGGGCGAAAGCCACGTGCTCGCGCGGCGGATCGTAGCCCCAATTCGAGCCCCAATGCGCCGAAACGATCAGAAAATCCACGGCGTCCTTGTGCGCGCTGACGATTTCGAGCAGCTTTTTCGCCCGCGCGTCGCTCGGCTGTACCGGCACGTAAAAAACGCCCGCGCGGCTGGAGAAGGCTTCCCAGTCCGGTTCGTTGTCGGTAAACGCCACGAGTCCCAGATTCCGGCCGGCGACGGCCGTTACGGCCACTTTCGAGGCTTCGGCAAGATTTCGGCCCGCTCCGGCCGAGGCGATGCCGCTGCGCCCCAGAATCTGCAGCATTTCTTCGAGCGCCTCGCCGCCGTAATCGAGCGCGTGATTATTCGCCAACGAAACCGCGTTGATGCGCGCGGCTTCGAGGACGCCCACATTTTTCGCCGCTGAGCGGAAATGGAATGCCTTTTCAAAAGGCAGCCACGGCTCGCCTTTGTCGGAAATCACGCATTCCAGATTGCAAATCCGCCCATCCGCCTGCGCCACGAGCGGCAGCGTATCGCCCCAGGGATAGCCGGGCGGCTCTTTCTTCAAGACGTCGTTCACCAGACGCCCCAGCATCACGTCGCCCACGAGCGCCAGGCGAAACGATTCACCCTCCGTCATGGGGATCACCGCGCTTCATGCCAGCCAGTAAATTTCCGCCGGATTGCGTCCATGCGGTTCGGGCCATTCTTTCGGGTAGCCGAGAACGATCGGCGCCACGACTTCGCAGCCTTTCGGCAGCCGCAGCTCTTTTTTCGTCTCCGGCAGATTCAGCCACGGGCGCGCCAGGCCGATCCAGCACGAGCCGATCCCTTCGTCCCGCGCGGCCAGCATCAGATTTTCCGCGGCGAGGCAGCAATCTTCCATCGCCTGGCTCGCTGACGATTTCGCCAGCACCAGAACCAGCGCGGGCGCGTTGTAAAAGAGCGCGTAGCCCGGGGCCGAGAGTGTCTCGTGAAATCTTTCCTCGAATCCCGCCGCGTGAAGGTTTTCGAGCAGCCACCATTTCGCGCGCTCGCCGTAGCCTTCGATCCGTTTCCGGTCGAGTAGAGCCGCAAACGCCCACGGCTGCTCGTTCATCGCGCTTGGCGCCAGAGTGGCCGCGGTGATCAGGCGCTCGATCGTTGCCGCTTCCAGGCGCGCATCGGTGTATTCGCGCACCGCGCGGCGCTTCTTCAGCACGTCCATCAGTTCCATGGAGTTCTCCCGTCTCTCGCCCGGTTTCGTGCGGGCAGTCCGGCACCGTGGTTCAGACCAACCCTGCCAGTGGCGCTGCACCGCGCCTGCCAGCCGCGTCCGGTGCGCCGCGGCCGGCAAGGCGCTTTCGTTTGTTCGGGTTAGCGGGCATCGGGTGCGCCTGGGAGCCGCAGGGAGCGCCACGCTGAGGGATTTGACGCTACGCGTTGAGCCTTTCTCACGTTCCGGATTAGAAAGTGGCGGACACGCCTTCGACTAACATGCGGCGACAGAACGGATTAGGGATTGGGGCGCGGGAAATTATTTGTGGCGCAAACCGTGCACTTCCGATGCGTAGCGAGGTGCAGCCATGAAAATCCTTCTCGCGATTGACGAATCGAAATTCTCGGAAGCGGCCGTCCAGGCCGTTGCCACGCGGTTCAATCCCGAAGGTTCGGAAGTGATGATTCTGCACGCGCTCGATCTGCTTTCGAGCTACGCGGGAATGTCGCCGATCGATCCCGTGGCGCTCGAGCGGATTTTCGACGAGGAACGCAAAGCGGGCGAAGCGCTGGTCACGCGGGCGCAGGAATCTCTGCGCGCGGCCGGTTTCAAAGCCACTTGGATGCTGCGCAAGGGCGACGCGAAAGCGGTGATCCTGGACGTTGCCGAGGAATGGAAACCCGATCTCCTCGTCGTCGCCGCACATGGCCGCAAGGGTTTCGAGCGCTTCCTGCTCGGCAGCGTTTCGGAAGCCGTTGCCCGCCACGCTCACTGCACCGTGGAAATCGTCCGACCGTCCCGCTAGCCGGCCAGGGCGGGGCGGTGGGCTTCGTGCGGCTCGCTGAACGCGATGAGGTTCGCTTTCGAATTTCGATTTTCGAGTTTCGTCTTTCCGCCCTCCCTATTCCTGCCGCAAAGCATCGCTGGGATTGACTCGCGCGGCGCGCAAGGCCGGCAGCGCGCAGGAGGCAAGCGCCACGAGCAGGAGCAATAGCGCGACGCCAAGATACGTCAGCGGATCGGCCGGGCTGACGTGAAACAGCAATCCTCGCATCAACTGCGTGAGCGCGAGGGCAGCGCAGAGACCGATTGCAGCGCCGAGGGCGACCAACCTCAATCCCTCGTTGACCACTTGGCGCAGGACCTCGTCGGGCCTGGCGCCAAGTGCCATGCGCACGCCGAGTTCCTGCGTGCGCCGGCTAACCGAGTATCCCATCACGCCGGAAACTCCGACGCCGGCAAGCGAAATCGCGATCCCCGCAAAGGCGGCGACTAGTCCTGCGCGGAAACGTTCGCCAGCCGCCGTGCTCCCCATCATTTCCGTCAGCGTCGCGAGTTTCACCGGCAAATCGCGATCGGTTGAGGCGATTGCATCGCGCAACGGCGCTGCGGGCGCGGCCGCACCCGGCCTGCCGCGAGCCAGCAGCGACATGAAGGAGAATGGGGATTGATCGAAAGGGGCGTAGATGGCCAGCTTCGGTGATTGACCCATCAGTTGCGCCACGTTGCCAACGACGCCGACGATTCTGCAAGGCTTTGGGCCTTCCGTGTTCAGACTGTGGCCCAGCGGATTCACGCCGGCGAAAGAGGTTCGCGCGATGGCTTGATCAATCTCGCAGACGCGCGCGCTTGACGCTGAGTCCGACGGCAAAAAATCGCGGCCGGCGAGCAACGGAATCCGCATGAGCGAGAAATAACCCGGAGTGACGGGCCGGAATTCGGCGACCGGTGCTCGTCCCGCAGGCGGACCCGGCTGCCCGACGACACGATAGGGGAAGGAAATATTGAGCCCGCCGGCAGGAGGACTCGTTGCCGCGGCAGCCTGGCTCACGCCCGGTTCAGCGCGCAGCCGATCGATCGCCTGAGAAACGAACGCGCGCCATTCGTCCGGAGATCGGTAGGTCGAGCGAGGCAAATTCACGGAAGCGACGGCAACGTGGCGAGGATCGAAGCCGGGACTGGTGGAAACCAGCCGGGAAAAACTGCGAAGCAGAAGCCCCGCTCCCGAAAGCAGCACCACCGCCAGCGCCACTTCCCCAATCGCCAGCCCTTCGCGCAGCCGGTGCGAACCTGAACCTCCCGCGCCGCGGCCGCTCTGCTTGATCGCGGCGTATACGCTCGAATCCGACGCGCGCAGAGCCGGCAGAAAACCGAACAGAATCCCCGCTGCCGCGGAGATTGCGGCACAAAAAACGAGCACGGCCGCATTCACCGTCACGCTGCGGTAGGGCGTGAGCGAAGGCGGAATCTCGCGAGCCAGCGAATGGACTGCGACGTAAGCAATGTAAGCGCCGGCCGCGCCGCCTGCCAGCGCCAGTTCGAGGCTTTCGACGAGCAATTGCCGCACGATCCCCGCACGGCCCGCGCCGAGGGCCAAACGGAGCGCCATTTCCCGCTCTCGTACCGCTCCGCGGGCCAGCAGCAGATTTGCCACGTTCGCGCAGGCCACCAGCAAGACGAGCGCGACGCCCGACGTCAGAACGGTGAGCGCGGCGCGGTGGTTTTTCGAGACGACACGCTCCAGCGACACCACGTGCAAAAGCAGAGGTTTGCCGCCCTGCGGGTTCGCTTTGGCAAGTCCTGCGGCGAGCGTATTTGCTTGCGCCTGCGCTTGCTCCACGCTCACGGCGGTCTTCAATCGGCCAAGCACGTCGAGATAGGAAATCGTCAGCGGATCAATGAGCGTGGGGCCGAACGATTTCATCGAAGGGTCGGAGGTGAGTGGGACCCAGATATCCGGAGAGCCCTTGAGGTCAGGGAAACGCGAGACGGCGGGGAAAACGCCGACGATGGTGTACGGCTCGCCGGCCACGGCCACTGTTTTGCCAAGGACGGAAGGTTCGCCGGAAAAACGTTCCTGCCATAGCGTCCGGCTGATCAGAACGACCGGCGCGGCGCCGCTGCGGTCCTCGGCAGGGGTGAAACTTCGGCCAAGCAAAGGATGGACGCCGAGCAGATGGAACATGGCCGCGTTCGTGGCCACGCCGCTAACCTCACTGGGCGTTCCGGGACTGATGATCGAGCTGTGAAAAATGTGGTAAGCGCTCAGATCTTCAATTGCCGGAAAATGGTCACGGATGGAAACGACGGAACTCCGGCCGAACAAGGGATTGTATTGGCCGGCCCTGCCCTCCGATCGGTAGACCTCGACGATTCGACTGGCGTGCGGATAGGGCAGCGGATGAAGCACCAGCGCGTCAATCACGCTGAAAATCGCCGTATTCGCGCCGATGCCGAGGGCAAGAGTGAGGACTGCGACGGATGCGAACCCTGGCGATTTCCGCAGTGTACGAAAGGCGTAGCGGGCGTCCCGGAGTACGCTTTCGAGAAGGTAGGTGGCACGAGTCTCACGGCATTCTTCCTTCACGCTTTCCACGCCGCCGAATTCGATCATCGCGCGGCGGTGCGCTTCTGACGCTTCAACGCCATCAGCGATCAAATCCGCTGTGCGCTGCTCGATGTGGAAGCGCAGCTCAGAATCGAGTTGTGATTCGCGTTTGCGTTTGCGGAGGTTCCCCTTCAGCCAGTTCACTGCTCCCTCCTATTCCTGGCGCAAAGCTACAACGGGATCTACGCGCGCTGCGCGATTCGCCGGCAGCCAAGCAGCGCCGAGGACAGCCAGCGGGACGACGAACGTAGCGACTGGCCATGCGGCGCGCGCGACCGCAGAAATCTCGGTGCCGGCAAAGAGAGCCCCGAAGAGTTTGGGCAGGAACGCGGCCAGCGCCATCCCTGCGAGCCAACCTGCGCCGCTGAAAACGGCCGCCTCACGCAAAATCATCGCAGTGATTTGGCGGGGACGAGCGCCAAGAGCCAGGCGAACGCTGATCTCGCCAGAGCGTTGGCTCACTAAATAAGCCGTCACGCCGTAGATTCCGGCGAGAGCCAGAATCAATGCGACAGCGGCGAAGAGAGACATCAGTCCAGCCGTCAGCTTGTCGCCTTTGGCATTTTCAGCAATCAATTGCTGCATGGTAGTCACCCGGCCCACGACGCTGAGCTTTCCGGCTGCGGACCAAATGGCGCGCCCAACTTCGCGCTCCGACGGGGGCGTAACGGCGCGAATCACGGCCGTGAATCCTCTCGACGGCCACTGTGCCAGCGGAACGTACAATGCCGGCTCGGTGCTGGTGTAGCCGAGAAATCGCTGTGCACTGCCGACCACCCCAACGACCTCGACGCGGAGCGGATGCAGGGCGGCGTTTACCATGTGGCCGCTCTGATTGAGATAGTCAAAGTAAGTCACATAGAAGGTACTACCCACTGGGTTTTGGCCTCGTAAGTACTCGCGAACAAAAAGCTTGTCCACAATCGCGACCTCCTGTGCGGCGGGCGTATCCCCGGCTGTAAAGTCCCGCCCGCGCAAAAGGGGAATCTGCATAGCGGACAAGTATCCCGGGCTGATTGGGTAGAAAACCGCTCCCCCTCCACCGTTCGCGCCGATGCGAACCCCGGCAGCGCCTGAATTTATTAGCGGCAAGGCTTCGGCGCATCCGGCCGCCGCGACGCCTGGCAGTTCCCGAAGCCGGGCGGCAACGGCGTTCGCGCCCGCGGCCCACGCCGTAGTGCCGCGACGGGAGGATTTGGGCAATACGGTGTAGACGGTCGTAAGGTGAAGCGGATTGAAGCCGAATTGACTCGGGGAAAGTTCGGCGATCGCACTTCGGATCAAAACACCGGCAGCGGCGAGCAAGACGACCGCCAGCGCGACTTCACCGCCGATGAGCCAGCGCCGCAAGCGTGCGCGTACGTGGCCACCCACCGCGCCGCGTTCGCCCGACCGCAGCGCCGATTGTGGATCGGCAGAGGCCGCCTGCCAGGCAGGGGCCAGCCCGAAAAGCAAGACTGACAGGGCGGATACTCCCACGGCGAAAAGCGCCACGTGAAAATCGAGCGACGGCGTCGGTCCCGGGCCGGAGGCTGAACCGAGGATTGCCGTCAGCAGCCGAATACCACCGGCCGCGAGCGCGAGGCCAAGCGCTCCGCCGGCGAAAGCCAAAATGAGGCTTTCCGCGAGCGACTCCCGTAGCAGACGAGTCCGGCTCGCTCCGAGTGCGGCACGGAGGGCGAATTCGTGTCGACGAGTGGCAGAGCGAGCCAACAGCAAACCAGCCACGTTTGCGCAGGCGATCAACAGAACCAATCCCACCGCCATCAGAAGCAGTTCCAGGATTTGTTCGGACTCGTTTTGCAGGCTGGCGAACGTGGCTATCGGCGTCGTGTAGGCTCGCCATTCACGGTCGGGCTTGTAGGCTTTCGCCAGTTCTGCCATCGCCGCGTTCACCTGCACCCGCGCCTGCGCAACGCTAACGCCTGGTCTCATGCGGCCAAAGAGAGTCAATGAGCGGTTCGCGCGCGCCTCGGGAGCGAGTTGCCGCGGTCCAAAGACGAGCGGAACCCATACCTTGGCGGTCGCCCCTGGCGCCTCGAAACCGCGCGGCAGGACGCCGATCACTGTGTAGAGGCTGCTGTTGATATCGAGGCGGCTGCCGAGGATTTTCCGGTCGCTGCTGAACCTTGTCCGCCATAGGCCAGACGAGATCAGTGCAACGCTGGCCTGGCCGGGCCGATCATCGGCCGCGTCGAACGTGCGCCCCAGGATGGGCGTGACGCCGAGCACCGCAAAAAAATTGGCGCGCACCGGCATCACCGTCACTCGTTGCGGTGCGCCGTTAAGACTAAGATCGGCCGGCCGAGACGACGCTGCGGCCGTGAGCCCCGAAAAGCACCGCAGTTGACGGCGGAAGGAAAGGTAATCGAGCGGCGAGACGCGGTCGAAGAACCAGCCGCCGTTGTGGGCATAGTAATCGGTGATGACCACGACATGACCGGGATGAGTGACAGGCGGCGGCGTCAACAGGAACGCGTCGGCGAGGCTGAAGATGGCAGTATTGAGCGCGATCCCGAGGGCAAGAGTGAGGACTGCGACGGATGCGAACCCTGGCGATTTCCGCAGTGTACGAAAGGCAAAGCGGGCGTCCCGGAGTACGCTTTCGAGAAGGTAGGTGGCACGAGTCTCACGGCATTCTTCCTTCACGCTTTCCACACCACCGAATTCGATCATCGCGCGGCGGTGTGCTTCGGCTGGATCGACGCCGTACGCGACGAGGTCAGCTGTGCGCTGCTCGATGTGGAAACGCAACTCGGAATCGAGCTGGGATTCGCGCTTGCGTTTGCGGAAGAGGGAGTTGAGCGAGCGCAATGCTGCCTCCTATTCGTGCCGCAAGGCGACGTTAGGGTCTACGCGCATCGCGCGCCGCGCGGGAATGTAGCAGGCCAGCAGCGCCACAAGCGCGAGAGTAATCGCCACGCCGGCGAATGTCACGGGATCGGTCGGGCTGATTTCGAATAGGAAGCTGCGCATCAGGCGCGTCAATGCCAGCGCGCCGCCAATCCCTATGACGATTCCCACTCCAGCCAAAATCGCGCCATCGCGTAACACCATGCGCAGCACGTCGGCCGGCTGCGCTCCCATGGCCATGCGAATGCCGATTTCATGTATGCGCTGATTCACCGAATATGAAATCACGCCGTAATTTCCGACGATTGCAAGTAACAGACCCAACGCAGCAAACGTGCCAAAGAGCAACGCGCGGAACCGCTGCCCGGCTTGTTCCCTGGCCACGACCGTGCTCATCGTTTGTACACGGCCGATCGCAGCCTCCTTATCCACCGACCAGATCTGCTGCTTCACGGCGCCAAGTATCTGCAAGGGGCTCTCCGAGGCCTTCACGAGGAAAACCGGCGCTGTGACGTCGGCAGAAGACTGTGCAGCGGGCACGTAGTATTCGGGGCCCGGTGTTTCGGTAATGTCCGAATCACGGCTGTCGCCCACCACCCCGATGATTTCCATCCACTCCGGTTGACCGGTCTCGCTCTTGCGAGCGCTGATGCGGCGGCCAAGCGGGCTCGCGGCCTGCAAGTATCGACGCACGAACGCGCGATTGACAATGGCTACCGGCTGCGAGGTGGCCGTATCTGCGTCACCGAAAGTTCGCCCCGCAAGAAGTGGAATGCCCATCAACTGGAAGTAGCCTGAGGATACCCCGCGGTACGGAATCATGACGCCTGACTTCGTGGGCTCGCGCCGTCCCTCGACCTCCAATGGCCGCAAAAATCCACCGCCCAAGGGGGCGGTGGATGCGACAGCTGCGGCCTCCACGCCGGGGATTCCGCGCATGCCCTGCAGGATGGCGTTCGTAGCGGCGCGGCAGGGTCCTTGACGGTCGGAATCACAGCCGGAGCCGCTTAGGTCCGGCTGGACTGTGAGCACACCCTCGGTTCGGTAGCCCAGGGGCACCGCCATCAGTTTTTGCAGACTGCGAGCAAGCAGCGTAGCGCCGGCAGCCAGGATTACAGCCAAAGCCACCTCGGAGATCACGAGCGCTCCCTGGGGCCGGTTCGTGCGCTTTCCACCGAGGGCGTTGCCGGATGTTGCTACGCGTTCGCGGATCGTTGTTGTTTGGCCGACTGAAAGTTGCAGCGCCGGCGCGAGCCCGAACAAAATTCCGGCAAGCACGGAAGCGCCTAGCGTGAACCACAATACGCCGGAATCGAGATGCACTTGATCGACACGCGGCGTTCCTGCCGGCGCAATCGCGCGAAGCAGCGGAATGCCCCCAACGGCGATCAGGAGGCCACACGCACCTCCCGCAAGCGAGGCCAAAAGGCTTTCTATCAGAAATTGTCGGATGATGCGGAGGCGTGTCGCGCCGAGCGCTTCGCGAATCGCCACCTCACGTTGACGCGACCAACTGCGCGCCAACATGAGCGCGCTCACATTGGCGCAGGCGATCAGGAGCACGATTCCTACCGCGGCGAGGAGGAGCAGCAACTCGACGCGGAGTTGCGTGCCGACCATGGAGTCTTTCATGCGCGTCGCGCTGAGTTGCAGGCCCTTGTCCTCGGCAGGATTCGCCTTGGCAAGCCGCGCAGCCAGCACCTTCAATTGAACGCGAGCAGCTTTCAGCGTTGCGCCGGGCCGCAACCGGGCGATCGCTCGATATTCGAAATTTTTGCGGCTGGGCCCAGAACCCGACGGGGGCGGCATCGGCCGCCAGACGGGGCGGGCGTACCCTCCGGGATTGAATCCCTTCGGCATCACGCCGACGATCTCAAAGGATTCCTTGCCGAGGGTGATCACTTTACCAATCGCCTTTGCATCCCCGCCGAAATCGCGCATCCACACGGCGTAGCTGAGAACGGCCACAGGCCCCGCTCCCGACTGCGCGTCGGACGGAAGGATTGGCCGGCCCAGGATGGGATCGACGCCCAGGAGGCCGAAGAAGTTCCCCGAAACAGGAGGGGTCTGTACGTCATCCGGGAACGAACCACCCAGCATCTTCGTTCCGCTGAAGAGGCCATACATCGCGACTTGGCCGAAGGCGGGGCAGCGCGCTTGAATTTCGCGAATATCGGGAATCGAGAGAAAAGCGAATCGGACTCCGATGCCCCGCATCAACATCGAGCCCTTGATCTCGATCAGGTGACCCGAATCGGGATAAAGAAGCGGACTGAGTAGAATCCCGTTCACGGCGCTGAAGATGGCCGTGTTGGCGCCGATGCCGAGGGCAAGAGTGAGAACTGCAACAATCGTGAAACCGGGGGATTTCCTCAGCACCCGCACGGCGTAGCGCAGGTCCGCGAGAAGGCTTTCGAGCCAGTAGATAGCGCGGGCTTCGCGGCATTCTTCTTTGACGCCTTCCACGCCGCCGAATTCGACCATGGCGCGGCGATGGGCCTCGGTTGTATCGAACCCTTGAGCGATGAGCTCTTCAGTTCGCAGTTCGATGTGGAAACGCAACTCGGAATCGAGTTGGGACTCGCGCTTGCGTTTGCGAAAGGTTCGCTTCAGCCAGTCCACTGCTTCCTCCTATTCCTGGCGTAAAGCTACGACGGGATCGACGCGCGTGGCGCGCCGTGCGGGGATGTAGGAGGCCAGCAGCGCAACTGTGGCGAGAATGACGGTTACGGCCGAGTAGGTAGCTGGATCGGTAGGCGCAATTTGAAAGAGCAGGCTGCTCAAGAGCCTCGTAAATGCCAATGCGCCGCAAATCCCCGCGACGATTCCTATTCCCGCCATGAATATCCCATCACGAATCACCGTGCGCAACACATCGCCGCGCTGCGCGCCGAGAGCCACGCGAATGCCGATCTCGTGCGTGCGTTCACCAACCACGTGCGACGTCACGCCGTAAATTCCGACGCAAGCCAAAAGCACGGCGAAGCCGGAGAAAACTGACAGCAGCATCATGGCGAAGCGCCGCTCCGCCAAGGAATCGGAAAGAATCGCGTCCATAGATTGGAAATCGTACGCAGCAAGTTGGGTATCAAGTCGTGCTAGGTGCCGCCGGATAGCCACGACCGCGCTCATTGAACTGCCGCGGGTCCTCGCGACTGCTTCCCAGACACTTCCTCCGCCGGTTAAGTTGTCGGGCATCTGCGAAATCGGGAAATACATCTGGGCCTGAACAGGCGACTGGCTGTCGGAGGCAAGCCCCCACTGCTTCACATGGCCGACGACTCCAACGATTTCCGGCGAGGCACCGATGATATACAGATGGATTTTCCGGCCAATGGGGTTTTGGCGGCCGAAGTATTCACGGGCGAACTGCTGGTCGATCACGACGACTTGCGGGGAGCGGGCGTTGTCCTCGGAAGCGAGCAAACGACCCCGCATAAGGGGAATCCTCATGACTTTGAAGTAGTCCGGCTGAACGAGGTAAAAAATCGCGGTCTTCATTTGAGCACCGGTAGCAGGCTTTGGCTCCCCCGCCATCCAAAACGACAACAGGGAGCGGCCCTGAATCGGCAGGGAGCCAACCAACGAGGCTGCCTCAATGCCGGGTACGGCGCCGAGTTGCAAGCGGATTTGGCGTTCGGCCGCGCGAACCTTACTCGGTGTCGAGCCCAGCGGCTGGGGGGACGACACGACGAAGGTCAGGACGCGGTGAGGATCGAATCCGGGATTGACACTCCAAAGCCTTGCTAGGCTGCGAATCATCACCCCGGCTCCTGCCAAGAGAACCACGGCCAGAGCCATCTCGACGGCAACGAAAACGCGCTGCGTGTGATGCCGAGTTCCGCTTGAGCCGCGGCCGGCCTTCTTGAGCACTTCGTGAATGTCGGCGCGGGCCGTCTTCATCGCGGGAGCAAAGCCAAAGACGACAGCACATGCCAAGCAGGCGGCGACGGTAAAGAACAGCACGTGGCCATCGAAGTGTACCTCACTCGCGCGGGGCAGCGTTTCAGGCAAAAAGCTGAGCGCGGCCCGCGTTCCGCATGCGGCGAACCCCAATCCCACTGCGCTGCTGGCAACAGAAAGAATCACGTTTTCCGTGAGCAATTGGCGGAAGACGCGGCCCCGACCGGCGCCGACCGCCGCGCGAACGGCGAATTCCTTTGCTCGTCCTGCGGACCGCGCCAGGAGTAGGTTAGCCACGTTCGCGCAGGCGATCAGAAGCACGAATCCTGCCGCGGCCAACACCAACAGAAGAATGGGCTGGATGTTCCCGACGATGTCCTGGCGGAGCGGCACGAGCGTAATGCCGATGCCTTTGTCCGCATTGGGATGTTGCTCGGCTAGGTGCGTCGCGATCGCGTCCATCTCCGCCTGGGCCTGGGCCAGCGTCACTCCAGGCCTAAGACGGCCCACGGCGTCCGTCTCCATTTCCGCGCTGCGATCCCGGAATAGCGGATTGTCCAACTGGCCGATGGGAACATAGAGGTCCACGTTGCGGCGAAAATTACCGCTCCAGTAGCGGAAACCGGCTGGGACGACCCCGGCGATCGTGTAGACCTCGTCGTTGAGGGTTAGCGATTTTCCCACCACGTTAGGCGCGCCGCCGAATTTCTGTTTCCAGAACCCATTGCTGATCAACGCGACGGGTTTCCCTCCCAGCCGGTCTTCCTCCGGGGTGAACTGACGCCCAATCACCGGCGCGACACCTAGCAGCGGCAAAAATTCGGCCGAGACCATCTCCACCCTCACATGCTCGGGCACGCCCGTACCCGTCAAAACGAACTGGCCTGAGCGAAATGCGGCCATGGCCGAGAAAGCTTTGTTTTCGCGCGCCCAATCCAGGAAATTCGGGTAGGAAACCGGAAACCGGCGAGAGATCTTGGTGCGGGCATAGATCGCCACTAAGCGATCCGGGTGGGTATAGGGAAGTGGGTTGATTAACACCGCATCGGCTATGCTGAACAGGCCCGTGCTAGTTCCTATGCCCAGTGCCAGGGTGAGAATTGCACCGGCGGCAAAGGCGGGCGACTTGCGCAAAGTCCGAACGCCATATCGAATGTCTTGCACCACGCCTTCGACGAAATAGGTGCCTCGCGCTTCGCGGCACTCTTCCTTCGCGGACTCGATGCCGCCGAATTCGATCATGGCGCGGCGGCGCGCTTCTGACGCTTCAACGCCATCCGCGATCAGTTCTTCGGTGCGCTGCTCGATGTGGAAGCGTAGTTCGGAATCGAGTTGTGATTCGCGGTTGCGTTTGCGAGACCAACGACTGGGCCAGTTCATCGGAGGTCCTTAATCGGTTGGGAAGAAAGGCTGATTCGGGCCGTCCGCCTCGGTGCGCGACAGCGTGAGGGGGACGCAATTGGCGTCCTCGGCCAAATCACGGGATGCTTCGCTGCGCTCAGCATGACAGGTAGCCTTGTTCAGCACCTCTAGGGAGCGGTGCGGAGGATCAGGGCGACGGCTTGGGCCGTGCGGTCCCAGCTTTCCATTTCGGTTTCCAGGTGCTTCCGGCCCTTTTTCGTGAGTTTGTAGAACTTGGCTTCGCGGCCGGTGTCGGTGTCGCGCCATTCGGCTTCGAGCCAGTCGCGATTTTCGAGGCGATGCAGCGCGGGATAGAGCGAGCCTTGCTGGAGCTGGAAATGATCGCGCGAAATCTGCTGAATGCGCTGCGAAATGGCGTAGCCGTGAATCGGGCCGAGCGCCACGATTTTCAGGATGAGCATGTCGAGCGTGCCTTTGAGAATCGCGGCTTTGTCTTGGTTCATGGCTGACCCCTTGCAGTTCGACCTATACGCCTAGCAATCCTAGGTGTCAAGAGAAAAAGAGGGAACGGCCGGCAACGAGACGGCGCGCAGGCCCTACGGCCGGGATGACGGGCCGGGCGATGCGCTACGAATGGTTCGGCGCACAGTCGGGAAGGGCTACGCCACTCGGGCGGAATCAGTAAGAACGGGGAAGGCCGAGAACGTGATGGCCGATGTAGGCGAGGATCAGGCTGTTGCTGACGGGAGCGATTGTGTAGAGGCGGGTTTCGCGGAATTTACGTTCGACGTCGTAATCGCGCGCGAGGCCGTATCCGCCGTGCGTATCCATGCAGGCGTTGGCGGCTTCCCACGAGGCTTCCGAAGCGAGGAGTTTCGCCATATTCGCTTCGGCGCCGCATTTTTCGCCGGCGTCGAATTTCCGCGCCGCTTCCATTCGCATCAAATCGGCGCCCGCGACGTGGGCGTAGGCCTTGGCGATGGGAAATTGCACGCCCTGATTCGCACCGATCGGTTTCCCGAAAACAACCCGTTCTTTCGCGTAGGCTGCCGCGCGATCGATAAACCAATAGCCATCGCCGATGGCTTCCGAAGCGATCAGAATGCGCTCGGCGTTCCAGCCGTCGAGGATGTAACGGAAACCGAGGCCCTCCTCGCCAATGCGATTTTCCGCGGGAATTTCGACGTCCTCGAAATAAAGGGCGTTCGTATGGTGATTCATCATCGTTTCGAGCGGCTGAATCTGGAGTTTTCCTTTTATTCCGCGCAAATCGAGGAGAAAAACCGAGAGCCCCTGCGTTTTATCCTGCATTTCCTCATAAGGCGTCGTGCGCGCGAGCAACAGGAGCAAATCGGATTGTTTGACGCGGGAAATGAAGATTTTTTGCCCATTGACGATGTAGCGATCGCCGCGCCGCACGGCCCGCGTTTCGATTCGCGTTGTTTCCGAGCCGGAATTGGGCTCGGTGATGGCGAAAGCCTGCAGGCGTAATTCGTTGCGCGCGATCGGCGGCAGATAGCGCCGCTTCTGTTCTTCACTCGCGTGACGCAAGAGCGTGCCCATCACATACATTTGCGCATGGCACGCGCCGGAATTGCCGCCCGAGCGATTGATTTCCTCGAGGATGATGCCTGCTTCGGCGATTCCGAGTCCGCTGCCGCCATACGTTTCGGGAATCAGCGCGGCCAGGTAGCCGGCCGACCCGAGCGCATCGACAAAATCCTTGGGATATTCCTCGCGGCGGTCGAGATTGCGCCAGTAAGCATCGGGAAAATCGCGGCAGAGCTGACGAATCGCATCGCGCAGCGAGCGATCATCATCGTGGTTTCGCGCAGCCATCGGTGGATTGGGATTCTACGCCAGAGGAACGGATGGGGAAAGCGCCGGGTTCTTGTCGCCGGCGCGGAGGACGGAAATTATGGATCTTGCTGGGAATCGGAAGAGGAATTGTCCGCTTGGGTTACGTCTTTTTCGAGCGGGGCGGCGCAGCTCATGCGCTCGGCGGCCTGCTCCGGAGTGAGCCGCTGATGCGTCGTCGTATCCACGATGCCCGAAAGCGCCCAGGTATATGGCGGCGGATCGCCGATTTGCGCTCCCGCGCCCGGAACGAATCCGAATTCCAGATGAGCGCTGCTGTAATCCACGATGCGGAACGGAATCGGAGGCCGAGGATTATTGTAGGCGGTTGAAACGTCGCGGTCGGGCGTGCCGCAGCTCCGAATGAGCGCCACGGCCTGATCGACCACACGTGGAGCTGGCGGCGACGCTGCATGAACTGCTACCGGCGAAACCGCGGCTTTCACCCAAGATGTGCGGAACTGCCCGGCCAGAACCCAAACGCATGGCGAACCGAACAGTAGGGAAACGCTCAGAAACAGCGTAAGCGTTCCCGGGCGGCGGCGCTGAGGCGGCGTGGCCACCGGGACCAGACAGTTCGGGCAGTAGAGCGCGTTGGCGCCGATTTCACTGCCGCAAAAGCGACATGGGCTCATCTCATACCCTTCGCCGGACATTCTATCCGAGGCTGCGGGGAAATAGAGAGAAAAAATTACTTCGGCGACAAGGCATAGTACCTAAGCGTAACCAGGCGCTACCGGCCTCACCAGGCCCGTAACTTGTCGTATATGCCTAAATACATGTGTGTTACGTCATTTTCCCGTACATGGAATCCTCGCTTGGGTGAGTAACCTTTTAATAAACTGCTTTCGTGATCGAGATTTTTTTCCCCTTGGCGGACCGACCGCAGGCTTCGGAACGGACGCAGCGGAGGGGTTAGAATTCAAAGTGAGGGGTCATGACCGCAAGACCGAAAAGCCGAAGCGGAAGGGCGAGCGCAGCGCGGGGGTTGCCATTCACGGCGCGCTTGCTGGCGGCCGTTTTCGTAGTTTCCCTTTTCCCGGTTTTCGCATACGCGGGCCAATCGGCCGCGGGCGAATCCCCAAGCCAGGCGAAGACGCCGATTTTGCGCGTGACGCCAGGTGACGCGGCCACCGAGCGAGGATTCATC
>JAKASX010000064.1 GCA_021818865.1 Acidobacteriota bacterium
CCGCTGCTCCGGCGACAGATAACTGAACACGTGATTTTGCTGCTGATCGTTTCCTCGCATGCACGGTTGGACGCACTCGAAGCTGCTCCGTTACACAATTTCCGGGTTTTTCAGCAGCCTGCTAGAGTTCTCCATGGGTCGACAATTGTGAAAACTTCTTCCCTTCCGTCTCCGGCGTTCCTAAAAAATCCAAGTCCATCCGGGTACGCGCTGAAACGAAGGATGAAGCCATATGGGACACGAAAGGTTCTTTGCTCACCGCCGAAATAAAAGGCGGCGTCGGTCAGGATAAGGAATCCGCTGCTGACGTCTTGAGAGGGGGTAGGCATGGACCGCCCGCCGTATGCGCCAAAGCGATAATACAGGCCGGAGGCCACACGAATGCTGGGCCCGCTATAGGCGCCAGCATGCGACGAGACCATTAGAGTCCTGTGGTATAGGACCGTTCCGAATTGCGCGAGGGGGCTTTCGCCGGTCTGCAAGACGACAGGGCACGGCATGGAAAAAGGAACCGGCTGGTGGTGCATGACTAGCCATAGGGTTCGGCTGAGATCTGGGCTGAGAAAGGCGGGGCCGCACAAGGGATAAAACGGGCTGTCGGGCTCAATGTTTTCGAATTTACCGACAAAATCTTCTCCTAGCCTCAAAAGATATTCAGCCATCTGCGGTTCGAGTGGTTCGCGCCGGCTCAGCTCGTCCATGCTGCTCAGAACAGCTTGACCGGCGATTTGGGAAGTCAGCATGTGCTGGGCTGCGATTTCGTTAAGCTTATCGAGCACGTGCGGATACGGCTCCAGATTCTCGAGGGCCGCTGCAATCTGATCTTTGAATCTTTGGATACCGAGATTTCGGTCTTCCTCAACAGTCCTTAAACAGTCTGGATGATATTTAGTGAAAAGCCCGGCGCTCTTACCGCAATATGGACAGATACCCATATTTTTCCTTGTGTTCAATCGGCGTGACTTATGTATGTGGATCCGATTTCCTCCAGGGTTCCACGATCTTTGGCGGGGTGGTGATGCCGCGCCAGGCGCGGTTGTGGTGTCGGCCGCGTGGATGGCACTGTGCATTTTACTCCCTTGCGGGCCAATTGGGAGTTTCGTTTCGTCCGCCCGCAAGCACAAGTCGTGCGCACGGTATCCGTATACGCGTCCGCTGCCTCAGGCGAGCGACAAACGGGGATGGGTAGGGTGGTCCTTTTTCGCGGCTTTAACCGCTAACCCCCTATTCCGTTAACACGACGCTGTGGGGTTTCTACACCTTCCCCCGTGTGAAGAGCTTTTTGCGGACGGGGATGCGAGGAGGTTGCGCTATGGCAACAAAACCGATGGGAAGGGTTCTCCGCCGGGAGTGGCCGGAAGAATCGGAACAGTCTTTTCGCCGTTTGGCGCATCTAAGGTAATGACGACCACCCGTTGGCGGATCACGCATGACAAGGAGAAGGAAAGCTACGCCTATGGCGACAAGCGATAGGATGCTGAAGCGGTACCTGTTTGCGAGCGATTTCGATCAGACGCTCACGTTCAACGATTCCGGCTACGTGCTGAGCGAAATCATCGGCGTTTCCACCGAGGAGTTCAAACGGAAGATTCGCGGCATGGCCGCGCTGAACCTGGTGCAGCAGGGCGCCGAACTCGCCTATCTGTTGCTGCACGATCCCGAATTCCGCACGCGCATCCGGCGCGAGCACCTCTACGAAGCGGGCAAGCGGCTGCGCCTGAAGGACAACATCCGACTGCTGTACGACATTCTCGAACGCGGCATCGGCGGCTACCATTTCGATTTCTACGTGCTTTCCGCGGCCCCGGCCGAGGTGATTCAGTCGGCGCTCGAAGGCATCGTTCCCTCCGACCACATTTTCGGCACGGAATTCGTCTACGACTCGTCGGGCGGGATCGAGACGATTCGCCGCGCGGCGGCGGGCTACGGCAAGGCCGTCATCCTCAACCAGTTGATGGCCGATTTGCAGATCGGCCCGGACCACGTGGTTTACGCGGGCGACGGCAGCTCGGATATCCACGTGATGCTCGAGTTGAACGCGCGCGAGGGCCTGACGATCGCGGTTTCCGAAACGCGGCACGTGGCGCAAATCGCCAAACGCACCGTGCTCGGCGCGAACGCGCTCGCCGTGCTCGTGCCGATCCTCGATACGATCGCCGGATGGCCGCGCGCGACGGTGCGGGAGTTTTTCGAATCGCACGGCTTCCTGGTCCAGGAATGGGACCGCGCGCAAACCGACTGGATCACGCTGCGCCAGGCCGATTCCGCACCGCTCGTCACCGAAGCGGGCTGAAGCGGCTCCGGCCCGCGCCGCGGGCCGCGCCGGAAAGGACACCGCCATCGGGCATCTTCCGGAATTCGCGTGGGCCTGCGTGCTGCTGGTGCTGCTGCCGGTTTCCGCGCGCGGGCTCGGCCGCCGGCTGGACCGGGAGCAGCCGGCGCGGATGGATTTGTACCTGAGCGCGGCGGTGAGCCACCTGCTGCTCGTCGCCGTCACGCTGGCGGTGGATTTCACGGGCGATCGCGTCGGCATTCACAGGCTATTTCGCCTACCGGCGCTGGCGAGCGCCGTCTCCTGGACCCTCCTGACGTTTGCCGCCTGCGCCGCGGTCTGGTTCGCGATGGTGTATGAAACGAAACGCCATCCGGGCCGGACGGGGCAAGCCGAACTCGCCATGCTTCCCAGAACGACGCGGGAACGCCTGGCATTTTCCGGCGTTTCTCTTTCCGCTGGCGTCGTCGAAGAGTATCTGCTGCGCGGATTCTGTCTGGGCGCCGTGCTGATCGCCACGGGCTCGATGGCGGTCGCGATCGTCGTGACGAGCGTGTCGTTCGGCCTGGCGCACCTGTATCAAGGCTGGCGCAGTGCGGCCGCGGCGATGCTGCTCGGCGCGATTCTGGCCGTGCCGGTCGCGGTGACGGGCTCGCTCGCGCCATCCGTCATCGCCCACGCAGCGACCGATCTTCTCTCCGGCTTTTGCACGCTCCCGCTGCTCCGCGCCTGGAACGTTCCCGTGAATTGATCCGGACGTCGTCCGCGCCTTTCCGCCTTCCCGGAAACATCCTCTTCCGAATTTTCTCCTGCCGCTGACGGAGGTCGCCCGCGTGCGACCGAATGCGCCCGCAACGGTCCTCAAACTTCTTCGCGAATTTCTATGGAAGTTTGGGCTGTTAGGTTGCATGAGGCCGCGGGGAGGCTTTGAGAATCGTCGTGGCGTGAGGAAGAAAAGCGGCGAAGAGGAATCGGGCATTTTGGGGCAGTGCGAACGCGCATCGAGCGGCACCGCGCGCGGTTTCTCGCAGCGGGGTTCGTCTTCGCGCAAACGGCGGCGGTCTTCGCAAACCTCTGGACCCGAAACGGTTTCCGCGCTTTCCCTTCGTTGCTGCGGCGGGAGTTTTCTCCGCCAGCGGGCCTGGCGCAGGCCGAAAAATCCCCGAGTTCCGCACGGACGTTTCGCCGCGCCGCGCGGTCTTGCACGCAAGAAAAACCGCGGGTGAAGCGTCGGCGTGTTTTGCGAATTGGGCCTTGGGGCGGGAATCGCGAATCAATTCGGGAAACCGGAGCCGCGATTTCCACCGCCGACGTGCCGACCACCCACCAGCAGGAAATGAGGAGGAAAGAGGAATGAGCTGCACCGCCAGAAACCTGGCCGCGATGAACGAAATGGATCTGCCGCCCGAAGACGTGATTTTCGGGCGTTCGGAAGCGATGGAGGTGGTGCGCCAGCAGGTGGAAACCGCGGCCAGCGCGAACATTCCCGTTCTGGTGGGCGGGGAAAGCGGCACGGGAAAAGAGGTCGTGGCGAAGCTGATCCATTCCGGCTCCGCCTGGCAGAGCGGCGCGTTCGTCAAGGTCAACTGCCCCGCGATTCCCGCCACGCTTCTCGAAAGCGAACTTTTCGGCTACGAGCGCGGAGCGTTTACCGGCGCTTACGCCGGCAAACGGGGGCTCGTCGAAACGGCGGAATCGGGGACTCTGTTCCTCGACGAGATCGCCGAGCTCGAGCCGCCGCTCCAGGCCAAGCTCCTGCAACTGCTCCAGGACGGCCATTTCTGCCGCATCGGCGGCCACCAGGAGCGCCGCGCGGACGTGCGCGTCATCTGCGCGACCAATCACGACCTGGCCGAGGACGTCGAAGCGGGACTTTTCCGCCGCGACCTCTTTTACCGGATCAACGTGCTGGCGATCGTTCTGCCGCCCCTTTGCGAGCGGCTCGGCGACGTGGGCGCGCTCGCCGGCCACCTGATCGAACGCTACAGCCACAAGTACGGGCGTCCGGCGCCACCGCTGACGCGCCGCGCGATCGAGATGCTCCAGGCGCGGCCGTGGCCGGGCAACATCCGCGAACTCGAAAACGTCATCAAGCGGTACGTCATTCTCGGCTCGGAAGAAGCCTTTGCGATTCCCGTCGCCGCCGCGCGGCCGGGCGCGAGCCTCCGTCCGGCCGGCATTCCGAAACAGGCCGGGCCGAAACTGCCGGGCGACGCCGACGAGACGCTCAAAACGATCGTCCGCAGCGCGGTGAAGCACCTCGAGCGCGGCATCATCCTGCGCACGCTCGAGGCGAACCGCTGGAACCGGCGCCTGGCGGCGCGCGCGCTCGGCATCAGCTACGCCGCGCTGCTCTACAAGATGCGCGAAGCCGGCGTCCCGCCGACGCGCGGCCCGCGCGCCATGAAACTTCCCGAGCAATTCCACCTGCCCGAAGACGCGAATTCGTGACGAAGAGAGGAGATATGCGATGAAGGACATCTTTCGAGTACTGCTTCCGGCGCTGGCTGCCCTGGCCATCGCCCTCGCGGACGCCGGCAACGCGAGCGCCGGAGCGAAGAAGCCAGCCACTCATCCAGCGACTCACGCGGCCGCGCGGCGACGCGGGCTCGAATCCCGCGCCGTGCGCCCGGCCAAACAAAACGTTCTCGCCACTACGCTCGCTGCAGAACCGGTTCGGCTGCATCCGCCCGATGCGCCGGGCCGGCTCTTTTCACGCGCGATACGAGCCGCGCAATTTTTCCCGGCAGCAAAGCGTCGGCGCCAAGTCTCCTCCGGCTACGGCAGCAGCACGGTGCGCTTCGCCTTGCATTCCACCAGCGGATTCACCTGGACGCTTTTCCGCCGGTCGCGGTAGCTGATGCGAAACACAAACGGCTTTTTGGGTGTCCGGGGAAGCCCTTTGAATTTGGCTTCGCCATTCGAACCGGTATAAGCCTCGAGCGTGGTTTTATGCAGGCCCCAGAAACCATACTGGAAGGTCAAATCAATTTTCGCGTCGTAGATCGGTTTGTGATTTCCGTTCTCCACCGTGAAATCGGCCGAGCAGGACCCCACTCCGGCGCTTACCGTCGGTGCGCCAGGCTTCGCTTGTGCTCCCGCGGCAACGCCGGCGAACAGGCAGGCCGCCGCGCCCAATCCCGCAAGCGCGCACCGGCGCGCGTTGCCGCGCCGGCGGGTCCGGGAAAATACACTGAAAAAGGACATTCGATTTTCCTCCGTATAATCCTGCGTCGGCGTTTAGGATGCCGCTCCGGCACGCCAAGTTGCGCTGGAGCGCCGCTTCCGGTGTGGTGGCCGCTCGCCATCGTTCGCTTTTTTCTTCATGAATTCTTCCTCCGCTCTTCTCTTTGGCGCGACTGTTCGATAAAATACACACGGGCTTTTTCCCATAGCGTGATCTAGGTCACAGCGTCTTTCCCATCGGTAAGACATAACGCTGGGAGCGGACGGCTGGACACAGCGACAGGCGGACGCGAATATCTCTCTGTCGACAAGGAGTCATTGGGATGCGGAAATTTCTGAAGTCGTGGAACAACGTAGCGGTTGTCGCCGTCGCCGCTTCGGCGATGGTCGCTCTGGGCGTGGGCATGAATGCCCGGGCGGCCGGGCAAGCCGGCTACTCCGTTCAGAAGTTCGATGGCGGAACGATCTCCGGCAAGGTGCTCTGGGTTGGCAAGCCCGTTCACCCGCAAAAGATTGGTGTCACCGTCAATCGCTCGGCGTGCGGAAACATGAAGGAGATTTACCCCGTTCAGGTGGAGCAAGGCGGCGTGGTGGACGCGGTGGTCTGGCTGGACAACGCGACGCATGGCAAGGCGTTCGACTACCCCAAGGCCATCCTCGACCAGAAGGGCTGCATGTTCGTGCCTCCGGTCGTTCTGATGGGCCCGGGCAAGCTCGAAGTGCTGAACAGCGATAAAGTGACGCATAACGTTCACATCTACGCGCGGTTCAATCGCGAATCGAATCACATGATGGCGCCCGGCAGCAGCCCGGTGGAACTGACGCTGATGCGTCCGGAAACGATCAAGGTCGCCTGCGACATCCATAGCTGGATGAAAGGCTACATCGTGGTCGCCAAGAACCCTTACTACGCGGTCACCGCGGCCGGCGGCGCTTTCACGCTCACCGACGTTCCGGCGGGCACGTATCAGATCAAGGTTTGGCAACCGAAATTCGGCATCCGGACGGAACAAGTTACCGTTCAGGCCGATAAAACCTCGGCGGTCACGTTCAAGGTCGGATCCTAAATTTCGGCTGCCGGAAAATAAGGGACGATCGAACATGACCCGAAAGCTACCCGACTGCACGCACGGTGGCCGCACGCCCCTCAACCGGCGGATTCTTCCGCCGGTGGGGCAAGCTGCGGCGCTGTTCCTGCTTCTGTTTGCGCTTCCTCGCGTTGCCAGCGCCGTGCCCAGTTTCGCGCGGCAAACCGGCCTCGCCTGCAGCGCCTGCCACATTGACCCTCCCGAACTCACCCCGCTCGGCCGCCAGTTCAAGCTGAACGGCTACACGATGACCGGCATCAAGGTGATCAGCGCGAAGCCAAGCAAGAGCACGCCCGGCCTTCAACTGCTCAGCTATTTGCCGCTGGCCGCCTGGCTGGAAATGTCGACTACTGGATTGAACAAGCCGGAGCCGGGCAAGTCCAACTGGGATTATTCGCTGCCCCAGGACGTTTCGCTCTTCCTCGCCGGAGCGTTCGCCACGCATGCCGGCGGGTTCATCCAGGCCACCTACGACGCGCAATCGGATCATTTCAGCTGGGACAATACCGACATCCGTTACGCGCGCAACACGTTGCTGGGTGGGCAGACGTTCGTCTACGGCGTCGACATGAACAACAACCCGACCGTCGAGGACCTCTGGAACGACACGCCGGCGTGGGGCTACCCCTGGGTCGCTTCGTCTTCCACGCCGTCGCCGGCCGCCGCCCCGATCATCGACGGCACGCTGGCGCAAGACGTCGCCGGAATCGGCGGCTACGCGATGTGGGACAACCACCTTTACGGCGCGGCCGAAATTTACCGCTCGGCGCATCTGGGCCAGCCGCTGCCGAATCCCGGCACCAGCTTCAACATCAACATCCGCGGCGCCGCGCCCTATTGGCGACTCGCCTGGCAACAGAGCATGGGCAACTCCTACCTCGAGTTCGGCACCTACGGCATGCACGTGCGAAGTACGCCGAACGCCGTCGTCGGTCCCACGAACACGTACACCGACGTCGCGTTCGATACGCAGTTCGAGCGCGTCTTGCCGAGCATGAACAACGACATCCTCACGCTCCACGCGACCTACATTCACGAGAACTCGAACCTGAATGCGTTCTACGACGAGCAGCAGGCCAGCCTGGTCGCGCACCATCTGAACACGTTCCGCGTGGACGCGATCTACCATTTCGGCTACCGCTACGATCCCGGCATCGGCTATTTCGTCACCACCGGTACGTCCGATCCGCTGCTCTACGCCAGCCTCGATTCCAACGGCAACCCCGTCCCGGTCAGCAACGATCGGACAGGGGATCCCAAGAACGCGGGCGTGCTGATGAACTTCACCTACTGGCCGGTGCAAAACGTGCGTCTCGTGGCGCAGTACACGCTCTACACCACGTTCAACGGCTCGACCTACAACTACGACGCCTTCGGCCGCAACGCCGGCGACAACAACTCTCTCTACCTGCTCGTTGGATTGATTTTCTGATTCACCGGCGCCGGTTCGCCGGCGCGTAACGCAGTTCGTTCGCCGCGCGGGCGCGCCTTTCACGGGCGCGCCGGCCACGGCGCAGAAAGGACGGTATTTCACGGTGATGCCGAATTCGATTCGTCGTTCCGCGAGCCCGCCGGTTCGCCGCGCGCTCGCGCCACTCGGCGTTTTCGCCCTGGCTCTCGCGGTTTCCGCGGGCGCGGCCTTCGCCGCGCCGCGTCCGCAATCGGCCGACACCGGCCAGATTGCCGGCACGATCTACTTTCAGGGCAAAAAGCCGGTGCTCCACGTCATCAACATGGGCAAGGACAGCGTCTGCGCGTCGCTTCATTCCGCGCCGGTCTATTCGCAGGACGGCCAGGTGAATGCCAACGGAACCTTGCCCAACGCCTTCATCTTCGTCAAGCAAAGCTCCGCCACCCTGCCTTCGGCGCCGCCGCGCGCGCCTTCGACGCTCACGCAAAAAGGGTGCGAATACGCGCCCCACGTGGTCGGCGTCATGGTCGGCCAGCCGTTCGAGGTCATCAACCTCGATCCCACAACGCATAACATTCACGTGATGCCGAAGCGCAATCGCGAATGGAACGTTTCCCAGCAGCCCGGCTCGCCCTCGGTGGTTCGCCGCTTCACGGCGCCCGAGGTGATGATCCCCGCCCGCTGCAACGTCCATCCCTGGATGAAGGCGTACATCGGCGTGGTCAGCAATCCGTTCTACGCCGTCACCGGCGCGAAAGGCGGTTACACGCTCAAAAACCTTCCGTCCGGCGACTACACGATCGAGGTGTGGACGGCCGATTTCGGCGTGCAGGAGCGCCACGTCGTGATGACCGCGGGCAAAACCTCAACCCAAAACTTCACTTTCGAAAATCACTGACACGGCGGGCGCTCTGCGCGCCTGTCCTCAGCGAATCTTCTCTCGAGCGCCCTGGCCGTCCCGCCAGGGCGCTCGTTTTTCTTCCTGATCTCGGCTGTTCCTCCGCCTCGTCCCAGTTTTCTCCGCGGTCTTTGTGGTTTCTCCGCGTCCTCTGTGTGAATTCATCCCGCTCACGAGTGGCACGGGCATCCTGAACTCATCACGTAGCCGGAGCCACGCGCAGATCATCTCCCTCCGCCTACATACCATCGCCGCACCACGCGCATCGCCGGCTTCCCCCACGGCGTGAACGATCCGTCGCCGGGCCCGCCTTCCCCGTTCGTTCCCACTTTCCACCAGTACATTCCGTCGAACCACGGCTTGCCGTAAAACGCGGCAAAAATGGCCTGGTAGCATCGCGCCTGGTCTTCCAGGGAAATTCCGCCGCGCGAGGGATCCCACGGCCGCGACTCCGGGTCGAGCCGGCTTGCGAAACCGACCTCGGTGAAAATCACCGGCCGCCGGTATTGCGCCTCCACGCGTTTCACCCGCTCGACCAGCGCCGCCGTCGAGAGCGTCTCCGGCAGCGGATAGTATTCGTCGAGGCCGATGTAATCGAGCGCATCCCAGAACTTCACGTCCTGAAAATCCGGCCCGAAATTCGCCGCGTAGACCAGCGGCCCGGGATAGAGTTTGCGGACGTGGCCGATGAGCGCCAGCCACTCGGCGTCGTAACGCGACATCCCGGCCAGTTCCACGCCCACCGAAAACAGTCCGGCGTGAATCTGGGTTGCCAGGCGCGCGTAATGCTCGATGAATTGCCCGTACGACTGGAACCACTCGGCGCGCTCCGCCGGATCGGAAAATTCCACGTCGGTCGGCGACCCTCCGCGAACCCAAAGCTGCGGCTTCAAGAACACCTTCATTCCCAGTGAGTGCGCCTCTCGCGCCAGGTCCTCGATCCCTTCGTCGCTTTCCCACACGCGCCGGCCACGTTCCAGCCGCACGGCCGGGTCGCCCACGCGCGCCCATCCGTACGGCACCAGGGCCACCGCGTTCACGCCGTACGCGTGCAGCCGCTCGAGTTGCCGCAGGGCGTCAACCGAGGCGTAGGGCGCGCCGAATTCCGCCGTGAAATTCACGCCGCGCTGGAAAAAATCCTGCTGGTACGGCTCGTTTGCTGAAACCTGAGGCAGCCCGGAAACCATTTTTCGCGCCGCCGCCGCACGAGCGCGCACGAAATCCGCTCCCAGAGCCGGCCCCGCGTAGCCCAGCACGATCGCCATCACCGCCGTCAGCGCCGCTCCCGCAACCGCGATCTTTCGCGGGAATCGCCCGGCGAGCGCCGGCGATTCGCGCACCGGCCACGCGCTCGCCAGAACGCCGGGCAGAAGACCCGGCACGAAGACCCAGACGAATCGCCGCAGTATCGGCACGCCCACAAGCCCGTGAAGCACGAGCAGCAGCGTCGCGAGCGGCGCGCTGAATCCGACGACGGTCGCGAGAAATCGCCATCCCCATCTGGCCTCGCGCCGCGTTCCCGCAGCAATCAGCCGGCGCAACCCCAGCGTCCACAGCGCGGCGAAAATCGCCGCTTCGCCGATCCACCAGAGTCCCGGCGATGCGAACCACAGCCGCATCAGCAACTCTTCCATCCCCGCAAAGCCGAGCATCGCCGCGAAAAGCCCGCCCGCCAGCGTCCCGCGACGCCGCGTCGCGTAGAACGCCACCCCTCCGAGCACGACTGCCAGGCAAACGCCCGCAATCGTTTCCGTCCCGAAAGCACCCAGCGCCGCGCGTCCCGCAAACGGCCGATCCGAGGCCGGCCCGCTCAGCACGAAGGCTCCCGCGACGGAAATTTCCAGCGCTTTCAGCTCGTTTCCGGGAAAGAGCGCGCGCAGGAGCGCCGCGAGCGAATCCAGGGAAAATTGGGCCAGCCAAAAGGAGGGATAAACGAAGCTCAGAGCGAGAACGAACAGCCGCACCAGCCCGTTTGGCACGATAGGTTCAGCCGGGCAGCTCTTCTCTTCGGTCAGGTCTGTCGCAGCCAACTCATGCGACGGATGCATCAAAGGCGTCTCTCGCGAGGCCGCATTGCGATCGTTTACGGTCTTCACCCGTAGGACGCCCGCGCGCCAGCTAGTGTTTCGCCGCTTCTCCCGACTGGAATTCGGTCCACGGATACAACAACATGTTGCGGAGCACCGGCTTCATCCAGTCGTATTGCGGATGCGCGGCCAGGAACGGCTTGGCGTAGAAATTCTTCCCGCAGGGCGGCCCCATGTGGGCGAACATTTCCATTTTTCCCGCCATCGCGCTGTCGGTCACCTTCGCCTGAATCGTGCCGCCGGGATAATACGGCCCCCAGCCCCAGATCTTCACGCCGTGCGCCGAGTAGTCGTTTCGTCCGCAGAGCGAGCGCTGGTCCGGGCCTTGCCGTTTCCGGTAGGCGTCGTAGGTATCGCTTTCGAATTGCTCGGCCAGCCGCGCGTCGATTTTTCCCTTGTACTGCTTCATCAATTCCAGCCAGCGCTTGTGCCGCGCGTTTGGCGAGGTTTCCGGATCGTTCGGATTGAACGTCGTTTCGAATTTCGTCACGTTCGGATCGCTCGGGAAATTCGCGCTGGTGTAGTAGCCGCTTTTCGTCGTCCACAGCTTCGTGTATTTCAACCCTTCTTCGAACCGCGCGATTTCGCCCGTTTTCCGGTCGCCAATCAGCCAGTCGTTGGCGTAGCCGCCGTTATTTCCCTTGTTGAGGATTTTCACGTACGACGCGATGGAATCGGCGTATTGCAACGCTTCGCGCGAACGGGCAAATTCCGGAATCCCGTTCGGTTCCCAGCCGTTGAACTGCGAAATCGTGGTTTCGGTAATCATGATGCCGTCGGAATTCATGCCGAAATCGTCGTCGCTCGTGATCACGCCGGGGAAACCGTCCATCAGGATCCGGTAGCCGTGCGTCGGTTCGATATCGAACATGATCCGCCAGCGTTCGCCGTCGATGTAGTTCGTCCAGGCGTTGTGCGCGATCACGATCTGGTGGTTTTTCGTCCAGGCGCCGGTGGCAATGAACGCGCTGCAATTGCCCGGGCTCGTCATGTGCGCCGCGGTCGCTTTCTTGTGGTGCGCGTCGTACCACGGCACGTAATAGCCGGGCAGCTCCTGGAACGCGTTCAGCACCACCACGTCCCACAAATCGATATTCTTTTCTCCGCGCGCGTGGAGTCCCGCGACGATTCCCTTCAGCTCCGCCTGGTATTCCGCCGGCACGCGCGGCCACAACATGTTTTCGGCCGCGCTTCGGAAAAACGCCCAGGTGTGGTGCGTGTCGTGGACGTCCTCGAGTTCAATCCCCTTCAGCGCGTCGGCGATTTCCGGCGCCAGCAAATACCCGTGCTGGAAGCCGATGTCTTCGGGCGAGCCTTCGAGGTGCACGTAAATCCAGCCGTTTTCGTCGAAGCGGTACGCGCCCTTCAGCCGCGGATCCCGCGCCGCAGCCGCGGTCGCGCCGGCCGAGCCCGCGCCCGCCGGAACGGTTTTCGCCGCTGCCTCCATCGTCCCGGCAGCAGAGGCCGATCCTCCGCGCGCTGCCGCGCCCCTCACGCCCCATCCGTACACCGCAATCGCCACCACCACCGGCAAGAGCGTCGCCGGAATCAGCTTCGTCGTCTGTCGCATCCCTCACCTCCGGCCCAAATCTCGAAAACCGGAAAAGAACGTTTCATTGGCAGGGGCACGTTGCAACGTGCCCCTACAACCTTCGCTCGCGGGTGTCGCGGCTTCCGCCGCGACACTCCCTTCGCCACACACAGGGGCCACGTTACTTCGCGGCGGCCTCCTCGCCCGAGTGAAATTGCGTCCAGGGATACGCCAGCATGTTCCCGAGCACCGGCGCTTCCCAATCCCACTGCGGATGCGCCTTCAGGAACGGCTTCGCGTAGAAACTTTCGCCGCACGGATGTCCCAGATGCGCGATCAGTTCCATATGCTCCACCATCCGGCTGTCGGTCACCTTGCTCTGCACCGCGCCGAACGGAGCAAAGGGGTGCGCGCCGCGCGGGGAAAGGTCCAGGTGCCCGCAGAGCGTCCGCTCGTCGGGATCGATTTTCTTTTCAAACGTGTCGTAGTGGTCGCCCTCGAACTTCTCGGCCAGTTGCGTGTCGATTTTGCCCTTGTATTCCTTCATTAATTGCTTCCAGCGGAGGTGCCGCGCGTTGGCCGAATTCGAGAGGTCGTTCGGATTGAACGTGGTTTCGTACTTCGTCACGTCTGGATCGCTCGGGAAATTCGAGCCGACGAAATAGCCGTTTTTCGTCGTCCACAGCTTCGTGTATTTCAGGCCCTCTTCGAACCGCGCGATTTCGCCCGTTTTCTCGTCGCCGAGCAGCCAGTCGTTCGCGTAGCCGCCGTTATTTCCCTCGTTCATGATTTTCACGTAGGACGCGATGGAATTCGCGTATTGCATCGCCTCGCGCGCGCGCACGAACTCCGGGATCCCGTTCGGATTCCAGCCGTGAAAATCGGAGATCGTCGTTTCGGTGATCATGATGCCGGCCGAATTGATGCCGAAATCGTCGTCGCTCGCGATCGCGCCGGGAAATCCGTCCATCAGGATGCGGTAGCCGTGCTCGGGCTGGATATCGAAAATGATTTTCCAGCGTTCTCCCTCGAGGTAGCTCGTCCAGTTGTTGTGCGCCATCACGATCTGGTGGTTTTTCGTCCAGTCGCCGGTCGCCACGAACGCGCTGCAGTGGTCGTAGGCCGCCGTTGGCGGTTCGGGATCCCTCTTCTGGTGCCGCGCGTCGTACCACGGCACGTAGTAGCCCGGCAACTCGGAAAACGCATTGAACGCGACGATGTCCCACAAATCCAGTTTCACTCCGCGAGCGTTGATTCCCGCGACGATCCCTTTCAGCTCGGTCTGATATTCGAGCGGGATGTGCGGCCACAGCATATTTTTCGCCGCGCTCCGGAAAAACGCCCAGCTATGGTGCGTGTTGTGCACCGTTTCGAGTTTAATCGCCTTGAATGCGTCGGCAATTTCCGGCGCCAGCAAATACCCGTGCTGGTAACCGATATTCGCCGGCGAACCCTGCAGATGCACGTAGATCCATCCATTATCCGTAAACCGATACGCGCCCTTCAGCCGCGGGTTCCGCGCCACCGCGCTTGCCACTCTCGCCGGGCTTGCGTTCAAAGGCAGCCGCGCACTCGTCGCTGCCGTTGGAGCGACCCCTCGCGCCCGGGCCGCATGCGTGCCCAGAGCGAACGCCCCGAGCGCCGCTACCACAGGCAATGCCACCACGAAAAACAGCCGGGCCGACAAGCGGGACATATTTCCTCCTGAAAAAAGGCTGAATAATTCGCTGCCATCTTATTCAGCCGCCGTTGGCGGTGTCAACGCAAACCGCACCCTGTTTTACAATAGCCGCCATGCACCACCCAGACGATTACCACGCGGCGATGGGCCATTTTTCGCGCCTCGACCTCTACGATCCGCTCGTCCGCATCGCCGTCCGCGAACGCCGCTTCAAGCGCCGGCTGCTCGCCCACGCCGCCCTTCGGCCCGGATTCCGCGTGCTCGATCTCGGCTGCGGCACGGGTACGCTCGCGCTGATGGCCAAGCAAGCGCAGCCCGGCGCGACCGTCATCGCGCTCGATGGCGATTCGCAGGCGCTGGCCTTGGCGCGCCGCAAAATCGCCGCTGCGGGCGTCCCGGTCGCTCTGCACCACGCCTTCGCCCAGCAATTGCCCTATCCCGACGGATCTTTCGACCGCGTCCTTTCCACCCTGCTGCTTCACCACCTCTCGCCGCGCGGCAAAGCCGCGGCGCTCGCGGAAACGGCCCGCGTGTTGCGTCCCGGCGGCGAATTGCACATGGCCGATTTCGGCCGTCCCGCCAATTGGCTCATGCGAGCCGGCTTTTCGCTGGTTCAAAAATTCGAGGGGAAGGAATACACCGAGGAAAATGCCCTTGGGCGCCTGCCCGAACTGATGACGCACGCCGGCCTGCGCCAGGTGCGCGAGACCTCGCGATTTTCCACCGCGTTCGGCACGCTGCGCCTCTACGCCGCGCTCGCCCCGTTATAAATCGCGCCTCGCGCCCGACTCACGAATTCCTCAGGCCGCTTTCTCCGCCAAGTACGCGATGCGAATCAGCTTCTTCTGATCCGCCAGCCGCTCCGCCATCGCCGTCGAGCGCGCCAGGCCATCGAAAATCTCCTGGCCCATTCCGGCGATGATTTCCTGCCGATATCGCTCGAAAACGCCCGCCTGCCGCCGGGCCACCACGACGACGCTCTCGGTCAAATCCTCGCGCGACGCCAGGGTGAACCCTATGCGCTCGAGCAGCGTCTCGTTTTCGCCGCGCGGCGTCACGCAGGAAGCTCCCGCCCAAGTCCGCGTTTCGATCTCTTCGCTCGTCACGATTCCGCACAGCACCATGGGATCGGTGAACAGCAGCCGCCCGCCCGGCCGCAGCACCCGGTGACACTCGCGCAAAAGCGCCGTGCGGTCGGGAATCAGGCTGAAGGTGTCGTTGGCGAAAATCGCATCGAAGCTAGCGTCGGCAAAGGGAAACACACGCGAAGCGTCGCCCGCGCGAAATTCCGCCCGGCCGTCGAGTCCTTTATTTTTCGCCAGTTCCCTTGCGAATCGAAGCCCCGATTCGCACCGGTCCAGCCCGGTGACGCGAGCGCCGGTGCTCGTCGCGAGGTACACCGCCGCCGCGCCGTTCCCGCAGCCGATTTCGAGCACGTGCGAATCGGCCGTGGGCCCCAGCCGAGCGATGAATTTCCGGTATTCCTCCGTGGTCATCCAGCTGAGTTGGCCGATGTATTCGCCGTAGATTTCCTGCCCGATCGCGTTCAGCATCTGCTGGCCCAGATCGCTGTAGGCCATTTCGTAAACCACGTCAGACTCGAATCCGAATTGCATGTCGGGCACCATTTCCCAGGAAATTGAAGAACACCGTCACTGGCCGCCGCTCGCGCGAAGCCGGTCACCGCGTAGAGTACACTCCGACAGGCGGTTGGGCAATCGGTTCCTCGCGCGGGCGGGCGCGAACGTTTTTCCGCACACCGCGCTCGCGCACCGGTATACGCGTGGTTTTTCATTTGGGGGAAGTTTGGAAAGGTTGCTCAAAAAGTACCGGCTCAGGGGACCCGATTTTTCACCCCGCCGTCGCGCACCGCGCGCCGAAAAAACGGTTCTAGCGCCGTCCGGCCTTCTTCACTGGCAACTCCGGCGCGGCATGCTCTTCCCACAGCGTCCAATCGGCGGGCAGCGACCTCGCCAGATTCAGCCAGTTCCCCGACGCCCCGTACGTTCCCGCCTCCATTCCGCCCGCGGCCAGCATCAGGTTGGCGCTGCGCTGCATCGTTCGCACGATGTGCTCGGTGGCTCGCCGTCGCGCCTCGCCGGCGTCGCGCTTGCCGATGGCCTGCACGATGCCGCGATGTTCCACCACGAGTTCCTGCCCGTAGGAGTCCACCGAAATCACCAGAAAGAAAAACCGCATCAGCCGCGTGTGGACTTCGGAAACGATATTCACCAGCGATTCATTCGCCGAGCCCTCCGCGATGCCCACGTGCAACCGGTAATTATCCTCCAGAAACGCATAATAGCTTTTGCGGTCGCCGGCGCGGTAAACCCTCGCCGCCGCGGATTGGATGGCTTTCAGCTGCGGCGGCGTCGCCCGCTGCGCCGCCAACGCCGCCGCCGCCGGCTCGACGATCAATTGCACTTCGTTCAGATTGTGATATTCGGCCATCGTCAGCGGCGACACAAAATAGCCGCGGTACGGAATGATCCGCACCAATCCTTCCTTTTCCAGCCGCCGGCACGCTTCGCGCACGGGCGTCCGGCTGGTGTGATAGCGCCGGCACAATTCCTGTTCGGAAAGCGAACGCCCGGGCAAGAGATCACACGTGACGATGTCGTGTTTCAAATGGCGATAGACGCGATCGGAACTTGTCTGCGCGGGCTGGCCATTCCGTCTCATCAAAGGCATTCTTTCTGAGATCACTCGTCAGTCTGCGGGAGCAATGGTTGGTTGTCAAGACAATGGGTATTTCTTAGTAATGCTTCCCAGGACGAAAATTCTTCTTGACACTAATATGGGTATTTCTGTATACAGACAGCATACAACACGACCTGAGGCTGCCCGCGGCGGGGCGTTCCCCGCGACTCCTCCGTTCGTCTCTTGAAGACCAGGCCGACCCCGGGCACTGGGAGGAGACCATGTCCAGCCAAAGCAGCCAACCTGCTTTCGCCCTCCGCGGGCACCTCATCCTCAGGTCAAGCGGTTCCGAAAGGAGCCGCATTCCTTTTTAGCCTCCGGCCCGTCCGTTTTTGTCCCGCACTTCCCCGGTCCGCCGTCCGCGTGGCTTCATGCCCCTGCGTGCCTCTGTCTCCTCCGTGTGAACCTGCTGGTGAATTTTGACCCTCCTGGGCGCAGAAACACCCCGACCTTCTGAAGTTTCCCCTCTCCTCTATTTCTAAGGAATCCTGCGAAAGACCCGGCTGCCAGCTCGCAGCCTGAGCCCGCAGCCATCTATCGGAACGGCTGGTTATTCCGCCTCAGCCGCGCCCCATCCCCCGCCCCCCGGCGTCTCAATCCTCACCGCGTCGCCCGGCGCAACCCGGAAAGTGCATTTTCCCGGCAGCGTCTCCATTCGCCCGCTTGCCTCAATCAGCAACCCCTTCCCTGCCGCGCCCGGTTCCCCTCCCGCCAGTCCATACGGCCCTCGCCGCCTGCGATCGGCGAGCAGCGTCACCTGCGATTCCGTCAGCAACTCGATTTCCCTTACCAACCCGTCTCCCCCGCGGAATTTTCCTTTTCCGCCCGATCCCGCTCGATAGCCGTAGGCGCGCACGCGAAATGGATACGCGTATTCGAGCGCCTCAATCGGCGTATTCAGCGAATTCGTCATGTGCGTATGGACGCCGGAAAGCCCGTCGCCCGTGGGCCGCGCGCCCATGCCGCCGGCTATCGTTTCGTAATATGCAAACGGCTGCCCGCTGCGCGGATCCACTCCGCCAACCGATAAATTGTTCATGGTGCCGGAGCTGGCCGCCGGCACGCGATTCGGCGCCGCTTGCGCGAGCGCACGCAGCAGCACATCCACGATTCGCTGCGACGTTTCCACGTTTCCGCCCGCAACCGCCGCCGGAGGTCCCGCATTCACCACCGTTCGCTCGGGCGCAATCAATTTGATTGGCCGCAAAAGCCCCGCCGTCGCCGGCGCGTCGTCCGCCAGCAGGCAGCGAAACGCGTAAAAAACCGCCGAGTAAGTGATCGCGTAGACCGCGTTCACGCTTCCTTTCGCCTCGGGATCGGTGCCCGTGAAATCCACTTCCGCGCGCCGGCGTTTCGCATCCAGCCGCAGCGTTACCGCGATGCGAATCGGCCCATCGCTCACGCCGTCGTCGTCCAGGAAATCCTCGGCGGAAAACGTTCCCGAGGGGAGCTTCGCAAGTTCGGCGCGCAAGAACTGCTCGGAATAATCGAGCAGGTCCCGCATATTCCGCTCGACGCGCGCGGCGCCGTATTTTTCCACGAGTTCGAGCAGCCGCCGGCTGCCGATCCGGCACGCGCCCAGTTGCGCCGTCAAATCGCCTTCGCGTTCCACCGGCGTGCGCACGTTCGCCAGCGCCATCCGCAATAAGTCCGCGTCCACCTTTCCACCACGCGCCAATTTCACCGGCGGAATCCGTAATCCTTCCTGATAAATCTCACGGCACAATCCCATCGAGCCGGGAAACGTGCCGCCGATATCGGCGTGATGGGCTCGCGTCGCCACGTAAAACATCGGCCGCCGTTCGCGCCCGCGGAAAACCCCCTCCACCATCGTCACGTCGGGCAGGTGCGTTCCTCCGGCGAAAGGATCGTTCAGCAATGCGACGTCGCCCGGCCCCAGCGCGAGCGAATCCACCGCCGCGCGCACCGACATCGGCATCGAGCCCAGGTGCACCGGCATGTGGTCGCCCATCGCGATGACGTTGCCCGCGCCGTCGAATACCGCGCAGGAATAATCGCGCCGTTCCTTGATGTTCGGCGAAAAGGCGCTTCGCCTGAGCGCCGCGCCCATCTCCTCGGCGATCGAATGAAAAAGATTCTGGAAAACGGAAAGCTCCACCGGGTCCGCGCGCCGCGCTGCCATCGTCCGAGTTCTCATCATGAAACCTCGACGATCAGATTGCCCCATCCATCCACCGTCGCCCGCGAGCCGGGCAAAACCACTGTCGTCGCGCTGTATTCCACCACCAGCGCCGGCCCCGCGAACCGGTTTCCCGGCCGCAGCAGATCGCGGTTGTAGACGGGAACGCTGCGCAGCTTGCCGTCGAACCAAGCCGCACGCTTGCGCACCACCGCTTTGCTCGCGTCTTTGCCGCCCAGCGGGCTCCTCGTGAGCGGCACCCCTCCCGTCGGCACCACTAGGCGCACCCGCACGTTCACCACTTCCACCGGCCGTTTTTCGTCGGCGTAGCCATAGCGTTTCGCGTGCGCCTCATGAAAGCGTTCCACCAACTTCGGTCCCCACGGCAGATTCAATTCGTATCCCTGCCCGACGTACCGCATATCCGCCGATCGCAGCCCGTGCGCGCGCCATCCTTCCGCCCGCATCTGTTTTCCCAACCGCTTTTCCACCTCTCGAAACGCCGTTTCCAGTTTCGAGTCGTTTGGCGCGGCCATCACCGTGTGCGAGGAATCGCTCGCCACGTCCGAAAGCAGAATTCCCAGCGCCGAAAGCGCGCCCGGAAATCGCGGCACCATCACGCGCGGAATCTTCAGCGCCCGCGCCAGCGCGCACGCGTGCAGCGGCCCCGCGCCACCGAAACTCACCAGCGTGAAATCGCGCGGATCGTGACCGCGTTCGATCGAAATCACGCGAATGGCCTTTTCCATCACCGTCTCGGCCACGCGGGTGATTCCCGCGGCGAACGCCGTCACGCTCTCCATCGGCCCTTTCGTCCGCTCCAGAAATTCCAGGGTGCGTTCTTCCTCGAGCTGCATCGCGCCGCCCAGAAAAAATTCCGGCAGCAGCCGTCCTAGCGCCAGATCGGCGTCGGTCACCGTTGGCCGTTCGCCGCGTCCGTAGCAAATCGGTCCGGGATCCGATCCCGCCGATTGCGGCCCCACGCGCAGCGCGTTCCCTTCGTTGAACCACGCGAGCGACCCTCCGCCCGATCCGACCGTATGGATATTCAGCATCGGCACGCCGATCGGATGCCCAGCCACCAGCGACTCGTTCGTCGTTTCGATTCCCTGCCCGTTCGCCGAATCCACCAGGGCCACGTCGGTCGAAGTGCCGCCCATGTCGAAACTGATGATTCGCTCGAATCCCGCGAGCTTCGCCACCCTGTGCGCGCCGACCACGCCGCCCGCCGGCCCGGAAAGAATCGTGCGCACCGGCTCCCGCGCCGCCAGTTCCGCCGAAACGATTCCGCCCGACGACTGCATCACGTGCAGACGCGACCCGTGATACCCCCGCTCCACCTGCTCGCGCAAGCTGCCCAGATAATGGCCCATCCGCGGCGCCAGGTACGCGTTGGCGACGACTGTCGAGGTCCGCTCGTATTCCCGGAATTCCGGCAAAATCACGTGCGACGCCGAAATCGGCACGCCGAGTTCGCCCAGCGCCCGCTCCACTTTCCGTTCGTTTTCCGGATTCGCAAAGGAAAACAGCAGCGAAATCGCAATCGCGTCCGGCCGCGCTCCGCGCACCCGCCGCACCAGTTCATCGAGCCCGGCTTCGTCGAGCCGCTGCAAAATCTCGCCATTCCACAGCGTGCGTTCCTCCGCGCCGAATCGCCGTTCCGCCGGAACGAGCGGCGGCTCGCCCTCCGCCAGCCAGTCGTAGAGCCGCGCGCGCGCCTGCCGCCCGATCGCCAGCACGTCTTCGAATCCGCTCGTCGTCACCAACGCCACGCGCGCGCCCGATCGTTCGAGCAGCGTGTTCGTGCCGACCGTCGTTCCGTGCCGGATTTCCATCTTGGGTCCGGGCGCGATTCGGCCGAGCGCGTCCAAAATCGCTTCCGCCGGATTTCGCGGCGTCGAAAGGATTTTCAGAATTTCCAGCCGGCCATCCCGTACGTAAACGCAGTCGGTAAACGTCCCACCCGTATCAATCGCAATCCGCATCGGCTCTCCGGCGCCACACCCGCACGAAACGGAAGAGATGCAATCGATCCCTTTCGCGCTTCGCGCCCCCAAAGCATTCTTTGAATTCACAATCAGTATACGCCTCGCATACCACCCCCAACCCGCAAATCCCCCTCCTCATCCGGTGCCGCACCACAAATGGCCGCCTCCTTCGATGTCCCCTAACTGGTCATCCCGATCCCGGCGCGCCGCGGAGGGATTTGCTTTCCCCCGGTCCTGCTGCCACATCCTTCGTCATTAAAGGCGCGGCTTCCCCGAAATTTCTCTTGTATTGCCCTCGGAGAAGGGCGATACTCCCCTCAACTTATGATGGGACACAGGCCAGAACGCACCGGCGACCTGCTGCAAGGCACGCTCGACATGCTCATCCTCAAGACGCTTGCGCGCGGCCGCGCCCACGGCTACGCCATCGCCGAATCCATCCACGAACGGTCCGAAGACGTTCTTCGCGTCGAGGAGAGCGCACTGTATCCCGCTCTGCACCGGCTGGAATTGCGGGGCCTGCTCGCTTCCGAATGGGGCATATCCGAAAACAACCGCCGCGCGAAGTATTACCGGCTCACCACGAGAGGCCGTAAGTATCTTGCGGCGGAATCCGAGCATTGGAGCCGGATGACCGCGGCAATTGCGCGGGTCATGGAAATAGTCTGAGGACCGGTCATGCTGCCGGAATCCATCCATGGTCTCTGGTTGCGAATCAAGGCGCTGTTCCATCGGCGGCGGCTTGAGCGCGATTTGGCGGAAGAACTTGAATTTCACCTGGCCATGCGCGAAGAGAAGCTGGCGGATTCGGGCGTGGCCGCAGAAGAAGCGCCGCACGCCGCGCGGCGCCAGTTCGGCAACGCGACGCGCGCCAAAGAATCGAGCCGCGAACTATGGACCTTCCCTCTTGCGGAAACTCTTTGGCAAGACATTCGCTATGGCCTGCGCCAGCTTCGTCGCAGTCCTGGATTCGCGATTGTCGCTATCGTTACGCTTGCGCTCGGCATCGGTGCAAACACAGCCATTTTTAGCGTGGTGAACTCCGTTCTGCTGCGGCCACTTCCCATTCACGATCCATCGCGGGTGGTTGTATTTCACCTAAACGTCCCCAAGATCAGATTACTGAGCAGCACCGTGTCTCCCCCAAACTTCCGCGCCTTCAGCCGGGACACGGGCGTTTTCGAGTCAACCGCAGCGTTCTTGGAGGGTGGTCTCTACTTGACAGGCTCGGGCCAGGCGCAGCGTTTGCTCGCAATGCACGCGAGCGCGACGTTTTTGCCGCTCTTGGGCATTCATCCGATTCTTGGCCGAACATTTACCGCCGCCGAGGATGCTTACGATCAGGGCCACGTAGCCCTGTTGAGCCAAGAGCTGTGGAAGAGTGCTTTCGGAGCCTCGCCCAAGGCTGTCGGCAAGCGCATCCAGCTTAACGATGAAAGCTACCGGATAATTGGCGTTTTGCCGCCGAGCCTCGAAATCGTCTATCCGCACGTTCAACTCATGGTTCCCCTGGCGCTTCCGCCGAAGGCATTCAGCGATGAGAATGAAGGCAACTTATATCTGCACATGCTGGCGCGCCTGCGCTCGGGCGTAACCTTGAAACAAGTCCGCGCTGCCCTGGCCGTAGAGGCCGCGCGGGAGATTGTTAGCATTTCGCCTCAAGAGCGTCCGGTGCTTGCAGGGTTTTCAATCGAGGCCGTCCCGCTCATGGAGGACAGGGTCGGCGGCGTCAGCCGTCCGCTCTACTTGCTTCTTGGAGCCGTTCTTCTCGTCCTGCTGATCGCCTGCGCCAACGTCGCCAACCTATTGCTCGCGCGCGCCAGCACCAGATCCCACGAGATGGCCATTCGCGCAGCCATGGGCGCTGGCCGGCGCCGCGTCGTCTCTCAGCTTCTCACCGAAAGCGTTTTGCTTTCGCTCGCGGGTGGAGCGGTCGGCTTTCTGTTCGCGTGGTGGGGCATCAGCGCGCTGGTCCATCTCGCGCCCGCGGACTTGCCGCACCCGGAAACCATTCATCCGGATTCAGCCGTGCTCGCCTTCACGTTTCTCGTTTCCATTCTTGCTGGCATTCTCTTTGGCCTCGCGCCCGCGCTCGTGTCGAGCAAAGTGGGCCTCGCCGATTCGCTCAAGGAGGGCGCCCGCTCCAGCCCGTCGCTTGGCCGCTCCCGGCTTCGGCGGGGCCTCATCCTCTCGGAGGTCGCCCTGACTTTTGTCCTGCTCGTGGGTGCGGGCCTCCTGCTCCGAAGCTTTGCCAAGTTGCTAGCAGGCTGCTGAAAAATCCGGAAATTGTGTAACGGAGCAGCTTCGAGTGCGTCCAACCGTGCATGCGAGGAAACGATCAGCAGCAAAATCACGTGTTCAGTTATCTGTCGCCGGAGCAGCGGGT
>JAKASX010000065.1 GCA_021818865.1 Acidobacteriota bacterium
GCCGCGAACCGCTCCGGCTTGCGATTTCGCGCCCAGAATACGCTTGATTGCGCCGGTCAAATCCGATACTGTTTCGTGCCATGATGGAGAATTCGCTTTCGATCGCTCGCTCGGACGGCAACCGCGCCGGCCAGCGCGTTTTCCGCCTGCAAGGTCCCTTGACGCTCAGCACCTTTTCCCCGTTCCAAACGGCCGTTCGCGAGGAAACCTGCTCCGCGCTGCTGCTGGATCTCGCCGGCGTGCCCTACGTGGACTCCGCCGGGCTCGGCTCGCTCGTCGGAGCCTTGGTCACGCTCCAGCGGGCAAACTGCAGGCTGGCTTTGATCGCTCCGAATCAGCGCGTTCGCGCTCTCATCCAGATGTCCAATCTTCACAGCGTCTTTCCCACGTTCCCTACGATGGAAGAAGCCGAAATCGGACTGCAGTAAGGCGCGGCCCAAGTCCCGAATTTGCAACTGACGGAGCTCCCGCTTCGTCTGGTGTAAACTGTCGTCCGTTCGGGTGAAACGCCCGGGTGGCGGAATGGCAGACGCAGGGGACTTAAAATCCTCGGTTGCGAAAGCAACATGCGAGTTCGACTCTCGCCCCGGGCACCAGGAAATTTACAGGGAAAATTCGGGAAGGGAATCGCCGGCGCGCGTGCGACTGCGGACGCGCGAACGCTAACGCCGGAGACGCACTGGCACACGCCACAGCACTGTTTCCGCCACGCCGCTTGGCCGCTCAGCGCTTGATCATGCGGATTTCGGTGCCGCCGCGCTCGAAATGCACTTCATCCATGAGCTGGTTGATCAGGTAGATGCCGCGTCCGTGAGTGGAAAAAACGTTCTCTCCGTGCAGAGGGCTGGGAACCTTGTCGGGATTGAATCCTTCGCCGGGGTCGCGCACGATGATGAGCAGGCCCTTCTCCTGGTCGCAAGCGACCCAGCATTCCACTTTCTTTTCCGGATTTTCTTTCGCCCCGTGAATCACCGCGTTGGCCAGCGCCTCGCGCAGCGCCGTTTCCACTTCGATTTCCTTGCCTTCGATGCAGCCCGTTTGCCGCATGATTTCCATCAGCGATTCCACCGCCGGCCCTATCGCGTCCTTGTGCCCGTCCATCAGAAGATGCCGCCGCCATTCCAGCTTTCCCGAGTCGAATTCACACGAGCTTTTGGCTTTTTTCATCCTCGGACACCTTTTTTTCTCGAAACGCGTTCCCCCACGCGACTCGTTAGCCGACTCCATGTTATCCTATCGCGTTGTCCGTGGGATGGGGGAGTCAAAAGTTGTGCCCTCCGCCTCACGCCGGATACCGCTTCCGGCGTCGGCTGCCCGGTCCGGCCGAGTGCACGGCGCGGGCGCTCCAGGACGAAAAAGTTTGCGTCGGATTTCCGGCAACGAACGCCGGCGCCGATTCATCACAAGAGCAGGGAGGGACGGAGTCCAGGCGGCAAATTCGCTCTTTCTCCCTAATTTTTCCTCCGTCGCTCCAAAGGGAAACACAATGAGTGAAGACGTCAAAAAGAATGCTTCCCAAACCGCCTCGCCGCAACCGGCTGCTTCTGCCGGACCGGCGAAAACCGGAAACGCGCAGGAACGCGCGGAGTCCATTAACCAGGGCCGGCGCAAAATGGTCCTCGCCTGTCTGTGGGGCTATTTGGGCGTCAATTTCTTCATGTTTTTGCGCTATTTCTTCCCTCGTACTCTTTTCCAGCCCAACACCCAATTCAATATCGGCTATCCTTCCGACTTTTCTTACGGCGTGAATCAGCAATTCCTGCAGAGCAATCGCGTTTGGGTGCGAAAGGACCCAGGCTCGCTGTTCGTCATCCACGCGAAGTGCACCCACTTGGGCTGCACGCCCGATTGGGAGCCGACCCAGCACATCTTCCATTGCCCCTGCCACGGCAGCGAATACGACATCAACGGAATCAATTTCGCCGGCCCCGCTCCCCGTCCGATGGATCGCTGCTGGATCGCCATGCAGGCCGATGGCACGATCCAGGTCGACAAGGCGCGGTTGTTTCTGGATGAACCCTACGCGGGCATCGATCAGTTCAACGATCCCCACGCGATTTTGTCCATCTAACGGAAGCTGAATCTCGAACTGCGGATTTTGAAAGACGATTTTGCCGCTGATGGAGATGTGCCGCTAGGAGGCGCGCCCGGTGGCACGATCCGCCTGCTAACGCGAACCGTCGTTAACCCAGCGGACTTCCCGCGGAGCGGGAGCTGTGCGCAATCGTTCGAGCAGCGCTTCAGGATCCTTTTCCGCCAGCACCAGCCCGCGAAACGCCGGTTGCACGAATCCCTCCCGCGCCGCGTCGTCAAACCAGTCGAGCAGCCGGTCGTAATAGCCGTTCACGTTCAGAATCCCGCAGGGTTTCGCGATGAATCCCAGCTGCAGCCACGTCAGCGCCTCGCTGAATTCGTCCAGGCTGCCGTACCCTCCCGGCAGCAGCGCGAAAGCGTCGGAAAGTTCCGCCATCAGCTCCTTGCGCTGAAACATCGAATCCACCACGTGCAGCCGCGTGAGCCCTTCGTGCGCCAGTTCGCGTTCCACCAGCACTCTCGGAATCACGCCGACCACTTCGCCGCCTGCCCCCAGCGCCGCGTCGGCCGCCGCGCCCATCAGCCCCACGCGCCCGCCGCCGAAAATCAGCCGGATGCCGCGCCGCGCCAGCAGCGTCGCGAATTCCTGCGCCGCCGCCCGGTATGCCGGGTCGCCGCCCGCTGCGGAGCCGCAATAAACGCAGACCGAACGCAATTCGCGCGGAATTGCAAGGTTCGTTTCCGAAGTTGTTCCAACTTCCTTCATGGTTTCTGCCGTTGCTTCTTTCTGTGCCTGTTGGCGAATCGCCATTTTACCCGTTGCAGCGGTCGCCGGCCACGTGGCGCCCTTGGGTTGTATACCAATTCCGATACATTCGCTTCGGATCCCAGCAATGGCCGAACTGGCGTTCCCACATCACTCTTTGAAACCTCCCGCCATCCCCCAACTCGCAGAAAATACAACACATGGTCGTGCGTTGGAATCTCCAGTCTGCGGCCATAAATTAATTATTGACAATTCATGCCGTATTTTTGTAAAGGCGTCTCCGACCTTAAGTGCGTGGGGGCTCGCAGCCCGGGGCGGAAGGATTTAGGGCGCGAGCCGGAGGGCGCATCCCAGCTGCTTCGTTTCGATCCGCAATACGTGTAATTCTTTTCTGCCTCTTTTTTTGCATTCCGTGGGCAGACACGGTTGAGGCCTTATCCTGCTGTTTCTTGATGGGGCGGATCTGAAAGCTGGGAGGCAAGAAATGAAGAGCCGTGGGGGGGTGTGGTTAGTTATTTTTGTGTTTAGCCTCGTGTTGTTCGCAGGACGCGCGAGCGCCCAAACGTCAACCACCGCGACCGTGCTCGGCACGGTCACCGATCCGAGCGGTGCCGTCATCGCTGGAGCGCAAATCAGCCTGACGGATACCGAAACAGGCATCACCCAGAAAACCACCGCGAATGCTGCTGGCCAGTATGTGTTTCCCTCGGTCCGGCCAGGAACCTACAGTCTCACCGCCACCAGCCAGGGCTTTCGTACCGTGAGGGTTTCCTCGCTCGTCGTCAACGTCTCGAAAAGCTATCAAATGAATTTCAAGCTTCAACTGGGCCGCGTTTCGGAAACCGTTGAGGTGAAGGCGACTGCCGCGGTCCAGCTGCAAACCACCAGCGCCCAGGTCGGCAACGCCATTGGAAGCAACGTGATGATGGATTTGCCTACCCTCCAGCACAACGCCACCGAGTTGGTGCAGCTGCAGCCCGGCGTTCAGCCCGGCAGCGGCGTTTTCCCCACTCCCGACGTCCGCTCGGCCGGCGCCATGGACGACCAGAACACGTATACCCTCGATGGCATCGATATCAGCGACAACCTGGTCGGCGACGGCACGTGGCTGCCGGTGAGCGAAGACAGCGTGAAGGAATTCGATATCGGAGTTGCCAATCCCAACTCGACCTTCGGACGCAGCTCCGGAGCGCAAGTCGCCCTCGTCGGGCGGCACGGCACCAACAATTTCCACGGCGCCGTCTATTGGTATCACCAGAATGACCAATTGAACGCCAACGAGTGGGAAAACAACCGCCTCGGCATTCCCCGCACCGAACTCAAGGATAATCGCGGCGGTTTCCGCATCGGCGGACCCATCTGGAAAAACAAAACGTTCTTTTTCGCCAACTACGAACTGCGCCGCTTCCCGCAGTCCCAGCAGATTTCCCGGATCGTGCCGACGGCGATGCTCCGCCAGGGCATCCTCCAATTCCAGGACGCCGCTGGCAACGTAGTCGCTTATCCTCTCGCCACGTCCACGTTGTGCGGGCCCAGCGGCAACCAGGCCTGCGATCCGCGCGGGCTCGGAATCAGCCCGTCGGTCCAGGCATTTTGGAACCTCATGCCTACCGGCAACGATCCCACCCAGGGCGACGGCCTGAATTACATCGGCTACCGCGGCGTGGTTTCCACGCCACTCCAGGACGATTTCGGCGTGTTCCGGCTCGATCACGTCTTCAATCAGAAATGGCGTTTTTCCGGCAGCTATACCTATTATCGTCAGGTCACCAACGGCACCCAGCTCAGCCTGCTGAATAATACGGTCACTTCCGTAAACCCCCAGCCGGACCGGACCGCCATGGTCACCGGGCAACTGACCACGGAAATCACCCCCAACCTGCTCAATACGTTCCGCTTCGGCTGGATACGCAACTGGAACGGCAACAACGCGCTCAGTCCGGCCGCTTCGGCTGGGCTGCTGAAAATCCCCGGCACGAACACCGCCGACGGTTACGTCGCCATCAACCCCGCCGAAGCCGTTGCCGGAATCGGCGCGCCCATCGACAACACTTCGACGAACGCCCGTTTCCAGGACTATTTCCAGAAAAACATCCAGTTCAACGACGGCTTGGATTGGATTCACGGCCAGCACACTCTCCAATTCGGCGCCAACATCATGCGCCTTCCACTGCTCACTGATCGCGCCGACAAGGTCGTCAACGGCATCACTTCGCTGGTAGCCGTGATGGATGCTGGCTCGAACCTGAACATTCCCAATACCGATCGCCCGCCCACCTGTTCCAGTTCGATCACTAGCAACTGCCTGCAGTCTTCCGCGGTCAAAACGTGGTCCTCGCTGTACGCCGGCGCCCTCGGCCTGATCGACAACGTTTCGGTCCTGGCCGTGCGCGACGGCAATCTGAATCCGCTGCCCTTCGGCACTCCTCTCAGCAACAACACCCTCCAGTACGCCACCTATTTCTACGGCCAGGACACGTACCGCGTCACCAACTCCCTCACGCTCACCTACGGCCTGTCCTACGGCTGGCAGACTCCGCCGAGCGATACGCTCGGCCGTCAGACTATCCTCATCGGTACCGCGAATGGCCAGCCTATCACCGCGCCCCAGTACATGGCGGCAAAGATGAGCGCGGCGATGAGCGGCCAGATTTACAATCCGCAGCTCGCCTATCAACCCGTGAAGGCGGCTCACAGCAGCGTCTTCAATACCGATTGGGGCGACCTCGGCCCGCGCGTTTCGCTGGCCTGGAACCCCTCACCCAAAGGCGGGTTGCTCGGCCGGCTGATGGGCGATCGGAAAACCGTCATCCGCGGCGGCTATTCCATGGTCTACGCGCGCTCCTCGACCATCGAAAGCGTCGTGATCCCGATGCTCGGCGTGGGTTTCGGCGAGACGATCAACGTGCGCGTTCCGGGCTGCAACTCCACCAATGGAACCAGCTCGAGTTGCGTCGCCAGCTCCCCGAATCCCGCCCTGTCCGATTTCCGTGTAGGCCAGGATGGCAGCATCCCCTTGCCGACGGTTCCCACCATCTCCTCGCCCGTGGTTCCGTCGGTCCCCTTCGGCGAGTTGCTGTCCTTCCAGGACGACCCGAACATGAAGGTCGGCCGCAGCCAGAATTTCGACCTCACTATCCAGCGCGAACTTCCCGGCAGCATGCTCATGGAGATCGGCTGGATCGGAAACTGGGCATCACGCCTCCCCACTTCCTTGAACCTTGCCAATGCTCCCTATTTCTTCCTCGACAAGGCTTCGGGGCAGACTTTTGCGCAGGCCTTCGATACCGTCGCCACTGAACTCCGTGGCGGCAAGACCGTCACCCCGCAACCTTGGTTTGAAAACCAGTTGGCCGGCTTGACCGCGACCAGCGGTTGCAGCGGCCAGCCCAGCGTCACCGCTTGCCTCGCCGCCGGGCTCGGCAGCGCCTTCATTCAAGGCGACGTTTCGACGATCTTCCAGACCATGGATCTGGACCGTCTTCTCAAGCTCAATCAGCAGCCCTACGACAATCTCGAATCTCTGCTGCAGGAAATGCGCACCTACGAAGGCACGTCCAATTACAACGGTCTGATCGTCACGCTCCACAAGCAGACCTCGCACGGCCTTGCCTTCGACCTCAACTACACCTTCTCCAAGGCCCTCGATGACGGCCTGATCAATCAGGACAACGCCGGCTTCTACACGAATGGCTTCACGCCGAATGTGAGCTGGGGCCCTTCGATCTACGACCGCACGCACACGCTCACCGGCTGGTACGTCTACGATCTGCCCGCCGGCCGCGGACACCTCTTCCACTTCGCGAACCACGGGCTCGATAAATTCATCAGCGGCTGGTACACGTCAGGAATCATCACCGCGTGGACGGGCTTGCCCCTCATCGTCAACCAGACCGGCGACGTCTGGGGCAACGGCGCGCTGATCAATGGATCGGTCGGCGAAATTCCCACCGTCAATCCCTCTACTTTCGGCGGCGGCGTGCATTCCGGCGTCGCCGGGTCGGCCGGAGTCGGCACCAGCGGCAATCCGGCAACCGGCGGCACCGGACTCAATCTGTTCTCCGATCCGGCCGCCGTGCTCAACTCGTTTCGGCCGGTGCTGATCAGCCAGGACGGCCGCGACGGCCGCGCCAACCCGCTCCGCGGACTCGGCTTCTGGAACGTCGACGCCGAACTCGGGAAAACGACCACTATCCGCGAAAATCTGCGCTTCGAATTCACCGCGCAGTTCCTCAACCTGTTCAACCACGTCAATTTCAGTAATCCCACGCTCAGTTCCACCACGCCGTCCAGTTTCGGCGTGATCAACTCGGAATTGATTCCGGCAAACCGCACCGAGGGCGCTCGCTGGATCGAGCTCGGCTTGCGCATCGAGTTCTAACGAATCGGAGCGCCGCATGCTTTTCGCGGCGCCTCGCCTGAAAAACATCGGGCCTGGCTCGAAACCGGCGTCCTTCCGGTTCGAGTCAGGCCCGTTTTTCGTTCCGCCGCGCCGCACTTTCGCTCGCGCCGCGCTCCGGCACTCTGAATCGTCATTCAGACCGAAGGAGTTTTCCCTTCCGCTCCCGCCTAAGGCTGAGCGCCCGGAATCGGCAATCCGGTGAATCGGATTCCCACGGCGTGTACCTTGTAGCGTACGTTCAGCCCGATCAGCAGCGCCGTTACCTGCTCGGCGATCCTTGCGGTTTCGAGCGGCCCTCCGTTCACTGCCCTCACGCCAGGAATTTTTTCAGCCAGTTCCATGGCCGTTTGCCGCGCCCCCGCATCGTTCGCGCACACCACCACGTCGCATTCCACGCGCCCATCTCCTTGCAGCAATTCGGCGGAAAGCGCGTGAAACGCCGCCGCCACCGAGACTCCCTTGGGTACGAGTTCGGCGGCCTGCTCGGCCGCCGAGCCCTGCCAAACGCCCACCGTCCGCGTCGCGCGTCCGCCGACGGTCGCCGCGAGCGGCACGGTCGTGTCGATGAGCACCGCGCCGGGCCGGAATGCCGATTGAATCTGTTTGAGCGTGCCGGCCTGCGCGGAAAACGGCACTGTCAGCACCGCGCAGTCACATTCCGCCACGGCGGCCGCGTTATCACGCCCCTCGATTTCCGCGCCTGGAACGCGTCGCGCGATTTCCGCCGCGCGCTCGGCCGCGCGTTCCGCATCACGCGACCCCACGAGGATTCTTTCCCCGGCCAAAGCCCAGCGCCATGCCAGTCCCGATCCTTCCGCGCCCGTTCCGCCCACGATCGCAATCGTTCGCTTCACCGTCGCCTCGCAGTCGTTCGAACAATGTTCTTGAAAATCGAGTTTTCAGCGAAACAGATCCAGTTCCGCCGCGCGCACCAGCGCGCGCCCCGAGCCTTCGCCTTTGTATGAAAATCCCTGAATCACGGCCACCGGAACCTTTCGGTTTTTGCCCATCACCAGTTCCGCCGCTCCCGCCAGTTCGTCCGCCACGGCGATCACCGTCACCTGCAAATTCCGGCCGAAGTCGTCTTTTTGGCCGCGGCAATCCACCACCGGCTCGATTCCCGCCACGCCCAGCGCCACGTTGGTCAATCCCTCTCGCCACGGCCGTCCGAAACTGTCGGAAACAACGACGCCCAGACGCCCGCCAAACGCCGCTTGCAGGCGCTCGCGCAGCAATTCGGCCGAGCGGTCGGGATCCTCGGGCAATAGCACCACCGTTCCCGGCGGCGCGTTCGAATTGTCCACGCCCGCGTTCGCGCAGACGAACCCGTGCCGCGTTTCCGCGATCAGGATTCCCCGATCCATGCGCACCACGCGTCGCGTTTCCCGCAGAATCACCTCCACCACCCGCGCGTCCTTGCCGTATTCCTCGGCCCAGCGCCGCGCCATCGCCGACGGCTCGACCGAATCGAGCTGCACGATGCGCCCTTCCGCTTTCGAGACCGCCTTCTGCGCGATCACGAAAATGTCGTTTTCCCGAATTCTCTCGCCGGATGCGCGCACCGCTCCGGCGATCATCCCCGCCAGATCGTCGCCCGGCCGCACTTCCCCCATGCCGTGCACGCCAAACATGCGAATCGCGCCTGTTTCCATCGCCTTTCCTAATCCGCCCGCGCTGAAAGCGAAGCCGGGGCGGAGGGCCGCGCGTGGCCGGGCTCGATCGCGCTGGCCAGTTCACCGTACGCCCGCGGCACGAACACCAACCCGAATCCCGCCCGCGCCAGCACGAACGTCAAGTGCGCCGCCAAACTGAACGCCAGCAGTCTCGGCGCTGACGCATAGCTGTGGAAGAAGAAAATCCACGCCGCCTGCGTCGTGCCCAGGTGCGCCACCGTCACCGGCAGCGCTGAAAGCATGAAAACGATTGGCAGAAACGCCAGCAGCGTCAGGAACGGAATGTGAATGCCGAACGCGCGCGCGGCGAAATAGTGAATCAGCAGCGATACGAAAAACATCGGCGATTTCAGCAGAATCACCGCCGCATATTGCCGTAGCTCGGCTTCGCGAAACGTCCGGAAAATCGGCCAGTCGCGCACCGGCCCTCGCCGTTTCATTCCGAACGCGCGCCGAATCGCGTGCGCCGCCGGCCGCCACGGCGCCCAGCCTCGCTTCGCGTACAGCAGAAACACCGTCCAGAACGCGCCCAGTCCCGCCGGAACCAGAAACAACTGCCACGGCAAGCCCGTCGGCAGCGCCAGCATTCCCGCCGCGGCCCACACGGAGAGATGCGTCAGCTCGAGCCAGCTGAGAAACACCACCGTCCCGGCAATCTGCCAGAACGGCGCGCCCGATTCCCGCGTCAAATAAAGCGCCGTCGCTCCTTCGGCCAGGTCCGGATTCACCAGCGTCACCACGTACGCCACCGCCCGCACCGGCAGCAAATCCCGGTAGCGGATTTGCCCGTGGAACCATCGCATCACCACCGCCAGCACTAGCGTGTCCCACGCGAAATAGAGCAGCGCGTTGGGAATCATCAGCGCCAGAAACAGCCCGTAATTCGCCTGCGCGAACGCCTGCAAAAATCGTCCGAACGGAATGTGCCGGAAGATCAGATAGAAAATCGCAACGGTCAGCAGCGCCGGCGCCAGGTGTCGCGCCAGCCGCCGGACGCGTTGCTTCGGAATGGGTTTGCCGGGTTCCAGAATGCGGCTCCTCGGCGGCGTCGTGGGCCATATCCGCAACACAAGCGATAGCCGACGCCGAAAGCGGCATCATAGCGGAGCTTTCCGCCTCGTGCGAGTCCCTTATGCGACCGGGCGGATCGCCGTGCGCCGCGGGTTGAGGTCCCGGCGGCGCATTCGGTATGATGGGCGCGATTCGGAGGCGGGAATCCAGAGATGTGGACGCGTTGGGTGGGACGTGGCGGGCGCTGGTTGCTTGTGCGGATCGTGAAACCGCTGGGCGCGGCCGGCGTGAATCCGAACGTTCTGACGGTTCTGGGCTTCGTGGTCACACTGCTGGCGGCGCTGGCGTTCGGCGTAGGGTGGTTTCGCTGGGCCGCCGCGGGAATTTTCCTTTCTGGCTTCCTCGATATGCTCGATGGGCAGGTGGCGCGCCGCGCGAATCGCGTGACGCCGTTCGGCGCGTTCCTCGATTCCACGCTCGACCGCTATTCCGACATCATGTTGTACCTCAGCCTCGTCACCTATTACGCCACGATCGGCAGGTTTTTCTACGTGGTGCTCGCCGCGATCGCGATGAGCAGTTCGTTCATGGTCAGCTACGCCCGCGCCCGCGCCGAGGCGTTGATTCCCAGCTGCAAGGTAGGCTTCATGGAGCGTCCCGAGCGGCTCGTTCTGCTGATTCTGGGCGGAGCTTTCTACCGCATGGCGCCTGCGCTCTGGGTGATCGCCACGCTCGCCACAACCACCGTCATCTACCGCATCGCATTCACTTGGCGCGAAATTCGTGCCGGACGCACGCTCCCCGGCGTGGCGCAAAGCGCGTAAGTCAGGCGCGCTCTCGCCCGGCAGCCGCGATGCTCGGCCCGCTCCATTTCTCTCTGTCCTGATTTTTTTTGCGCCCAAATGAGCGAAAGGCCCCGCCGAAACTCGGCAGGGCCTTTCGCTTGTGAAAACGTGAGAAGGTTCGCTACTTGCCGGCCTTCCCGTGCGCCAGGTCGAGGCAGATGGCCACCGCGTTGTTCGGATTGATCGCCGTGGTGCCCTGCTGGATGTGGCGAATGATGCCTTCTTTATCCACCACGAAAGTTGTACGTCGCGCCCATTCGAAGGGAACGCCCTTGATCGCCGTTTTTTCCAAAATGCCGTAGCGCTCCATCACCTTCGCGTCCATATCGCTGAGCAAAGGAAACGTCACGCCGATCTGCTTGGCGAAGGCGCCATTGGCTGCGGGACTGTCGCGGCTGATGCCGAGCACGACGGTGTCGTTTGCGGTGAGTTTGGGCATATCAGCCTGATATGCCTGCAGTTCGTGCTGTCAACCGCTGGTAAACGCCAGAATGTAAAACGCCAGAATCACCGTTTTCTTACCGCGGAAACTCGAAAGCGTCACCGCGTTTCCGTGGTCGTCGATCAGCGTGAAATTCGGCGCTTTCTCCCCCACTTTGAGGCTGGTGACCGCGATCGTTTGCGCCCCTGCCGCCAGCGGCGCCAGCAAAAGCGCGCAGACCAAAAGCACTGCGACGCGAAGCTTCATCCGTGCCTCCTCCCCCGTTCAGGGCCGCATTATACCCGCAAAGTATCTCGGAACGAACACCGGAAATGGGATCGGTTCAGGCGGGCAATGGACTCGCGGAAACATTCGCTTCGAGCGGCAGCCGCCACGGGCGATTGCGTCTAGCTTTGTCGCTCAGGGAGCGCAATCGTGCGCGTCCGGCTGCGCGCCCGCGCGTTTTTCCGGCCGGGCGTCGTTCGCGCGCGCGGCTCGGACCAGAACATTCGGCTCCGCTTTTTCAATCTCGGCCAGGCGAAACGCGCCGCTCGCGCTTTTCCGGTATTGCAGCCAGGTTTCCCGCGGCATCGAAAGAAACACCTCGACCACTTTCGGGTCGAACTGCGTCCCTGAATTCCGCCGGATTTCCTCGATCGCCGTTTCGAGCGGCATCGCCCTCCGGTACGGCCGGTCGGAAATCATCGCGTCGAGCGCGTCCGCGACCGCGAATATCCTCGACCCGAGCGGAATTTCGTCGTCGCGCAACCCGCGCGGATAGCCGGAGCCGTCGTAGCGTTCCTGATGCGTGAGCACGATCTGCGCGGCCTGCCGCAGAAACGGTATGTTGCGCAGCGCCTGATAGCCGATTTCGCAATGCCGCCGCATCACCACCCGCTCCTCGTCGGTCAGTGGCCCCGGTTTCCGCAGAATGCCGTCGGGAATGCCCATCTTGCCGATGTCGTGCAGGAACGCGCCGCGCGCGATCTGCCGCAGCGACGCCGCTTCCACGCCCATCCGCCGCGCGATCAGCACGGTGTAGGAAGTGACGCGATGGCAATGGCCCTCGGTTTCCGCGTCCTTCAGGTCCAGCGCGCCGCCGAACGCTTCCAGCGTGTAATCGTAGGAGAATTCCAGCTCGCGCAGCGTTTCCGAGAGCTGCGCGGTCCGCTCGGCCACCAGCCGCTCGAGTCCCTGCTGGTAATTCAGGTTTTCGAGCACCAGCCGCCGGTGCTCCAGCGCACGACGTACGCTGAAATAGAGCTGGTCCTTTTCGAACGGTTTCAGCAGGTAGTCGTAGGCGCCCGTGCGCAGCGCGCCGATCGCCGTGGCGACGTCGTTCATTGCCGTCACCATCACCACGGGCAGGTTCGGCTGTCGCTCGCGCACTTTTCGCAGCAGCGACAGCCCGTCCATCACCGGCATCAGAACGTCGCTCAGCAGCAGATCGAATCCGCCGCCGTCCAGTTGCGCCAGCGCCTCCGCGCCGTTCGTCGCGGTCGAGCATTCGTACCCGGCCGCTTCCAACAGACTGGCCAGCACCTCGCGAATCGGCTCTTCGTCGTCAACGATCAGGATGCGTTCGGTGCTCAAAGGCTCCTCGGTCCTCGTCCCCTCTTACGGGCAGCCGCGTTCCGAGGCATTCTTTCGGACAGGGGCCGCGACGCTGCGGCAAGGCCAGGGACATTGCGGCGCCAGGGAGGGGAATTCGAGCGCCGGCGCGGCCCCCATTCGCCCGCGGGAGCCGCAACCTGTTATTCTAACCGGCGGAATGCGCCGCCAATTTCTTTATTTTCTCCTTGCCGCTTGTTTGCTAACGCCGGTAGTCACCGTCGCCGGGCAAACCACCGTCGGAAAGCCGCAAACGGCCCAAAGTCCCAAGGTTTCGCAGACCGCTCCCGCCGCGTCCCAGGCCGAATTCCTGCAAGCGGCCGATCGGGTGCTCGCGCGGATGAGCAAAATGCTCGATCTGCCCATCCTTCATCCGCTCAAGAAAACCATCCGCACGAAAGCGCAGATCCGCGCCTATCTCGTCCAACAGGAAGAGCAGGATAAGCATCCGGCCAAGCGCTACGCCGATAAAATGGCGCTCGAAGCCTTCGGCCTGATTCCGCGCGGCTTCCACCTTCAGCATTTTCTGCTCGATCTGCTCACCCAGCAGATCGCCGGCTACTACGATCCGAAAGCCCAGGAATTCTATATCGCCAGCTGGATTCCGCTTTCCCAGCAGCGCATGGTGATGGCGCACGAGCTCACCCACGCCTTGATGGACCAGCACTTCCACATCGAAACCTGGGAAAAAGCCGCTCGACCCAACGACGACGCCGAGGCTGCTCGCCAGGCCGTTCTCGAAGGCTCGGCCACCGTCGCGATGCTCGATTACGAAATGCGCGGTTTCGGCCGCACCGTTCGCGATATGCCCGATATCTCCCCGCTCATCCAGATGGTCGCCGGCAAATCCTCCGATTCGCCCGGCATGGCCGGCGCGCCGCCCTACCTGCGCGATTCGCTGCTGTTCCCCTACCTGCAGGGAGCCATCTTCACGCAGCGCCTGCTCAAGGCCGGCGACGGCTGGTCCGATTTTTACAAGGTGTTTCCGCGCCCTCCCGCTTCCACGCAGCAGATTCTTCACCCCTCCTTCTATCTCGCCGGCAAAGCCCCGCCGCCTGTCGCCCTGCCCAATCTTCGGCATCTGCTCGGCAAGCACTGGAAGCTGCTCGATGAAAACATCGTCGGGGAATTCGATCTGCAGGAAATTCTGAAACAGTATCTGGATCCGAACGTGGCCGTGCCGCTTTCCGCAGATTGGTGGGGCGACCGCTACGCCATCCTCCAGAACAAGAAGACCCAATCCCCGCTCTTGGTTTTCCGGCTCCGGCTCGATTCCGCCGCTCACGCCGCCCGGTTTTTCACAACCTACAGCACGCTGCTCCGGAAAAAGCATCCGAGCGCCGGCCACGCCTTCACCGCGCCTGAATTTTTGCAATTCGATACGGCGCCAAGCGGCGGCGTCTATTTCGAATGCCGCGCCGACGAGTGCCTGTCCATGGAAGGCGCGGGCCGCAAGTCGTTTGACAAAGTCACCCACGCTATGCGCTGGCCCCGCGCCCCGCAACCCTCCGCGCGCAACCAGCGTCGTGCCCCAAAATAAGCGGCATTTGTTTGCGGGGGTCGGAGCGGAACTTGTCCCGAAGGATTCGGGAGCTCCGACATCCAACCCGCTGACAAGTCAGGGGTTTCAACCCCTGAAGCTGCCCGGGCCATTTTGCAGTTATTTCTGGGGCATGACACTAGCAAGCTCTTCGCGGCAAGAACCGTATTCGTGTGTGATATCAGCCCCTCGCCGGCCGCCGCGCCGGATTCGGCGCTGTTCCCGTCAGCCGCGAAATCGCTCGATTCGGAGCGCGGTTCAGCCGCTCCAATCGGCGCGCCAGGCGCGCCTGCCATCGCTCGCGGCATCGCCGATCGATCCCATCGGCTTCGGCGAGCAGATGTTCGGCGCGTCGCGTCCACAAAATAGCTTCGGCTGCGTCGCGTTCGATTCGCTCGGCGTGAATCGCAAGCTGCTCGCACGCTTCGAGAATCGTTTCCAGCGTTTGTTTGCGCTCGGCCGGATCGTCTTCGCCGGAAAATGCGGAAAGCGTTTCGCTCTGCCACGCCTGGCCGTGATTTTCCGCCGCCAGTTCCTGCCAAAGTGAATGCGCCAAGTCAACTGCTCCATCGCGTCGCGCCAGCCGCGCCAGTCGTCGCCGCGCCGCGCGTCCCAATGCCACAGGCAAACCGCTCGCAATCGCCATTTCATATACACGCCGCGCCCGGCTCCTCTCTCCGCGCCGCTCGAATAAACGTGATAGGCCGTATTGTTCGAGCGGCTGCGCCTGCTCGGGCGCGGCCGCAAGCCGGGCCATGTGGCCAGCCAGCGCGGCCAGGCTCGAGAGATCGCTTTGGTTGTGCCGGAAAACGGGCACCAGCGGTTGCGCGCTGCCGCCGCGCAGAAAATCGAAATAGATTTGCGGAATCAGCTCGCCCAAGATGTCGGGGCCGCGCTCGATTCCCAGCACGTGACGTTCGAGTTCCCCGAGCCGTGCCGTGCCCCATTCCAGCCGCCACAGCGCTCGCGCGGGATGCAGCAGGTCCAGATGCGCGCGAAACGCTTCCGGCTCGATCTGCCGCGTCAGCCGGAATCGCGTGTCGAGCAGCGGCCAATCGAAACTTTTCCCGTTGTACGTGACGAGCACCGGCCGCTGCGCCATCCGTTCCGCCAACGCGAACAGCACCGCATGCTCCTCGTCGTAATCGCGCAGAAAAAGCTGCTCGATCCGCAACCCGCCCCGCTCCCACCACGCCAGGCCAACCAGGAACGCGCACGTGCCCGTCCCTCCCGAAAGACCCGTCGTCTCCGTGTCGAGGAAAAGCCATTGCTCCTGGTCGGCCAGAACGGATGATTCGGCTAGCGACGGCAACACCAGCGCCAACGCTTCCGGATTCGCGCACGGTTCGGGCTCGGCAAGCCATCGTTCGATCCGCAGGAATTCTCCGTAGCGATTTCTCTCGATGCTCGCGCCAAGCATTTCGGCGATCTGGTCGCGGCCGCGTGGAGAATCCTCCCCCGCGGCGCTCGGCGCCGGCGCCCGCACGCGCCGCAACGCGCTCACCGCCTCCATCCGATCTTTTTCCAACCACCGCATTCCGTCGTTATCCTCTTTGGCCCGTCATGCTGAGCCCCGAGACTTCGGGGCGAAGCATCCCTTGGCTACGAAGCGGGCCTGCTAGATACCTCTGCTTCAGCTTTCCCAATGCGTTACCCGCACAAGCGACCGAGGATCGCCATCGCCACCTGTTTGGTCTCCACACCCGTTTCCGCCGGTCCCACGCACGAAGGGCAGCCATTTTCGCACGGGCACGCGCGAACCAGTTCCCGCGTTCGTTCGACGAGTTCCGCCGAAAGCCGGAAGAGCGGCTCGCTGAAGCCGATGCCGCCGGGATAAGCATCGTAGAGATAAAGATTCGGCTCGAAAAACTCGCCTTGTTCGACCCCTGGCGATCCCTCCGCGGGGAGCGCTCTGGCCGCTGGCGCGCCATTCGGTCCGGGCTCGCCCGGCCGCTCGCCGATGGCCGTTGCGATGTCGCGCCGGTCGCACATGAGCAGCAGCGTGGCTACGGCTTCGAGTGCGTGGAGCAGTCCGTAGAGCCCCGCCTGCCGCTCGGAAACGGAATAGGGCAGCGCGGCGATAAACGGACGTTCGAGCGTAATCCAGAAAGACGTCGTGTGCATTTCGTTTTCCGGCAGCTCCAGCTCGCCCGCGCCAACGTTCTCGTTCGTGAAAAATTTTATTTTCTTGAATCCCACCACTTGCGACCGCACCAGAACGTCGCCGTGCGCGCCAGCCGCCGGCTCGCTGCCGATTGGTTTCCTCGCCGCCTGTTCCAGGATCCGCACCTGCGTGTAGCGAATCGCGTCCGTGTAATAGTCCGTGCGCACCTCGTGCACGTAAGCCTTTCGATCGTCGAAATCCAGCCGCTCGACGGCGTAGAACGTGCCATCGTGCAGGTAAATCGCCTTCGGATGCACCGTGGTCAGCGCGCTCGTGAAATCCACCTCGCCAATGACTTCCGGTTCGCCATGCGTCGTATCCAGAATCACGAAATTATCAGAAGTGACGGCGCGCAGACTGATCGCGTCGGCGGGATACGCTTCATCGGTCCAGTGCCAAGCGCCGCCGGTCCGGTGCAAAAATCCCGCCGTTTCGAGCGCCTGCGCCGGCTCATCCACTTCGATCCTGCCGAATCGCTCGCCTGCTTGGAGCGGCAATTCGAAAGCGGCGCATTTCAGATGGTTCAGGAAAATCTCCGGATTGTCCGCTTCGATGAATGCCCGCTCCGGCGATTGTCCCAGGAAATATTCCGGATGCGTCACGATGTACTGATCGAGTGGCGCTGACGACGCCACCATCACCGCACACGCGTGTCCGCCGCGGCGTCCGGCGCGGCCGGCGCGCTGCCACGTGGATGCGATCGTGCCCGGGTAGCCGGCCATCACCACCACGTCCAGCGAGCCGATATCCACACCCAGCTCCAGCGCATTCGTCGCCGCCACGCCGCGAATCCGGCCTTCGCGCAATCCGCGCTCGATTTCCCTCCGTTCGCCCGGCAAATAGCCGCCGCGATAGCCGCGAATCGCCGGCTCGCCGCCGGGAGGGGCGGGATTCGCTTCAAGCAGGTAGGTGAGCAGCAGTTCGGTGTTCAGTCGCGAATTGGCGAAGACGAGCGTTTGCAACCCCCGCGCCAGAAATTCCTGCGCCACGCGCCGGCTTTCGTTGATGTAGCTGCGGCGAATGCCCAGCCGGCGATTCACCACCGGCGGATTGTAAAAAACGAACGTCTTCCGCGGCGCCGGCGCGCCGTTTTCCGCCACCAGCTCGAATGGCCGTTCCGCCAGCCGTTCGGCCAGTTCGCCGGGATTCGCGATCGTCGCCGAAGAGCACAGAAATTGCGGATCGGAGCCATAAAACCGTGCGATTCGCCGCAGCCGCCGTAGCACGTTCGCTACGTGGCTGCCGTAGACCCCGCGGCAAGTGTGGAGTTCGTCGATCACCACGAACCGCAGATTCTCAAACAGCCGCATCCAGCGCGTGTGGTGCGGCAGGATGCCCGCGTGCAGCATGTCCGGATTCGATAGCACCACGTGCCCGCGCTCGCGAATCGCGCGACGCGCGTCGGCCGGCGTATCGCCGTCGTAGGTGAATACGCCAAAGGCGTCACCCAGACGCTCTTCCAGGTCGTGCAATTCCGCCAACTGGTCCTGTGCCAGCGCCTTCGTGGGAAAAAGGTAAAGCGCTCGCGTATCCCGATTTTCCAGAATCGCGTTCAGCACCGGCAGGTTGTAGCAGAGCGTTTTGCCCGAAGCCGTTGGCGTCACCACCACCACGTTCGCGCCCGCTCGCGCCGCTTGCGCCACCGCCGCCTGATGGCTGTAGAGCCGGTCGATGCCCTTCGCTCGGTACGCCGCCGCCAGTTCCGGCCGCAGCCAATCCGGCATCTCCTCGAAAACGGCCGGCCGTTCCGGCGTTTCGTGGATTGCGGTAATCACGTCGGAACCGGGATCGCCGCCCGGGCGCACGGGCTGGCGGCGAACCACGGCATCCACAGCCGCCTCGAGCGAGGCCAGCGTATCGACTCCGGAGCGGCGAACGGGAAGAGAAGCCACGGCAACTCCTTCGCTTTTTATTCGCTTGAGCCTACCATCCGGTGCCGGCGGCCGCAACGTCTTTTTCGGTCAGCGTTCGCCTGCTCGCGATGAGGAATGAGCGCTCGATGTTTCATGACGGGAAGCAGCGGCACTACAATGGTGGGCGTTCTGCGGCGCGACCGGAGCGTCGCGTAAACCGAGACGATGAAACTCGACGAACGCCACCAGCGGCGCCTCGAGGCTACGGTGCAGTTGCTCGAGGAATCCATCGCGCGCTCCCGGCGCTGGCTCGCCGGCATGGATGCGGGCATCGTGCGCGTCGTGCGCGGCTCGCTGCCCGATCGGTCCCGCGAGCGTTTGCTGCGCGAAGTGGATCTGTTCCACGCCGCCCTCCACGAATTTGCCTCGAAATTCGAACTCGAGCCGCGCGCCGTCGCACTGGCCCAGCTTCTCACCGCCGAAGTTTCGACGGCCTGGGTGATGCTCGAAAACTGCCGGCCCAAGCGCATGAAAGGCTACGGCGTGGCGTTCGCGCCCGAAACCGCCGCTGCGCTCAACGCGGAAGTGGATCGCTTGCTCGAGAGGGTCGAATCGCTGCGCCGCGAAGTCGAGCGCCTGAACGGCGAATAGCGACGGCCGCTTGCGCCGTCAGCCTTGTTGCCTGCATTCCGATGGTAGACTGAGAGCGAGAAAATCAGCCGGCGAGATCAGCCGCGCGGCGCGAAAGCCGTGCCGCGCGAATCGCAGCCGCCGTAGAGGGAAAGATGCCGCAGACGTTTCTTGTTTTCGATTTCGGTTCGAGCGAGGAAGCCGCGCAGCAGGCGCGTCACCGCATCGAGGCTTGGCGCCAGGCGTTTCGCCTGGGCGATCGCGTCCAATTCAAATTCGAGCGCATCGAAGCCGAAAAGCCCGCCGAAGCCGCTTCCGAAGCCGAATCCGCCAAATCGCCGAAGAAAAAAGCCAAAAAGGAAAAAGAATCCGAAGCAGCCCCGGCTTCCGCCGCGCCCGATCACTTCCGGCTGCTCGTCCGGCTCGAATTTTCCGATCACGAAAAGCTGACCCACCAGCGCTGGCTCGATCGCATTCCCGCCGAATCGCCCTTTCAAGCGGCGGAAAAGCAGATCGTGCGCCGGGGACAACCGGGATTCGACGAAGCGGCCAAACGTTTCGACGAATTGGATTGAGCCGCTCGGCCAGTCCTTAGAATTCCACCTTCACGAACCGTACCGGCTGCGAACTCGCGTTCTGAATCTTGTGCGGTCCCGGCGAAAGCCAGTGAAACCGCCCTTCGGGCAGCCGCACGTGGAGCGTGGCGGGCTCGTGGTGCGTCTCATCCAGAATGTCGTCGAACGGCGTCACGGCGACAAGGAACCGGTTGGGCAGATTGCTGTTGATGTCGTAGACCGCGCCCGGTTCCAGCGTCACGCCCGCCAGAAACAGGTGGCCGATTCGCAAGGACCAATTCGCCGGCAACGGCTGCGCGTTTGGGCAGCCGCAAATCGAATCGGTATCCAGCCCGCGGCAGGAGCATCCCGCCCGGGTCAGTGCCGGATTCAGAAATTCGATGCTCAGGTTGTGGAAGGGCTGGGAACCGTCCGCCGTCACCGTGTGCGAAAAGCCGCCGTGCGCGAACCGCACCGATCCCGAAGGCAACTTCAGTTGCTGGGTCGGCTGGCCGGGCCCGCTGACGGTGATTTCCGACTTGCCGAACGTGATGAAAATGTAGTCGTGGTCATGCTGATGCGGCACCGTGCTCTGGCCGGGCGGCAGGAACACGTCGTAAATCTTCATGTCCGGCGTTTCGTACATCAGTTCGTGATGCGGCTCCTGGCTGAGTGGGACAGCCTGGCTAGTCTGCGGACTCTGCTCGGGCGGCACAGCTTGACCTCCGGTGCTCAGAAAAAGACAAACGAAACAAAAAAGAACGATCGTTCTCATCGGCTGGATTATAGCGCGCGAAATCCGTTTTCGCGGGTTGGCTGGCATCGGCAAGCGGAAAAACCGCAAACTCTGCTAAAATCCCACGTCGCGCTCCCCGCGCCCGGATGCCAACAGGGCATGATAGGAGCGCCGCGAAGGCTGGCGAGGAACCGTAGGCTTCCGGCGCCTCGGCGGAATTCGCTCGAACGTGGATGGAACAACTTCCTCCTTGGCTGCGCGCGCTGATTGGCCCTCTGGGCGGGCTGAGCCTTTTCGTCGTCGGCTTTCTGGATTCTTCGGTCCTTCCGCTGCCCATCATCAACGATCTGCTGCTCATCCGTTTCACGATTCATTCGCCGCGCCTGATGCCCTATTACGTGTTGATGGCCACTCTCGGCTCGCTCGCCGGCTGCTTCTGGCTCTATTTCCTGGCGAAAAAGGGCGGGGAAGCGATGTTTCGCCGCAGCGCCGGCGGCCGCGCCGAAAAAATTCATGGCTGGGTGCAGCGGAATAAATTCCTCAGCGTGGCCATTCCGGCGATCCTGCCGCCGCCCTTGCCGTTCAAGCCGTTTGTGCTGGCTGCCGGCGTCTTTCAGATTCCCATGGATTCCTTCGCGCTGGCCCTCATCGTCGGCCGCGGCCTCCGCTATTCGATCGAAGGCTTCCTGGCGATGCGCTACGGCGAGCAGGCCACGCGCTACCTCGTGCAAAATAAGTTGGAGTTTACCCTCATCGTCGTTCTCACCCTGGGCTTGACCTACGCCAGCTGGCGCTGGCTCTTCGGCCCCAGGACGAAGCGCGGGCAAAACTCCTAGGATCGGCTCTATCGGCATTTCCTGCCGCGCTGAAATCTTCGTTTTGTACGCGTTCTAGCCGGGTACGCCGAACTGCCAGTGGACCCGCTCTACGTGATTGAGCTTGTCGAGATCCACCGTCACGGTGGGGTTCAGCCAAAACGTGCCGGCGTGCCGGTAGCGCAGATCGTGAAAGAAAACTTCGTGCGCGCCCTTGCCCAGGGAAGTCACCTCGGCCATCGGAAATCGTGAGAAATTCAGCCACGTCGCAACGCCCGGCGCTTTTTCCGCCGCTTCGAGCGCCGGCGATTTCTTCGGCTTGTAGTGCGTGATCGCCATGCTGGGATCAAAATAGGCCCGTGGTCCCAAGTCGAGTGAAACGACGTCTATCGCGTCGTACGTATCCACCAGACCGCGCCACTCGAATGGCGACATTCCGCTCGGAAACGCTTCCACGCCGAGCGGCTCTTGCCCGTGATAGTTGTTCGAATAGAGTTCCTGCATCGCTTCTGAATGGAGCCGCACCCGCCAGCCGCAATAACCCACGACGAGCAGCAGCGCCACGATTCCCGAAACCGACACCCCCGCCTTTTTCCGGGCTCCCATCTCCTCGTTCACCACCGACAGCAGCCACGGCACACCCAGCGCCAGCAGCAGGACCAGCAGCAGCCACGGATCGAGTTGCGGCCAGTAGTTTCCCGCATACCACTTCTGGCTGAACGGCCAGAAAAGCTTTTCGCCGTAGTTGTCGCCGAAATCGAGTAGCAGATGTCCCGCCACGCCGCAGGCCGAGGCGATCAGGAGCCCGGAAAATCGCGCCGGTTCCGGCTCCCGTTTTCGCCCAATGAGCCAAATCACCCACGCCACCAGCACCGCGATCGCGGCGCCGCCCAGAATTGAATGCGTCACCGTGCGGTGCAGCAGGAGGTAGGCGCGTGGTCCGGCGACCACGCTCAGAAAATCCACATCGGGCGCGATCCCGGCCACCAGTACCGCTGTCGTCGCCAGCGGCGTCAGCCGCCGCAATCCTGCCCGCGCCATCGTCGCCGAAACCGCCAACTGCGTGATCGGTTCCAAGGTTTCCTTTCGGTCCCGATCTTAATGGACGCTCCGAGGTGCTCTCGCCGTTTCGTTTTCCGGCACGACGAGCGTTAAAGCGTCGGGCACAACTCGGAATTCCATCGGCAGGGTCCCGGCCGGCTCGCCATCCAGTTCCACGTAGATGGTATGTCCGGCCGCACCTTGGCAGAGCACCTGGCGCGTCTTCACGAAATGTACGTCTTCCTGCCGGCGCAGCCGCGCGAGCCAAACCGCCATCATGTGCGCCGGATAGCGAAACCTGTTGGTCGTCGTGAAAACTGCGGTCTCGAACTGATCGCTGAAAAGATCGGCCCCCGGCGTCAGCTGAAATGGCCCACCGTAATGCTTTGTGCGCCCGATAATCACCTGCGGTGCCTGGAAGCTCCGCCCATCGGCCGCAATTTCGAAGGGTATCAGCCGATAGGAAAAGAAATGGCTGAGTCCGGCCAGCCAGTAGGCCAGCGTGCCGGTAGCCCGTTTCAGGTGCGAATTCACTCGATGCACCATCGAGCCATCCACGCCCGCTCCCGCAATGCACAGGAAGTATCGCCCGGGGTCCTGCGGCGGTTGATGCTGGGCGAAACCCAGCGCCACGCGCTCCAGCCGACCAGAGGGGATCAATCGCGCCGCTGCGGGGATGTCCCACGGCAAGCCAAGTTCCTTGGCCAGCACGTTCGCCGTCCCGGCGGGAAGAACGGCCAAAGGGACGCGCGAGCGGGCCAATCCATTGACGATTTCGTTGACCGTGCCGTCGCCGCCGCAGCCGATGATGAGGCCGCACCCGCGCTGGGCGGCTTCGCGCGCGAAACGCGTCGCTTCGCCGGAACGCGAAGTATCGGCAATTTCGATCGCGATCCCGGCCTCGGCCAGCGTGCGGCGAGCCTCGGCCAGGTCGCTCGCGCGGCGGCTCAAACGCCGGCCAGCGGCCGGGTTGTGAATCAGCAGGGCGTCGTGGATCTCAGCGAGCATGGCTCAGTGTGTCTGGAAAGTGCATTGTA
>JAKASX010000066.1 GCA_021818865.1 Acidobacteriota bacterium
CTATTGTTGCCAGCCGCCGCCGAGTGCTTGGTACAGCTGGACGAGTTCGAGGCGCTGGTTCAGTTGCGCCTGGACGAGGTTCAATTCCGCGGCGAAATAATTCGTTTCGCTGGTGAGCACCTGCAAATAGCTGGCTCCGCCGTGGCGATAGAGCACCATGGAAAGGCGGTCCGTTTCGCGGGCGGCGTCGGTGAGGCTTTGCTGCTGGCGCAGAAACTCCTGGTCTTTCCGGTAACCGACGAGCGCGTCGGAAACCTGGCCGAAGGCATTCAGGATGGTCTGCTGATAGGTGAGCACCATCTGCTTCCATTGCGCCTGCGCCAACCGCACGCCCGCGCGCAGCGCGCCGGCCTCGAAAACCGGCTGGGTCACGTTGATGGCGGCGTTCCAGGTTTCCGAAGGCGCGCTAATAAAGCGATTCAGCGCGAAACTTTCGAGTCCGCCCGTGCCGGTCAGCGAAATATCGGGGAACAGGGCCGCTTTCAGCTCGCCAATCTGCGCGTTTGCCGTGATCAGATTGTCTTCCGCTTCGCGAATATCCGGCCGCCGCTCGAGTAGCTGAGAAGGCAGGCCGGCGGGAACGACGGGCGGAGCGGGTTGCTGGACAAGGGAGAGACCACGCGGAATCGGGCCCGGATTTTCGCCGAGCAGGATGCTGAGGAAGTTTTCCTGCTGCTCGATGCTTCGCTCGAGGTCGGGAATTTCCTCGGCCGCGGTGTCCACCAATTGCTGCGCCTGAGTGACGTCGAGCCGGGAAGCCGAGCCGTGCTTTTCGAGCACTTCCGTCAGCTTCAGCGAATCCTGCCGCGTCGAGAGCGTTTCCTTGGCGATGGCGAATTGGCTGTCGAGCGCACGAAGCTGGAAATAGGCCGTCGCCACGCTGGCCACCACCGACGAAATCACCGCTCGCTGCCCCCATTCCGTGGCGAGCATTTGCGCCTGCGCGGCTTGGGTTGCGCGCCGGTATTTCCCCCAGAAATCCAGGTCCCAAATGGCGGAAAGGCTCAGCCTGCCGGCGTTGACCTCATAGGCGGGAAACACCTTGGAAATTTTCGGATTCTGCTCGCTGAAGAGCCCGGCGCCCAAGTACGCGCTGGGAAACTGGTTGCCGCGTGTGATGCCGAGTGAGGCTTGCGCCTCGACGATGCGCGTGGCGGCGATGCGCACGTCGTAATTGTGGGCAATCGCGGTGTGGATCAGGTTCACAAGCACCGGGTCCTGAAATACCTGCCACCATTTCTCGCTGCCCAGCGATTCCGCGGCGACGGCCGGGGCGACCGGCGCCGCGCCGCGATACGTGGGGGGGACGCTGACCGGCGGCCGATGGTAATTCGGCCCGACCATGCAGCCAGCGAGAAAAACGAAGGAAAGAGCGAGCAGGGCCAGTTTCTTCATTCAATCACCCTTCGCCGACGCTTCTCCCGGCGCCAGCTCGTGCGCCTTCGCGCGTCCGGCGCCGGAAATTCGCTCGACCACGTAGAAGATGGCGGGAATGAGGAAAATGCCGATGGCGCTGGCGGCGAGCATTCCGCCGATGACGGTGGTGCCCATGATCTGTCGCGAGATCGAGCCGGCGCCGGAAGCGATCCAGAGAGGAAAGACGCCGAGAATGAAGGCAAACGACGTCATCAGAATCGGGCGCAGACGGAGGCGGGCTCCGCCGAGGGCGGCTTCCATCAGCGGCCGTCCCTGCTCGTACTGTTTCTTGGCGAATTCCACGATCAGGATGGCGTTTTTTGCCGCAAGGCCGATCAGCATCACCAAGCCGATTTGCGAATAGACGTCATTATCCATGTGCTGCATGAACGGCGGATAGAAATGGGCAACGTAGAGCCGCCGAAGCAGCAGCATCCCGAAGGCGCCGCACACCGCGACCGGCGTGCTGAGCAGAACGCTGAACGGCAGCGACCAGCTTTCGTAGAGCGCGGCGAGAATCAGGAAGACGAACAGGAGCGACAGCCCGAAAATTTCCGTCGCCGAAATGCCTTTTTCCGCCTGCTGCTCCTGGAACGACATGCCCATGAAACCATAGCCCATGCCCGGAGGCATGGTCTGCTTGAAAACCTGTTCGAGCGCGGCGATGGCCTGATCGGAGCTGTAGCCGGGCGCGGCGCTGCCGTTGATCTGCGCCGAATCGTACTCGTTGTAATGCATGACGAATTCCGGGCCCAGTTCGGGATGGAGCTGGACGAGTGCGGAGAGCGGGACCATCTGCCCCTGATCGTTTCGCACGTAAAACTGACTAAGGCCGTTGACGCTGGAGCGGTAATCCGGCTGGCCCTCGACGTAGACCTGCCATTGGCGCCCGAACCGGTTGAAATAATTCACAAAGATGCCGCCCAGAAAGGCCTGGAGCGAGGTGTAAACATCTGGGAGGGGAACGCCCATTTTCAGCGCGGCGGCGCGGTCCACGTGGGCGAATTGCTCCGGCATATCGGGAACGAAAGTGCTGAACACGGAACCGATTTCGGGCCGTTTTCGGGCCGCGGCGAGGAATTTCGCCAGATTGGCGGAAAGGAAAGAAGTGCCCTGTCCGCCGCGGTCCTCGAGAACAAACGTGAATCCGCCCGAAGTGCCGACGCCGGGAATTGCCGGCGGGGAAAAAGTGAATGCGGTGCCTTGCGGCAGGTTGCTCAGTTCGCGGTTCAGGCGCGCCTCGATCGCCCACACCTGTTCGCTCATCTTGGTGCGGTCGCTCCACGGCTGCAGCCGGACGAAGAAGAAGGCGGAGTTGGTGGCCTGAACGGTGCTGAGAAGGCTGAAGCCGATGACGCCGGTGACGTAACGCACGCCGGGCGTTTTCCGCAAAACCTGCTCGACCTGGTGCGCTACGGCGTCGGTCCGCTGGAGCGAAGCGCCGTTGGGAAGCTGCAGGTTGACGTAGGTGTAGCCCATGTCCTCGTCGGGCAAGAAGCTGGTGGGCAGGCGCTTGCCGAGCATCGCCGCGCCGCCGAGAAAGAGCGCGAGCAGAAGCACAGCCACGGCGCTCTTGCGAATCAGCCCGCCGGAAATGCGAACGTAACGATCGGCGGAACGCGCGAAGACGCGATTGAACCAACGAAAGAAGGCGGCGAGCGGGCCGCTGCCGGGCTTTTTCGGGCGCAAGAGGAGGGCGGCGAGCGCCGGGCTCAAGCTGAGCGCGTTGAAAGCGGAAATAACGACCGAGACGGCGATCGTGACGGCGAACTGCTGGTAGAGCCGGCCGGTGATGCCGGGGATAAAAGCGGTCGGAACGAACACCGACGAGAGCACCATCGCGATGCCGATAACGGGGCCGGAAAGCTCCTCCATCGCGCGCACGGCAGCTTCGCGCGGCGAGAGACCCTCCTCAATGTGGCGCTCGACGCCCTCGACGACGACGATGGCGTCGTCCACCACGAGCCCGATCGCCAGCACCATGGCGAACATGGAAAGCGTGTTGATGGAGAAATGAAAGACCGGGAACAGGATGAACGTGCCGACCAGGGAAACGGGAACGGCGAGCAGCGGGATCAGCGTGGCGCGCCAGTTCTGGAGGAAAAGATAGACGACGAGAATCACCAGTAGCAGCGCGATGCCCAGCGTGATCAGAATTTCCTTCATGCCCTCCGTCACCGCAAGCGTCTGATCGAGCGAGACGGCGTAGTTCATGTCGGTGGGGAACTGGGCCTTCGCGCCGGCCATGAAATTCCGTACCTCGCGGGCATCGTCGACAGCGTTCGAGCCGGGGAGCTGGTAGACGGCGATGATGGCGCTGGGTCTGCCGTTCAGGCGGCCGCGCAGATTGTAGAACTGGGTGCCGAGCTGGACTTTGGCGACGTCGCGCACGCGCACGATCCCGCCGTTCGGATTTTCCCGAACGACGATGTCGCCGAACTGTTCGGGAGTGATCAGGCGGCCCTGCGCCAGAACCGGGTAGGTGAATTGCTGGCCGTTAGGAGCGGGCTCGCCGCCGATCTGGCCCGCAGGATTCACGGTGTTTTGCGCGTTGATGGCGCTCACGACGTCGGGCACGGTGATGCCGAGCTTGGCCATCTTGTCCGGATTGAGCCAGACCCGCATGGCATACTGGCCGGAACCGAAAATCTGGACGTTGCCGATGCCGTGCAAACGGGTGATCGGATCCAGGAGATTGATGTAGGCGTAGTTGGCGAGGAACTGGGCGCCGTAGGTGGCATGCGGCGAATACAGGGCGACCAGCATCAGCGGCGACGTGACCGATTTCTGGACGATGACGCCGTAGCGGGAAACGTCGGCGGGAAGCTGGGAGGAGGCCTGGGTTTCGCGCATCTGGCTGAGAATCAAGTCGGTATCGGGGTTGGTGCCGACGGCGAAGTCGACGACCATTCTCAGCTGGCTGTTCGAGGTCGAGCTGAGCGAGTACATGTAATTCATGTTGTCCACGCCGCTCATCTGTTCCTCGATCGGCGTGGCGACCGACTGGGCGATCGTTTTGGCGTCGGCTCCGACAAACGTGGCTTGGACCATCGTTTCCGGCGGAACGATATCGGGGAATTGCGAAATCGGGAGCCGGAGGATGGTAATCGTGCCGACCATCACCGTCAAAATGGCGATGACGATGGCGACGATCGGGCGGCGAATGAAGAATTTCGACATGGGTCAGCGCGCTCCCGCCGGCTGGCCGGGCACGGGCCTCACCTCTTCGCCTTCGCGCACTTTCTGAGCGCCCTGGGCGATCACGCGTTCGCCGGGCTCAAGGCCGCTGGTGATCACCCACATCGTTCCCGAGGTTTCGCCGACCTGGATCGTGCGAATGTGCGCGTGATTTTTCGGGCCCACCACTACCACCTGATAGCTTCCTTGCAGTTGGGTCACGGCCGATTGCGGCACGAGAAGCGCACCTTTGAGCACCTGCGTGAGCGCGCGCACCCGGGCGTATTCGCCGGGGCGCAGCAGATCGCGCGGATTCGGGAACGAGCCGACGATTTGTATCGTTCCCGTCGCCGCGTCCACCTGACGGTCGGCAAAAAGGATGCGGCCGCGATAAGGATACGTGCTGCCATCGGCGAGAATCAGCGTGAGCGGGATCGATGCCGAGCGGGAAAGCATATCCACCGCGCCCGGCGCGATGCGGCCGGCGATGCGCAGATATTCCTGTTCGCTGATCGGGAAATAGACCTTGATCGGGCTCACGTCGGAGACGGAAGCGAGCGTGGTCGCGGGGCCGACCAGGTTGCCTACTTGCACGTCGGTGATTCCGGCGATGCCGGGAATCAACGTGCGGACTTTCGTGTAGCCGAGATTCAGCTGCGCCTGCTCGACCGCTGCTTGGGCGGCTGCGACCGAAGCCTTTGCTGCGAGTTGCGCCTGCCGGTCGTTATCGAGCTGGCTTTGCGGGATCGCCTGCGCGCGCGCTTCGGGGATGTCACGATTCACGTCGAGCGTTGTCTTGGCGAATTGCGCCTGGGCCTCGGCGAGCTGCGCTTCGGCTTGGTCGAGAACGGCCTGGAACGGGCGCGGATCGATCTCGAAGAGGACCTGATTTTTCCGCACCAGGCCGCCTTCGTGATAATCCTGGCGGATCAGGTAGCCGGTCACTTGCGGCTTGATCTGTTCGTTGGAATAGCCCTGGAGCGTGCCGATCCATTCGCCGTAGACCGGGACGTCCTTTTGGACCACCGGCGCCGTCACCACGGCCGGCGCGGGCCGCGCGGGCGCCGAATGCACCTGCCGGGCGCATCCCGCGCAGAAGGCCAGCGCGAGCGCGCCGGTTCCCGCGATTGCCCATTTCCAGATCTTCGTCGTTCGCTGCTTCAAGTGCGGTCTCCTTCCCCGCGTCGTGGCGCGGCCCGCCGTTCCCGTCGCCCCATTTCTATTCGCTCAGCCGTTCCCGCAGGTATCCGGCGAGCACCACGCGAAATTCGCCGACGATTCCGCTCCGTTCTTCCATGGGCGCGCGGGCGCAAAGCGTCAGACAGCCGCGGATGATTTGGTGCGCGACCGAGGCGGTGCGCAGGGCCTGCGGCCGCGAAAGGCCCGGCTGCCTGGCGCGCAGGGCTACCGAGATTCGCTCGCGAATGATTTCGTGCCGGCGGCGGCTGTGCGCGGTGGGCGGAAAATCGAGCAGTGGAAGAAACGCGGGATGGTCTTTCGCGAGTTCCAGCGGCAGCTCGATCATGCGGCCGGCCAGTTGCTCGGCGCCTAGCCTTGGCGCCCTCGCCGTTAGGTCTTTCCAGAGCGCGTCGGATGCCTCGACGAAACCGGTGCACAGGGCCTGCACTACCGCGTCCTTGTTCGGAAAGAACTGGTAGAGCGAGCCGACCGAGGAGCCGGCGCGCTGGGCGATGGCGCACATCGTGGCGGCTTCGTGGCCGTGCTCGGCGATCACCGCTTCGGCGGCGCGGAGCAGCCGGGCCACGCGGCGCTTGCCGCGTTGCTGGCGGGGCACGCGGCGCGGCGCCAATCCGGTAAAATGTGAAGACATGCTCATGTTTTTAGCACAACACCCGCCGCAGCGCAATTCCGCCCTCGCGGCCGAGCCGGCGCTGCGCTACTTGACGACTTCGCGGATGTGGCGCCGGCGCACCCGCTGCCGCGCCGGTTCGCCCAATTCCGGCCGAGCGACTATCATGGAAAGGGGAGAACCCCTACAGGAGAAATCCTTTTCATGGTCGTTGCCGAACCTGCATTCATTGGAGTGGATATTGGCGGCACGAAGATCGCCGCCGGTGTGGTGAGCGCTCAGGGCAAAATCCGCGAGAAAAGGCGCGCGCCGATGCCGAGCCGCGGAAGCGCAGAAGAGGCGTTCGAGGCCGTTCGCGGCGTCCTGGCTGGTCTATTGCCGGAATCGCCGCGCCGCGGCCACCGCGTCTTTATCGGCGTCAGCTGCCCCGGGCCGCTCGATCCTCGGCGTGGCGTCATCATCAATCCACCCAATCTACCTTGCTGGCGGGATTTCCCGCTCGCGCGGCGGATTTCGGAAACCTGGGGCTTGCCTGCGGTTGTGGATAACGACGCCAATGCGGCCGCACTGGCCGAAGCGGTTTGGGGCGCCGGAGCGGGATTTTCCACCGTTTTCTACGCAACGCTGGGCACCGGCATCGGTACGGGACTCGTCCTCGACGGGAAAATCTTCCATGGGCGCACCGGCGCGGCAGCCGAAGGCGGACACCTTTCGATTGATTACAACGGCCCGCGCTGCGGCTGCGGAAAGCGCGGCTGCATCGAGGCGCTCGCCAGCGGGCCGTCGCTTGCCGCTCGCGCTCGCGCGAAGCTGGCCGAATCCCGGACGCCGTCGCTGATCCTCGATCTGGCGGGAGGGAAGCCCGAAGCGGTGACCGGCGAGGTGATCGGCGAGGCGTACCAGCAGGGCGACGCCATGGCCAAGGCGCTGCTGGCGGAAACCGCCGAATACCTGGCCATCTGGCTGGGCAACATCATTGATATGATCGAGCCGGACGTCATCATTTTCGGCGGCGGCATGGGCGAGTTGATGTCGGGATGGTTCGACGTGATTCGCGAGAAGCTGCCGGCGTGGTCCATCAATTCGCGCTGCGGCGAAATCCCGCTGGTTCGCGCGCGTTACCGCGAGGATTCCGGCATCGCCGGCGGCGCGGCCGTCTGCCTGCACACCGAAGCGGCCAGCCGCTAAACGGAATTTTCCGCGACCGAGGCATCACCACCGCATTTCCGCGAGGGCAAGAGCGGTTTTTTCCGTGCCCGCTGCCCGCGCGTGCCGTAGCTGAGCCGCGCCGCTGAGCCGGCTTGTTCGCCGCCATCCGTGTCCCCTGGAAGCTCTTCACCTCACATTGGTGCGCGCCGATGAATTACGAGGATGGTAGTAGGCTTGCCCCCGTTGTATTTTCGTGCGGGGTTGGTGTGTATACAAACTGCATTTCGGAGGGCAGGATGAAAGGGTGGGCGATTTTTTTGTTGGCCGCGGCGTTGGCGGCGGTGGTTCCCGGTACCCGGGCGCAGGGTTTTCGCGGCAACTTGGTGGGTGTGGTGGTTGATTCGAGCGGCGCACGGATTCCTTCGGCCAAGATCGTGGTCGCGCCGGTGGGCGTTCCCGCGAACGCGCGGAGAATGACCGCGGACACACACGGGAATTTCCGCATCGACAATCTTCAGCCGGGCGATTACGAAGTCACCGTCGCCGCGCCGGGTTTCGCTCCGGCGAAGGCGCAAGTCAGCGTCGAGGTCAGCTCGACGCGTTCGGTGACCGTGACAATGCGGCCCGCGGCTGCGGTGACCCGGGTTACCGTCCATGCCGAGCCCTCGTCGATCACCACGCAGCCGCTCGACCTCACCAACAGCGTGATTCAGGGCGTGATCACGAACCGGGACCTGAAGACCATTCCGCTTGCCTCGCGGAGTTTCGCCAATATCGCCTACCTCGCGCCGGGCACGGAGCCCGTCGAGCCTTCCGACCCGACCAAGGCGCGGATCACCGCGGTTTCCTTCGGCGGCAGCTCGGGCCTCAACGACACGCTGACGGTGGACGGCGCGATCAACTACGACGATTACATTGGCGGCTTCCTGCAGAATTTTTCTCCCGCGGTGATTCAGTCGTTCGCGGTGCAGGTGGCCGACGCGCAGGCGGACGTCGGCGGCATGACCGGCGGGGCGGTGGCGATCACCACGAAACATGGCACAAATCATTTCCACGGCGACCTCGCGCTTTACGAGCGCGACGCCTCTCTTAACGCCCGTTTCCCGATCGATAATCCGGCGCCGAATCCGAAGCAGCCCTTTTCGCGGCAAAACTATGTGGCGACGCTCGGCGGGCCGATCGTGAAAAACAAGCTGTGGTTTTTCGGCGGCCTCGAATACGTTCACGAAAACGCCAGCATCGCCTACAGCCCGGGTAGCCTGACGCAGTTCAACGCGCTGGCTTCGCTTGCCTCGGACGGTTTGCTGCCGGGCGTCAGCTCGATTCCGGTGCCGTCGAACGTTCCAGTGCCGTTTCGCGACGTCATGGGCTCGATCCGGTTCGATTGGACGCAGACGCAGCAATCCCGCTGGTTCTTGCGCGCTTCCGAGGATAATTACACACGACGAAACGATTTGGTTCAGCAGGCGGCGCTGCCTTCGACGGGCGCTGCGAACCATTCCGCCTATTTCAACATCGCGCTCAATAACGAATACATTTTCAGCCCCACCTGGCTCGGCTCGTTCACTTTCGGCACCAGTTACCTGCACATGACCGAGCGGCGGAACGGCGACCTGGGCTACGCGCTGGCGTTTCCGTTCACCTCCACTTCGGTGACCATTTCCGGTTTCGAGACGTTCGGCGACAATCAGTTCGTCACGCCGATCACCGCGTTTCCGGTGCTGCGCGACCAGGAAAATTACCAGTTCCTCTACGACGTCAGCCACACCTCCGGCGATCACGCGCCGCGCTTCGGCATCCAGTTCATTGACGAACCGGTTTTGAGCGGGGCGCTTTCGGGGGCGGCGGAAAATCTCACCGTATTCGCGCTCAATCCAGCCGATTACGTCAATACTCCGGAGCAATTCGCCGTCGATCTCACCTGCACGCCCACGGCGACGCTCCAGGTGACGCCGGGCACCACCTGCACGTCCACGCCGGCGTCGAACGGAACGTTCTCGCAAAGCATCAAGCGGCTCGGCCTCTACGCACAGGACACCTGGCGCGTCACTCCCGATTTCACCGTGAATTACGGCGTGCGTTACGACACCACTTTCGGCCTGTTCACCGCTTCCGGCCGCAGCCAGCTCGATAATCCGGCGCTGCTCACCCTCCGCGCCCTTCAGGTTCCGGGTTTCGATAGCTACGGTGCGCCGCACGATTACCGCGGTGCTTTGGCTCCGCGGCTCGGCATCGCTTACGCCTTCGGCCACAATGCCGAGAGCGTTTTTCGCGCAGGCGTTGGGCTCTATTACAACGACCTGGCGCAAAACGGCTGGGTGACGGCGCTGCAGGCGGTGAACGCCGCGCCCGGCGTGTGCGTCGTGCCGGGAGATCCCGGCTGTCTGCCCGGGGCGGCGAATGGCGGCGTTGGTTCGATCATCGATCCCGGTTATAAAACCCCTTACGCGCTCCAGGCAACCGTCGGCGTGGAGCACGCATTCAGCCCGAACTGGACGCTGAGCACGAGCTGGGTTCACGAGGAGGGCGTCCACGCGTTCCGCGCCTACAATTACAACGCCGGCTACACGCTCTTTTCCCCGCTCTATCCGCAAGACGTCGCCGATCAGCAGGCCAATGTCCCCAACATCAACGTCTACCGTGCCGACAACCGCTCGCGCTACGACGCGATGTTCGTCCATCTGCAAGGGAACGTGGGCGACCGGTTGAACCTGGTGGTCAACTACACGCTGTCGAGCGCCTACACCTGGGGCTGCGTTCTGGGCGAGCTGTTCGATTACGTCAATGGCGTCTGCAACCCGCTCAACGCCTTCGGGCCGGGCGATTATGGCCCGTCGGGCGAGGACGTGCTGCAGCGGCTTGTCATCGGAGGCGTGGTTCGCGCGCCGGGCGGCGTGGAAATTTCCACGCTGTCGCAGTTCGAAAGCGCTCGCCCGTTCACCATGACCACTCCAGTGGACGTCAATGGGCTCGGCAGCACCACGACCGATCGCGCCGTCGTCAACGGCGTGCAGACATCGCTCGACGAGTTCCACGGCACGCCGTACATGCAGGTGGATTTGCGCGTGAGCCGGTCGATCGCGCTGCGTGATACCTGGCGGCTTACTCCGTTCGCCGAATTTTTCAATCTGTTCAACCGAAATAATCCCGGCGCCAATTACGTCACCAATCTTGCCGCGCTGCCCACGCCGGTGAACAATCTTTATAACGCGACGGCGTTTTGCCTGAACGCCGACTGTACCCAGACCAAGCCCATCACCAGTCTTTCCCAACTCGAGGTGCCCGCCGGCGCCCTGGGCGACTTCTTCGGGCCCGGCACCACGGTTGGCATCCCGTTCGCCGCGCAACTTGGCTTGCGATTCACGTTCTGAAAGCGCTGAGCCTTCGCGCGCTGCAATAGGCGGGTTAGCCCGTTTGGGCTACTTCCTTCGGGCTAACTCTTTTTGACGAACCTCTTCGGGCAATTGACCTCCCGTCTTGCTTGTGAAGAATAGCCGCATAACAAGTGTCTTCCAGCCCAAGGCGCTGGACAGGGACTTCGCAACCCCAACACGACGCAACGCGTGTTGCATGCGCGGAGACGGTACGCGTTGCATTCATTTGCCTGCCTATAAGCTGCACCTGTAATGGCTGGCGCGGCTCACTGCCGCGAGGACGACGAGGGGGAAAAATGCGAACTAAGCTTAACCGATGTTCCCGGGCAACACGAACGCTTTCGCTTCTTCTGGTTTCAACCGCGGCGGTGATCGGATTCAGCGCGGTGCCGGCGTCGGCGCAGTCCACCACCTCTACTGGCACCTGCGTTCAGGATGAGTATAATTCCTTGAACGGAACCAACAAGACGCTGAGCTGCACGGCCAGCGACGTAACGACCGCGGGCATCGTCCCCGGGAGTGAATCGGTCATCGGCGGGTCGGGCGACAAATGCTTAGCGACCAGCCAGTTCAACTTTGTCGCCACCTTCGAGATCCTGACCACGTCCAACAAAACGCGGTCGAACATCGGGGTCTACTTTGGCACGGGCCAGAGCAATGCGATATCGGGCACCTGCTCGGATGAGATCCTTGCCCCACAGCATCCATGCCCGGGCGACCCGAACAAGCAGTGCGGGAATCTGTATAACAGCTACGAAGAGCTCGATACCTCGATTAACGGTGAGCCAGCCTGCACCGGCGCGAGCACCGATACTGCGTGCGGCTGCGGCGACTCCAGTAGCACCGACGACAAGACCCCGCTCCTCTCCGGGTACCAAGAGGCCGTCTTCGAGGTCGACAACGTCACATGTCCGCTAAGCGCTCCACCGTGCCCGGCCTCGGCTGGAGAGCCGGCAGGGACCGACTGCATGGCCCTGCCGGTATGCACGAGTTGGTGGCAGCCGACGTCCACTATGCCAGAGTGCCTGACGTCGTATTCTGCCTATTCGTGGCGGCCACAGGCGGTGCCTGGCACTTCGTCGAAATGTAGTTGCAACACACTCTACATACCCATCCAGCCTATTACTCCGTCGATTACCGTCGCGAAGAGCTGCAATACCACGACGAGTACCAGATCGAACCTCACTAGTTGCGACGAGGGCTACGGGGACGTCACCAGCAACAACGTGACCTACCACGTCACAGTCACCAACACCTCGAACATCGGGGGCATCATCATTGACCAGATCTGCGACAATGTTTACGGCACCATCTACAGGTCCGCGTCGTTCACCGGGGCCAGCTGCCCGACCGGAAGCATCGGCGGTAGCGGCAGCCTGATCAGCACCACTTGCACCTCCTCGGTGCCGGGCGACATCGCATTCGGTGCCAGCGAATCGTGCGATTTCGTCGCGCACCAGAACGAGAATCTGTCCGAGACGGACACCGTGTCCGTCTATGCGCATTCGGATGAACAAACCACCGCGCCCATCGCGATAAGCCCCAACCCCACAACCTCGAACACGGTCACGGTTACGTCGGAGGACTCGCCGACAACTGCTTCGACGACCAAAGGTCTCGCCGGTACCGAGGCAGATTGCGTGACGGCAAGGTACAACGTGACCGTATCCAACACGAGCTCGGCGGATGAGTCCATCTCCCTCTCCGGGCTGACCGACAGTGTTTACGGCGACATCAGCTCACTCCACAGCAGTGGCACCGCAGGCACGCCCGGTTATGTCGCGGTGACTGGAACAACGTGCGGCCAGCCGGTACCTAGCGGTAGCACCCCCGGTGGCATCGGGACACTTTCGGCGGCTAACGGTGCGGGCAACTTCCCGTCGTCAGTAGCCCCGAGCGGCACCTACACGTGCCAGTTCGACGGAGAATTCTGCCAAGCGGTCAGCAGTGCGGCGGAGGAATACGGGACCGGAGCTTGCAGCGGCAGTAGCTCAGTGCCGGGAACCTGCACCAACCCTGGCGGAATCACGCCCGGGGGCGGCTGCACGACGAACGCCCAGTGCGACCTAACCTGCGCTGGCATCTCGCAAACCGACACGGTGAACGCCACGCTCACGAGCGACGAGACGGGAGTGTCGGTCACGCAGACCGTCACTGGCCTCAACGTTACCGAGTGTGTGGCCTCCTTCACCTCGGCGCACTAGACCCGAACGGCAACCGGAGTCGCCCGCGTATGCGGGCGACTCCGGAGCTACGTTACCGGCACGCTCGGGAAGTAAGGGCCGTGCGAAGAAGGTGCGGCCCATGGAACGAAGTCAAGAGTTTGTCGAAAAACGTCAAAGGGAGTATGCCTCAATGCAAACGCTGAAAAAGACCGCGTGGCTGTTTCTTTTTCTGGCATCGGCTGCGGCCGCTGGAGCTCAAGCGCCCTCGGCGACCAACCAAAAGCAAATCGCTGAGATCGAGGGCAAGCCGGTTTACGAGCAGGCCATCCTTCCCAAGGTGCAGGGCAGCTTGCTCCAGATCGAGAACCGGGAGTACGAAATCAAGAAACAGGCGCTCGACTCGTACATCAACGAACAGGTGGTCGCCGAAAAGGCCAAAGCGGAAGGTCTGACGCCGGAAGCATGGCTTGCGCGCGAGGTGGACGCCAAGATTCCGCAACCCACCGACGAGGCCGTCCGCGCCTACTATCTCGCCCAGCCCAACCTTCAGGGCCGGCCATTCAGCCAAATCAAGGAGCAGTTGCGAGCTTCCTTGCGCCAGGCGGAAATTCGCAAGGCCCGCGCTGACTACATCGCCGAACTACGCGCGAAAGCCAACGTACAGATTTTTCTCGAGCCGCCGCGCATTCACGTTTCTTACGATCCCAAGCGCCTGCTCGGCAGCCCGCACGCTCCGGTGATGATTATCGAATTCGCCGATTATCAGTGCCCGTTCTGCCGCGGCGTCGAGCCCACGTTGGTCTCGGTGCTGAAACAGTTCGATGGAAAAGTCAGCCTGGCGTATCGCGATTTGCCTCTGAGCCAGATCCACCCTCATGCCGAACTCGCCGCCGAAGCTTCCCGTTGCGCCGAAGAGCAGGGAAAGTTCTGGCCATATCACGATTTGCTGATGAGCGACCCGCCGCGGCTCGACCGCAATTCGCTCTTGGAGGACGCGCGCACGCTGCATCTGGACGAAAAGCAGTTCGATTCGTGCCTCTCGAGCGGCAAGTATGTGGCCGCGGTGCAGCAGGATGCCGAAGCCGCCGAGGGGCTCGGCGCCAACGGCACTCCCACGTTTTTCATCAACGGACAGCTCCTGAGCGGAGATCAGCCGGCGTCGGTTTTCGAAAAGATGATTCAGCAGGATCTCGATTCTTCTTCCAGCCGGCCACAGACAGGCGGCGGACGCTAGCGGGCCGCGCGGGACGCGGCAAAGCGGAACCTCGAATGCGCGAGCCGGTAGCCGCGCACGTCTTTCGAAATGCGGTCATTTATCTCCCATGACCCTGGTTCTAATACCGCGCGCGTTTTTTTGCCTCGATGCGGCCATCTTAACAAGTTCATCAATTATGGTACTTGGCCTCCATTCGCTGCTTTTGCTGCGAAGAGAATGATCGGTGGGAGCGCTCTGCCGGCAACAAGAATGTCGGCATTCTTCCTTTGGTCAGTGAGTTAGGGGCAATGCGTGCCTTAGGTGTGCCACAGGCGACGATCATCCGATGCCCACTTCGGTTCTGACTACAGTTTGAATAATTGAATATGAGTTACTGACTAGACTGAGAATTGACAGCACGCCGGCGTGTTGTTAGACTCTAACCCCATATAACTGATCCCTCGATGCATTCCTAAGAAGGCGATTTGCTTTGGCGGATGGAATGGGTGCCTCCATCGCCACGGGGGAAGCGACATGTCAGCAATGCGAGGGATGATACGCGGAGTTCCTCGGGACGGTTCCGCGGAAGCGGAGTGCGATTCTCGGGTTCGTCGGAACGAATTGCGAAAAGTTGCCGACCGAGATGAGCGGGCCGACGCGTCGGCCGCTGTCATCCTTGTCGACGCCGACCTTCAGGCGATTTGCCTGAACGCGGAGGCGATTCAGGTGTTGGGCTTTTCCGCAGGGCGGTCGGCCGCGCGAAATGGATGGAAGATGGTGCGGACGCAGGTTCTGTCCGGTCACCTCCGCGCTTCATCCCCTGTTTCTGCCGGTTCTCGGAATTTCGTTTCTGGACGGCGGCGGTACCGCTGCCGCGTTTTTCCGCTCGAGGTGCCGCACTCCCGCCGCGGAGCTCCAGCCGCGGTCGTGGTGATCGAACGCGATCTTCCCGCGTGGTTTCCGACGGCCGAAGCCCTTGCGCCATTTCACCTGACGGCGAGGGAAGAGGAAGCGGTGCGATTCGCCCTGGCCAGCCTGACGAACAAGCAGATCGCGGAGGAAATGGGAATCAGCCCGAATACCGTGAAGGCTTTGCTGCGCCTGGCTATGACGAAGATAGGCGTTTCCAGCCGGCTGGCAATTCTTTGCAAACTTTCGCCGGCACGAGATGCCGCCGAAGAGGCGGATATCGAGCTTGCGGAGCCAATCCTGGGGACGACCCCCGCGAGGCACGCGGCAAGACGAGACACACGCCGGAACCCTTCACGCGCGACCGCGTGCTCTGACGCGACAGGCGCGGAATTTTGGCTTGCCGATTGCCGTCGGCTCGAGTCTCCCGCTCGCGACCGGCGGACGTAACGCGGCGCCAATCGTCGCTATCAGGCCGAAAGAAAATCCTCGCTCAATACGCGATCGAGCATCGAGACCAGAAAGTCGGCGTCGGCACGGGTGAAAACCAGCGGCGGCTTGATCTTGATCACGTTGTGGAGCGGGCCGTCGGTGGAAAGCAGGATTCCCGCGTCCCTCATGCGGTTCACAACGTAGGCGGCTTCTTCGGCAGCGGGTTCGAGCGTCTGAGGGTCGCGCACGAGCTCGATGCCTAGAAAGAGTCCGGCGCCGCGGATGTCGCCAATGAGCGCGTGGCGTTGCGCCAGGTCGCGCAGTCGTGCGAGTAGGTATTCGCCAACATTGCGCGCGTTTTCCTGCAGACGCTCGTCGCGGATCGCGTCGAGCACGGCAAGCCCGATCGCGCAGGAAACCGGGTTTCCGCCAAACGTATTGAAATATTCCATACCGTTGGCGAACGCGGCGGCGATTTCGTGCGTGGTGACCACGGCTCCCATTGGATGGCCGTTTCCAATCGGTTTCCCCATCGTCACGATGTCGGGCACAACGTTTTGGGTTTCAAACGCCCAAAAGTGAGAGCCCACGCGGCCGAAGCCGGTCTGCACTTCGTCGGCGATCGTGACGCCGCCCGCTTCGTGGACATGCCGGTACGCTTCACGGAGGAGATTTTCGGTAAAAACGATCTGGCCGCCGCAGCCGGGCATGGATTCGGCGATGAACGCGCCCAGTTTTCTGCCGCGCGCGTGAATTTCGCGTATGGCCTCGGCGACGTGCGCGGCGTATTTCGCGCCGGCTTCGCGATCGTCGCGGCGATAGAGACCCCGATAAACGTCGGGGAGGGGAATTTTGTGCACGTGGGCCGGCACGCCTTCACCGCCGGGACCGTCGAATTTGTAAGGGCTGATTTCGACGAGGCTGGTGGTATTGCCGTGATAGGCGGCGTCGAGGACGATGGTTTCCTTCGATCGAGTTCGCGCGCGGGCCAAGCGCAGCGCCAGCTCGTTCGCTTCGCTGCCCGAACAAACGAAGAAGCAGACGCGCAGCGGCGCGGGCAGCGTTTCCGTGAGCCGCTCGGCGTAGCGCACCAGATTCTCGTGCAGGTAACGGGTGTTCGTATTGAGAGTGGCCATCTGCTCGTGCGCGGCGCGGACCACGCGCGGATGCGCGTGGCCGACGTGGGCCACGTTGTTCACGCAATCGAGAAACGGCCTTCCGGTCTCATCGAAAAGCCACTCCCGCGCGCCGCGAACGATTTCGAGCGGACGGCGATAGGAAAGGCTCAGGGAAGGTCCGATGCGTTTCGCGCGCGCCGCAAGGATTTCTTCGCGGGTCATTTCCGTTTTCGCCGCGGCGGCTAAATCAAGCGAGGGAATTCGCGCGATCAGATTCGGGTCGGGAGAAAGTCCGAGCCATAGCCCACGCTCGCCGGGGCGCGCCACGCCGGGAAAATCGCCCTCGCGGCCCAGCATGTCGAGAATGATTTGAAAATGGAGATGTGGCGGCCAGCCGCCGTTGACGCGGCTTTCGCCGATTTGCGCGATTTGCTCGCCGCGACGCACCGGCTTTCCGCGCGCCAAACCCTCCAGCGAATCCTCGCTCAAATGGCCATAGAGCGTGTAAAACGACGCGCCGTCCGCGGCGCGATGTTCGAGCACGATCGTCGGACCGTAATCGAGCGGAGCGGCGTTATTGGCGAAGCTGTGCACCACGGCGTCGATCGGGGCGAAAACGGGCGAGCCCGGCTCGACGAAAAGATCGAGGCCGAGGTGAATCGTGCGCCATTCCAGGCCGTCATTCCCCTCGGCGGCGAATCCCGGCGAACGATAGACGGCGCGCGGCTCGTTGTAGCGGCCGATGCCCACTTTCGCGCCGGCGGCTTTCATGCGGGAGAAAAGCATTTCCGTCGCCGCCTGTGCATCTTCCCATTCGTCGTAGGCGCCGATTTCGCGGCTGCCGGCGCTCAAATCGAATACCAGGCTTTGCGCGACGCGCGGATCGGGTTCGATGATGTTGCCGAACTGCGGCGCGTTTTCATGCAGCCATCGCGCGACCGCGGGCGCTGACGCGCAGGCCGGAAGGCCGCAGGCGTGGCGAAACGCGGCGAGCGCGAAGCGCGGACTGATTTCCTGAAGCTGTTCCAAAAGGCGCCAGGCGGGCGCTTCGCTTACGGTCAGGTAGTCGTTGCCGGGTTCGGCCGCGCGCTGATAGGCGGAATTCGTGACTGTGGTCGCAAGACGCGTCTCGATGAGCGGAAAGAGCAGCTGAATTTCTTCTTCGGAAAGGGGAAATACTTCGTGATAGCCGCGAATCACATGCGAGGCCGCGGCGATAGGATCGGATTTGCCCATCATCGCATAGGCCGCGGCGACGGCGGCCTCGGCAACGGTGGCTGTGCGCACCATGTCGCCGAAATCAATCACGCCGGCGACGCGGCGCGTCCACGCATCGCCTTCGCCGACGATTACGTTGCGATCGTTCGCGTCGTTGTAGATGACGCTGTGACGCAAATGGGCGAGAGCGGGCGCGATTTCCCGGTCGAATCGCTCGAGAATGGCTTCGATGCGAGCGCGGTGCGCGGCTTTTTCGATGTAGTCCAGATAGTCGCGAATCCAGCCGGCCTGCTCGAGATCCCATTTCAGCGGGCGTGTGGCCGCGGGATGGTCGAACGATTGGAGGGCGCGATCGAGCGCGCCGAGCGTGGCGCCCAGGCTGCGCAGGAGTTCGGGTGTGTGCGGCGAGCATTCCGCCAGGAGTTTTCCGGGAATGTAGCTGACCATGCGGACGAAGTGCCGCATACCATCTTTTGCGGAGGTGCAAGCGATGGCCGCGCCGGCCTTCGTTCGCCGCAGGCGAGGCAAGGCGAGCGCGGGCGCTTCCCCGGCCAGATGCTCGATCGCGCGATTTTGCATGTCGAGCGTCTCCTCGCGCTCGGCGCGGCCCGCGATTTTCAGCACGAAGCGTTCACCGGTTGGCGTTGCGATCAGAAAATTGCGGTCGCGCTCGCTTTCCAGCTCCTGCGCAACGCCCGCGATCCCGTACAGATCCTCTACCAGGCGCAAGCCATCCGCAGCGGTGAATGGCGGAGGAGGGAATCGGATCTGGATTTTAGAGGAGGGAGAGTGGGCGGTTTCGGCCATGGGACAGGCTGCCGAGGCGACTCGGAACGCACTCGGAAAGCTGACTATAACATATCGTTTCGCTGCGGAAACGGCCGCGTGGAACGGCGCGAAGGGGCGTTCAGTAGGCGAGCTTGCCGCCGTACAACATTTTCCTCACGTTGAAGCTGAAGATGATGTTCTGGGCCGCGGGCTGTTGTGCTGTCAGATTTCCGCTCCCGAACGTATTCGCAAATTGCAATTGAGGACTGGTAATTTGCAAAGTGAGGGACTTGGCATTTCTACCCAGTATGGGCTCCCCATTCACCAGGCGGGGAAAGAAAAGGAAGAACTGGGGCTGTTTCGTCTCGGGCTGGTAACGATTCAGGCGCACCGTTTTCCCGCCGGCGAAGAGGAAAGTGGAATTTTGCAGCTTGGCGGTGGTTTGGAGTTGCCAGGTGCTGGCGAGGGCGGAAACGAAATATTCCACGTTGGTGTAGTAATCCACCAGGATGACCGTGTCCTTCGGAAAGGGAACCGCGAGGTAGCGGGCCGCGCTTTCGTCGAAATTCTTCTTTTGCTCGGCCGTCATTTTGTCGTAATGCGAATCGATTTGTCCCAGGCGGACTTGCGCTTCGCGCACCGGCAGCGCGGAGAAGAAGATGGCGGTGTATTTCACTTCGAGGAGCGGCTGGCGGCCGGGAATCGCCGTGGTCGTGGCGCCGTTCGGCATCTGCACCATGCTGAAGGTGTAGGTTTGCGCCCAAGGAGAATCCGAAAGGATCTTCCGGCATTCGCCGGCGGACCATTTGCGGTAATCCTTCTTGCTCCAAAACTGCGCTTTCGCCGGTGCGGCGACAGAGGTCAGCAATAAGGCAGCCGCAGCGATTCGGACGGCGGGCCTACGGCAAGAAATGGTCGCACGCATGACGGGGGAACGTTACCCCCAGCGCCCAAGAAGTGTCAATCCTCGGCGGGCGTGGTCGTGACTCCGCTTGGTAGTGACGCCGAATGGTGCTGGTGCCGACGCTTGGAAGCGCCCAAGACTGGAAGCCGGTGCCGCTCGCGTGCTGAATTACTGCCGCGGGCGGTTTTGCCCTGACCGTGGAATCTTGCGTTTGGAAAGGAAAGCCTCCTGCGGCTAATCGAAGCCGGCGGGAGCTATTTGCGGCTCGATTTCCGGCGAAGGTTCGCCGGCCGGCTGCGCTAGATGGAACAAGTGGCGCAGCGCCGCGGTCAATTCTTCCTGCTCCGGGCGATGCTGCGCCTGTTTCAACTCGCGCGCGAGTTCGCCCGCCACACGATCCATTAATTGCGCCGTCATGGCCTCGAGCGCCGCTTCGGCTTCGCTGGCCGCCGCGCCAGCATCGCGGCGGTAGTGATCGAGTTCCGCCTGGCGAATCTGTTCGAGGCGCGCGCGGAGCGCGACGATAGTCGGCACCACGCGCTGGGCTTCCAGATCGCCGGCGAACGATTTCGCCTCGCGTTCCACCATTTTTTCGGCTTCGGCCGCCGCGGTGAGCCGATCGTCCAAATGGCTGGCAACCACCTGCTGCAAATCGTCGATGTCGTAGAGGAAGAAACCGGAAACCTCGCGCACGGTGGGATCGATGTCGCGCGGGACGGCGATATCGATCAGGAAAACCGGCCCTCCCTCGCGCATGCGGCGAATGCGTTCCGCGTCTTCGCGGCCCAGAATCACGTGCGGGCATCCGGTGGAACTCAGGATGATGTCGGCTTGCGCCAGGTACGGCCAGCGATCCTCGAATCGCACCGCCGTGCCGCCGAGGTCGCGAGCCAGCGTTTCGGCATGTTCGTGCGTGCGATTCGTCACCCAGAGCTTTCCCACGCCGGCGGAAACCAGGTAGCGCGCGGAAAGCTCGCTCATTTTGCCCGAGCCGATCAGCATGACGTTCCGCTTTTCGAGCGAGCTGAACAGGCGCCGGGCCAACGCGACGGCGGCGTAGGGAATCGAGACCGGCGCATCCCCGATTTCGGTCTCGCTGCGCACGTGCTTTGAAACGCTGAGCGCCTTTTGGAACACGCGATCGAGAAAACGTCCCGTGGTGCCCGCTTGCCGGGCTTTCGCCCACGCCGATTTCACCTGCGCGACGATTTGCGGTTCGCCGACAACCAGCGAATCGAGGCTTGCAGCGACGCGGAAAACGTGCATCAGCGCCTCGCGGCCGGTGTAACGATAGAAATGCTGATACTGATCGGCATCGAGCGAGAATTCGCCGGCCAGCAGCGACTCGACGGAAGACGAGGCCGCATCCATGTCCGTGCACCAGAGGATGAATTCGGTGCGGTTGCAGGTGGAAAGCAGCACCGCTTCTTCAATACCAGGCGATCCAGCCAGACGGTGGAGGGAAGGGTAAAGACGGCTTTCGCTGATCGAAAACTTTTCCCGAATCTCGACCGGAGCCGTGTGGTGGCTGATCCCCAGAACCAGCAGTCCAGACTCCAAGCACCCACCCCCATTTGCGGGAACAACACAAGCTAAATCGCACATTGCGTGCCAGAGTTTGCCGGAGTCCTGGAAAATCGGTTTCGCGTATGTAGTTGTAAATAAGACTGTTAGGAACTGCCTGCGCCCGGATACGGGAGGCCGGCCGCTCATCTTTGGGGCATATCGCGCGGGGCGGGTCGGCCGTGGTGCGCAAAATCCCCCGCCGCGGGAGGCTCCGGCAGGCTGATCGCATGGCGCTGGCGCGCATCGTGGTACAATAAAAATTCGTTTTCCCGCTCGTCTCCAGCAATCCGATCTGAAACCTTTGCGGAGGGGCTGCTGGAAGAGTGTGTGCCCTCAAGGTAGGGAAAAGGCACTGGAAGATAACGCTATGACCCAACCGCTGCGCAACATCGCCATCGTGGCCCACGTGGACCACGGGAAAACCACGCTGGTGGACGCCATGCTGCGCCAGAGCGGAGCGTTTCGCGCCAACCAGGCGGTGGTCGAGCGCGTGATGGATTCGAACGACCTGGAACGCGAGCGTGGGATCACGATTCTCGCGAAAAACACCGCCGTCTTCTGGGACGATGTAAAAATCAACATCGTCGATACGCCCGGGCACAGCGATTTCGGCGGGGAAGTGGAACGCGCGCTGCGCATGGTGGATGGTGTGCTCTTGCTGGTGGACGCGAGCGAAGGTCCGTTGCCGCAAACGCGCTACGTTTTGCAAAAGGCTTTGCAGGCGCGGCTGACGCCGGTGGTCGTGCTCAATAAGATCGATCGCGGCGACGCACGGCCCAAGCAGGTGCTCGATGAAATCTACGACCTATTTATCGATCTCGACGCCGCCGAAGATCAGCTCGATTTCCCGGTGCTTTACGCCAACGCCAAGGCGGGCGTTGCGCATCGCGCGCTCGACGACGGCTCGACGTCTCTCGCGCCCCTTTTCGAGACCATCCTTGCCGCGATTCCCGCTCCCGCGGGCGATCCCGCCGCGACGCTGCAGATTCAGGTGACGAATCTCGATTACAGCGATTATCTGGGGCGAATCGCGATCGGGCGCGTTTTCAATGGCACGCTCGAGCGCGGCAGTGAAGTCGGCATCGCCAAGCTTTCCGGCGCGGTCACGCCCACCACGATCACGAAGCTCTTCACGTTTCGCGGCCTGCAACGCGACGACGCAGACGTGGTGCGCTCCGGCGAAATCGTCGCGATTGCCGGCGTCGAGGGCATCCAGATCGGCGAAACGATCACCAGCCTCGAATCGCCCGCTCCCTGCGACCCGCTCGTTGTGGACGAACCCACGCTGGCGATGATTTTCACCGTTAACACATCGCCGCTCGCCGGCAGGGAAGGCTCGCTCGTCACCTCGCGCGACCTGCGCAACCGCCTGGACAAGGAACTGCTGACCAACGTTTCGATTCGCGTCGAGGAAACCGATTCGCCCGATTCCTTCCGCGTGCTTGGACGCGGCGAATTGCAGCTCGCGATTCTGCTCGAAACGATGCGCCGGGAAGGCTATGAAGTGATGGTCGGCAAGCCGGAAATCGTGGTGCGCGAGGAAAACGGCCGGCGCCTGGAACCGGTGGAGCGCGCGACGGTCGATTGCCCGGAAACGTACGTCGGCGTGGTGATGGAAACGCTCGGCCGGCGGCGCGGCGAACTGGTGAAGATGATCAATCACGGCTCCGGCCGCGCTCGACTGGAATTTCGCGTGCCTTCGCGCGGACTGATCGGATTGCGCGGGCAGTTGCTCACCGATACGCGCGGCACCGCGCTGCTCCACACGATTTTCGACGGCTGGATGGATTACGTCGGCGAACTCGCTTCGCGGCCCACCGGTTCGCTGGTGGCCGATCGCGCCGGCAAAGCGACCGCCTACGCGCT